>JAIEQX010000089.1 GCA_019747375.1 Beijerinckiaceae bacterium | reverse complement strand
GCGTCGGCAAGGGATCGTCATAGAGATCGAACCCCCGGCCCTCGATCAGATCCTTGAGCGCCTGAATCGGCAGGCGGAACCGCTTCACCGTATCGATCAGCGCAGACGCCACCGGATGCGATTCGACATCGCCGCGGCCCTGACCGCACAGAGCGTCGCGCCACCATTGCATGCGGATCTCGCCCGGCAAGGGTTCGGACACGAGTTCGCGCACGCGCGCCATTTCCAGGCTGAAGGCGTAAAGCGCATGCAGGTGCGGACGCTTGGCGTCGGGCGCGAACAGGCACGCGAGCCAGCGGTCGCGATCTTCCGAGCGCAACAGCTGACCGCACGCCTCGTAATGGGGAGCAAGATGGGGCGCCGCCACAGCGTCGGTCATGCGACCGCCAGGAGCGCGGCCGCAACCCGCCTCTTCTCGGAAAACAGGATGTTGTAGGTCGAGATCGCATGCGTGGTCGCCATCGGGTCGACGCCGATGCCGGCGGCTTTCAGCCGTGCGCGAAGATCCGGGTGGATCGGACGGATTTCCGGGCCGGTGCCGATCAGCAGCAGCTCGATCGAGCCCGGCTCCTCGTCCAGCACGGGCGCGAGCGACGCAAAGGTGATCTCGGCGGGCGTCGTGGCGGCCCAGGCTCGGATGCCGGACGGCAGCGCCAGCAGCGAGCCGCGGTGCGACATGCCGGCGAACCGGAATCCGCCGGCCCCAAACCCCTCTATGTCATGGGCGCCGGGGACGAAGCCTTCGTATTTGCGGTTCGTTTCTGCCATGTGCGCCTCGGGTCTGACCCGAATGTGGGGTTCCCCGGGTCAGGCGCAAGCCCCTGACTCAAGCCCGCGCGCGCAGCGCCTGAGCCTCAGGCTGCGGCTTTCTTGGCGCGGCCCGCCTGCTTGCCGTCTTCGGGCTCGGGCTCCGCCAGATCGCCTGGGCGGACGCCGAGATAGATCAGGATCGGCGAGCAGATGAAGATCGACGAATAGGTGGCGACGAACACGCCCCACATCATCGACAGCGAGAACGACTGAATGACGTGGCCGCCGAAGAAGACGAGCGCCAGCAGCGCCAGCAGGGTCGTGGTCGACGTCATGATCGTGCGCGACAGCACCGCATTGATCGACAGGTCAATCATCTCGGCGATGGGCAGCTTCTTGTACTTGCGCATCATCTCGCGGATACGGTCGAGCACCACGACGGTTTCGTTCAGCGAAAGCCCCACGATGGTCAGGATCGCGGCGATGGAGGTGACGTTGAACTCGAGCCGCGTGACGGCGAAAAAGCCGACCGTGAGCAGAAGATCGTGCATGGTCGCGATGACGGCCGCGATGGCGAGCTGCCATTCGTAGCGGAACCACAGATAGATCAGCACCGAGATGATCGACACGACGACGCCCAGCGTGCCCGACTGCACGAGTTCGCCGGAGACGCGCGGACCCACCACTTCGACGCGGCGGAATTCATAGTTCGGGCCGATCTCCGCCCGCACCTTCTCGACCGCGGCCTGTTGCGCCGGATCGCCGCCCGGCTGAAGGCGCAGCCGCACCGTGGCGTCGGTGCCGCCGCCGAAAGCCTGCACCTCGACTTCGCCGAGCGACAGCTTGTCGCCGAGCGCGCGCAGCGAGGCGAGATCGGCCTGTCCGGTCTTCGAGCGAATCTCGAGGAGCGTGCCGCCGGCGAAATCGATGCCGAAATTCAGCCCGAGCGTCAGGAACATGATGACCGAGACGATCGACATGACGGCCGAGAACGGATAGCTCACGCGCCGCAGGCGCATGAAGCTGAACGACATATTGTCTGGCGCAAGCCGGAAGGTTCTCATGGCGATGGCTTTCCGTTCAGATCGGCAGCTTGGTCGGGCGGCGCAGGCGATACCAGAGAGCGATCATCATGCGCGTCATCGTGACGGCGGTGACGACCGAGGTCAGGATGCCCAGGCCGAAGGAGACGGCGAAGCCGCGCACCGGACCGGAACCGAGGAAGTAGAGGATGATGGCCGCGACCATGCTGGTCGAATTGGAATCGATGATCGTCGCAAAGGCGCGCTTGAAGCCTGAATCCAGCGCCGTGATGATCGACCGGCCGTTCCTGAATTCTTCGCGGATGCGCTCATAGATCAGCACGTTCGCGTCGACCGCGATGCCGATGGTCAGGACGATTCCCGCGATGCCCGGCAACGTCAGGGTGGCGCTAAGCAGGATCAGGCCTGCAAAGATCAGCGCGATATGCACGGCAAGCGCGATATTGGCGAAAATGCCGAACACCCCGTAGGTCGTCAGCATGTAGACGCAGACGAGGAATGCCGCGAGATAGGCGGCGCGCTTGCCCGCGTCGATCGAATCCTGGCCGAGGCCCGGACCCACGGTGCGCTCCTCGACGATGGACAGTTTGGCGGGCAGCGCGCCGGCGCGCAGCAGGATCGACAGATTGTTGGCCTGCTCGACCGTGAAGCGACCGGAAATCTGTCCGGAGCCGCCGGTGATCGGGCCGAGGATGCGCGGCGCGGAAATCACCTTGTTGTCGAGCACGATTGCGAAGGGACGCCCGACATTGGCGCTGGTGACTTCGCCGAAGCGCTGTCCGCCGCGGATATTGAAGCGGAAGTTCACCACGGGCTCGCCGGTGCGCTGGTCGAAGCCCGGCTGCGCGTCGGTCAGGTCCTCGCCTTCGACCATGACGCGCTTTTCGACAGGCAGGCGGCCCGGCTGGTCGGTCTGTTCGAGATTGTCGACATCGGCAGGATTGCCGCCCGCATCGGCGACGAGGCGGAATTCGAGCTTCGCGGTCGTGCCCAGAATTTCCTTGAGCCGGTTCGTGTCCTGAAGGCCCGGCACCTGCACGAGCACGCGATCGGCGCCCTGGCGCTGGATGTTCGGCTCGGTCGTGCCGAGCGCGTCGACGCGGCGGCGCAGAACTTCGATGGTCTGGTCGACCGCGCGGCGGACGCGATCGTTGATGCCGGCTTCCGTGACGGTGATCTGGATCAGCCCGTCGGAATTCTCGGTCACCTCGAACGTCGGCGCATTGGGCGTGCCCAGCGCCGAAACGCCCGTGGGCGCGCCGAGCTGGCGCAGCTTCGGCAGCGCGCGGGCGCGGTCGGCCGCTTCGGCGACGCGGAACTGGATGGTGCGGCCCTGTGCGCCGATGCCGCCCGTGATGCGCACATTCTCTTCACGCAGGATGCGGCGCACGTCGTCGCGCAGGTTGTTCACCTGCGTGCGGGTGACGTCGCCGCTGTCGACTTCGAGCAGAAGATGCGCGCCGCCCTGCAGATCGAGACCCAGCACGATGGGCTTCACGGGAACCCAGCGCGGCAGCGAGTTCTGCAGGGATTCGCGGGCGGAGGGCGAAAGTACGCTCGGCACGATCAGCAGAAAGCTGATCAGCGACATGGCCACGATCGACGCGACCTTCCAGCGGGCGAAGCGGAGCATTGGGTCTGGTCTCTCCAGAGCCTCCGGCTGGCCGAAGCTCTCATCTCGAACGAAAAATGGCGGGCGGGCCGGCGCCTGTATGCGAGCCGTCGCCCGTCGAAACGAGCCGCAGCCCGATTATTCCTTGACGGGCTCGCCCTTGCTGCGAACGTCCGTGATCATCGTGCGGATGATGCGGACGCGCACGTTCTGGGCGATTTCCACTTCGATCTCGGGCTCGTCCGTCACCTTGGTGACCTTGCCGACGATGCCGCCCGAGGTCACGATCGTGTCGCCGCGGCGCACGGCCTTGATCATCTCCTGATGCGCCTTCACACGCTTCTGCTGCGGGCGCAGGATCAGGAAATACATGATGACGAGGATGATGCCGAAAGGCGCCATCTGCATCACGAGATCGGCTCCGCCGGGCGTTGCTGCGGCTTGTGCGTAAGCGGGCGTAATGAAGTTCATCAGGCAGGTGACTCCAGAAAGGACCGTGAAACGGGAGAAACCCGGTCCGAAGTGCGCGGACTATACCGTTCGATGAGCCGAAAGCAATGGTAAGCGGCCCCGCGCAGCGCTCTGCCCACGGCTGAAAAGCCCTGAGCGCCTTCCTGTGGCGCGCCCTATGCGGTAAAGCCGCTCATCCGCGGCCCTGCTCCGCCAGAAACACTCATGGACGCCATGTCAGACAAGACCGTCGCTTCTCCCGGTTTCCCGGATCAAACTCTCGCGATGACAAGCCTTCTGGGCCGCATCGCCGACGCCCTGGAGCGCATGTCGCCGCCCCCGCCCCCGCCGGTCGATCTCAAGGCCGCGGACGCCTTCGTGTGGAATGCGGCGAAGTCCACGCTGCAACCTGTGGCGCGCGTCAACCGCGTCGACATGGACCTGCTGCGTGGGATCGACCGCATGCGCGACACGCTGGCCGAGAACACCGAGCGATTCGCCCGCGGCCTGCCGGCCAACAATGCGCTTCTGTGGGGCGCGCGCGGCATGGGCAAGTCGTCGCTGGTGAAGGCCGTGCATGCGGACATCAACGCCCGTCCCGGCCAGCCGCCCCTCAAGCTGATCGAAATTCACCGCGAGGAGATCGAAAGCCTGCCGGTGCTGATGGGCCAGCTCCGCGACGCGCCGGCCCGCTTCATCGTCTTCTGCGACGATCTCTCCTTCGACGGCGACGACACCAGCTACAAGTCGCTGAAAGCCGCGCTCGAAGGCGGCATCGAGGGTCGCCCGCCCAATGTCATTCTCTACGCCACGTCGAACCGCCGCCACCTGCTGCCGCGCGACATGATGGAGAACGAGAGCTCGACCGCCATCAATCCGGGCGAGGCCGTGGAGGAGAAGGTTTCGCTGTCGGACCGTTTCGGCCTGTGGCTCGGGTTCCACAAATGCAGCCAGGACGAATATCTGTCGATGGTCTACGGCTACGCCGATCATTTCGGCCTTGAGACGCCACGCGACGAGATCCGCGCCGAGGCGCTCGAATGGGCGATGACGCGCGGCGCCCGTTCGGGCCGAACCGCATGGCAATATATTCAGGATCTCGCGGGCCGCACCGGCCATGTGCTTGCGGGCGACGCGAGCTGAAGAGGCGAAACGCGAAGTGGCGGGCCTGTCTTTGGACCCGCCACTTGCGTGTGCGCCGGCTTTCGTGTCTCGCGGAAGCCGGCGTTGTACCGCCGCCGCGCTCAGAGCCCGGCGAGATATTGGGTCGGGTCGACCGGCGTCGAGCCCTTGCGCAGTTCGAAGTGCAGCTGAGGCGAAGAGACGTTGCCCGACTGGCCCGACTTGGCGATCGTCTGGCCGCGCTTCACGGTTTCGCCGCGCTTCACCGAAACCTCGCCGTTATGGGCATAGGCCGAGACGAAGCCGTTGGGATGGCGGATCAGCACGAGATTGCCGTAACCCTTGAGCTCGCTGCCGGCGTAGGCCACCACGCCGCCTTCGGCCGCCTTCACCGAGGTGCCTTCCGGAACCGCGATATTGATGCCGTCGCTCGACCCGGACTTGAAGCCCTGGATGATGCGGCCGCGCGCGGGCCAGCGGAACTCGGGCGACGCGGTTTCCGCCGGGGCCGTCGAGGCGGCCGGAAGGCTCGCTGTCGGGGCGGCGTCGGTCTTGACGGGCGCACGGGTGGCGTCCGAAACCGTCGGCTGCTGCAGGGACGCGGTGCGGACGGGCTTGACCGGCGCAGCCTTGGCGGCCACGGCCTCGGCCTTGGCGGTCTGCGCCTTTTCGGCGCGCGTGACCGTCTCGGCCTTCATGGGCTTGGTGGCGGGCGCGACGCTGGCGACCTTGGCGGCTGTCTGCTTGGCGGCGGCCGGAGCCGCTCCAACGACCAGACGGGTCTTTTCAACCGGCTTCGCGGCGGAAGCCGCCACACGCTGCGGCGCGGAAGTCTGAGCGGCGGCCCGCACCGTGCGGACCGGCGCGCCGGCCGAAGAGGCGACCTGCGAGGCGCCGCCATTGGCGCTGTAGATCGGAACGATGAGGCGCGAGCCGGGCTGAACCTGCGAGGCGCCGTTCAGATTGTTGGCGCGCAGGATCGCGTCGGCGGGAACGCCATAGCGACCCGACAGCATGGAGAGGGTCTCGCCCTGCGCCACCACGATGGGCGTGCCGCCTTCAGCCGACCAGCCGGCGGACCCGCCGCGCGTGGCGGGAGCAGCGGCCAGCTGCGGGCTCGGACGCGCCGGCGCCGCATAGCGCGGCATGGCGGAGGGAGCGGGAAGAGCCGAAGACTGAATGGGAGACGACAGCGGC
>JAIEQX010000083.1 GCA_019747375.1 Beijerinckiaceae bacterium | reverse complement strand
GAACAAAACAAGAACATACTCTCCCACATCGCTGATCTGGGAGAGTTTCATGCTTCGTTTCGTCCTGTCCGACCTCGTCGAACTCGCCTCCCTCGGCGCCTTCCTCACCGCCATCGTGATGGTGGCGCACGCCATGGGGACCTCCATCCCGGTCTGAAGAGCGGCTGCGGCGTCGAGGCTGTTGATGGCCCCAAAGCCACGCTCGACCGGGCAGGGCGCTTGCCCGATGATGCGGCGGGTTCCAGAGGGGTCTTGCCGTGAGTCGAGTGATCAAGGACGTCGGGTTCGTGCATCTTCATGTGCACACGTCGTTCTCGCTGCGCGAAGGCGCGCTCACCATCGCCAAGCTCGGCAAGCTCGCGAGCGCCGACGGTATGCCGGCGCTGGCCATCACCGACACCAACAATCTCTTCGGCGCGCTGGAATTTTCCGAAAAGCTCTCGAAGGATGGCATCCAGCCGATCATCGGCATCCAGCTCACCATCGATTTCCATGACGCCGCCGCGCTCGGCGCGCGTCACGACTTCACCGGCCTCGGCCGCGCGCCCCTCGTGCTCATCGCCCAGACCGAGGAGGGCTACTCGAACCTGATGCGGCTTGGCTCGCGCGCCTGGCTCGATCCCCAGCCCGGCGACCTGCCTCATATCGACATCGGCGGGCTGGAGGGGCTGACCGGCGGCCTGATCGCCCTGACCGGCGGCCCGAATGGCCCGGTCGATCACGCCCTGCGGCTCGGGCGTCCGGAGGCGGCGGAAGCGCGCCTCGAACAATTGCGCGACCTGTTCGAGCGGCGCCTCTACATCGAGGTCCAGCGCCACGGCTCCGCACATGAAAAACAGGTCGAGCCCGCGCTGATCGAGACGGCCTATCGTCACGGCCTGCCGCTCGTCGCCAGCAACGAACCCTATTTCGCCGCCCGGTCGGATTACGAGGCGCATGACGCGCTGCTCTGCATCTCGGATGGCACGCTCGTGGGCGATCCGGAGCGCCGCAAGGTCACGCCCGATCACCGCTTCAAGACACGCGCCGAAATGCTGGCCCTGTTCAAGGATCTGCCGGAGGCCACCGACAATTCCGTCGAGATCGCGATGCGCTGTGCGTACCGGCCGCTGACCCGCAAGCCGATTCTGCCGCGCTTCACCTCGGTCGACGGTTCGCCGCGCGACGAAGTGGAGGAATTGCGCGCGCAGGCGGTGGATGGCCTCGAAGTCCGGCTCGACGCCCACGGCCCCGCGCCGGGCTTTTCCGCCACGGATTATCGCGAGCGACTGGCCTTCGAGCTCGACATCATCACCCGGATGAAGTTTCCGGGTTACTTCCTGATCGTGTCCGACTTCATCAAATGGGCGAAGGCGCAGGGCATTCCGGTGGGGCCGGGCCGCGGCTCGGGCGCAGGCTCGCTCGTCGCCTATGCGCTGACCATCACCGACCTGGACCCGATCCGCTTCGGCCTTCTGTTCGAACGCTTCCTCAATCCGGAACGCGTGTCGATGCCCGACTTCGATATCGACTTCTGTCAGACCCGCCGCGACGAGGTCATCCGTTACGTGCGCCAGCGCTATGGCGTCGACCGCGTCGCCCAGATCATCACCTTCGGGTCCTTCCTTGCGCGCGGCGTGCTGCGCAATGTCGGCCGCGTGCTGGAAATGCCGCTGGGGCAGGTCGACAAGCTCGCCAAGCTCGTTCCGCAAAATCCCGCCAATCCGGTGACGCTCGCGCAGGCCATCGAATCCGAGCCGCGCCTGAAGGAGGCCGCCCAGGGCGACCCGCGCGTCGGGCAGCTCCTGAAGATTTCCGAGACGCTCGAAGGGCTTTATTCCAACGCCTCGACGCATGCCGCCGGCATCGTCATCGGCGACCGTCCGCTCGACGAACTCGTGCCGCTGTACCGCGATCCGAAGTCGGACATGCCCGCAACCCAGTTCAACATGAAATGGGTCGAGCCCGCGGGCCTCGTCAAATTCGACTTCCTCGGCCTGAAGACGCTCACGACCTTGTCGACCACCGTCGAACTTCTGGCCAGGCGCAACATCCACGTCGACATCGGCAAGCTGCCGCTCGACGACAAGAAGACCTACGAAATGCTCGGCCGCGGCGAGACGATCGGGGTCTTCCAGGTGGAAAGCGCGGGCATGCGCAAGGCGCTGTCAGAAATGCGCGCCGACCGGCTCGAGGACATTATCGCGCTCGTGGCGCTCTATCGTCCCGGCCCGATGGCTAATATTCCGACCTACTGCGCCGTCAAGCACGGCGATCAGGAGGCCGACTACATCCATCCCCTGATCGAGGCGGTGCTGAAGGAGACCTTCGGCGTCATCATCTATCAGGAGCAGGTGATGCAGATCGCCCAGCTCATGTCGGGCTATTCGCTCGGCGAGGCCGATCTTCTGCGCCGCGCCATGGGCAAGAAGATCAAGGCCGAGATGGACGCGCAGCGCGAGCGTTTCGTGGATGGCGCGACCAAAAACGGCATCACCAAGGTCAAGGCCGACGAAATCTTCGATCTGCTGGCCAAATTCGCCGACTACGGCTTCAACAAGAGCCACGCGGCCGCCTATGCGCTGATCGCCTACCAGACGGGCTGGTTCAAGGCCAATCATCCGGTCGAGTTCATCGCCGCCTCGATGACGCTCGACAAGTCGAACACCGACAAGCTGTCGGAATTCCGCAACGAGGCGCGTCGGCTGCGCATCAAGGTCGAGCCGCCGTCGCTGAACAAGTCGGGCGTCGACTTCGAAGTGCATCGCGATGCGGAAGACAGGCTGACGATCCGCTACGCGCTCTCCGCCGTCAAAGGCGTCGGCGAAGGGCAGGCGGCCGCGCTCGTGGCGGCGCGCGGCGACAAGCCGTTCCGCGACCTCGGCGATTTCGCGCGTCGCATCAATCCGCGCGAGGTCAACAAGCGTGTGCTCGAAAGTCTCGTCTGCGCAGGCGCGTTCGATGAACTCGAACCCGATCGCGCGCGCGCCTTTGCGAGCATCGAAATGGTCATCGCGGTGGCCAATCGCGAGCAGACCGCCCGCATCAACGGGCAGGACCAGCTTTTCGGCGGCGCGCATGCGGAGCCCGAGAAGCTCATCGTCCCGAGCGCCGCGGCCTGGCCGGCCGCCGAACGTCTGCGCCGCGAGTTCGAAGCCGTGGGCTTTTTCCTCTCCGGCCATCCCCTCGACGATTATGCGCATGTGATGACGAAGCTCCGGGTCGAACGCTGGACCGAATTCGCCCGCTCGGTGAAGCAGGGGGCCTCGGCGGCGCGTCTCGCCGCCACCGTGCTCGACCGTCAGGAGCGGCGCACGAAGTCCGGCTCCAAGATGGGCATCGTGACGCTGTCGGATCAGACCGGGCAGTACGAGGCCATCATGTTCCAGGAGGGCCTGAACCAATATCGCGACCTGCTCGAAAAGGGCGCCGCCGTGCTCGTCACCCTGCAGGCCAATGTCGAGGGCGAGGACGTGCGCGCCCGCATCGTGGCTGTGGAGCCGCTGGAGCAGGCGGCGCATCGCGTCCAGAAGGGCCTGCGCATCTTCCTGCGCGACGAAAGCCCGCTCACGTCCCTGTCCGCGCGTCTGACGCAGCGGGGGGAAGGGGAAATCTCGCTGGTGCTGCTGCTCGACAAGGAGCGGGGCGAAGTCGAGTTGAAGCTGCCGGGCCGTTTTCAGGTCTCGCCCCAGATCGCAGGCGCCATCAAGGCCATTCCCGGCATCGTGCAGGTCGAGCACGTGTGATCGGCCTCGCCCGTCGATCCGTGTATGAGTCGCCGTCGTGAAGCGTCTGTTCGATCCTGCACAGGCGCTGATCATCCTCCCGGCCGCAGTCCTGCGCCGGGCAGCCGGGAACACAACAAAAATGACAGACGCCAATGCTCCGGTGATCCTGGTCGTCGAGGACGAAGAAATCGTCCGGGAAATGGTCTGCATGGATCTGGAAGAGGCGGGTTTTCGTGTGCGCGAGGCGGCCAATGGGGACGAAGCTATCCGCATCATCCGCCAGTCGACCGAAGATCACGCGCCGCTTCAGCTGCTGTTCACCGACATCCGCATGCCCGGCGCGACCGACGGCTGGAGCCTCGCCGAAATGGCGCGCGAGCTGAAGCCGGATTTGAAAGTGCTCTACGCCAGCGGTTTCTCGGCGGAACAGAACCGCGAAGTGCCGGGCTCGGTTTTCATCTCGAAGCCGTACCGCACGTCGCTGCTGATCGAAAAGATCCGCCAGCTGGGAGCCGTCTAGGCCGCGGCTCAAGCCGTCGGATCGGCCGCGAAAGCCTTGGTCAGGCGCTCGTAATCCTCCATCGCGGGAAATTTTTCGAAACTGTGCGCCGCCGGCGTGGCGGCCCAGGGGAGCTTCTCGCTGGTCATGGTCTCGACGAAGGGGCGGAACCAGCCGGCGTCGTCCAGCATCGTCGGCCGCAGGTTGACGAACCAGTCGAGCCCCTCGGCCTTCGTGAATATCCAGGTCATGCAATAAGCGCAGAAATGGTGCCGAGACGATCCATGCAGGCCGCCCAGCGCCGTCTCGCCCTGGATGACGGCGAAGCCCTCGGTCGGGATGGCGGCGCTGAGTGAGTAGGCGCTCGCGCTCATCCTCTGGCATCCGGTGCAATGGCACGCCATGGTCAACAAGGGCGGAGCGCTGATCCTCAAGCGAACTCTGCCGCATCTGCATCCGCCGTCCATGGGCAGCTTCAAGGTCCTGGCCATCTTGCGCCTCCAAAACTGGCGGCTCGCCGCCCTCAGGGTGAACGGAAAACGCGGGCCGGCTGATGCGGTTCGGCCGAGGTTTGGGCCCGGACCGGCCGAGCCGCCTTGCATCTGCGGCCCTTCTCACCTATAAGCCCGCTCATTCCACA
The DNA here is from genome assembly GCA_019747375.1 of Beijerinckiaceae bacterium. Classification (GTDB taxonomy): domain Bacteria; phylum Pseudomonadota; class Alphaproteobacteria; order Rhizobiales; family Beijerinckiaceae; genus Terripilifer. Next base: position 1,299 of record JAIEQX010000083.1, on the reverse strand, counting down.
GGCGGATAAGCGGCGGTCCTGATTCAAGGGTCGCTCCGGTGGACCGGCTTGCGCCGGCCCAATCATCCGCCGAGGTCAAACCGGAGAAGAATACAATGGCGTTGCCCGAATTTTCCATGCGTTCGCTGCTCGAAGCCGGCGCCCACTTTGGTCACCAGTCGCACCGCTGGAATCCCAAGATGGCCCCCTTCATCTTCGGCACCCGCAACAACATCCACATTATCGACCTCGCCCAGAGCGTTCCGCTGCTGCATCAGGCGCTGAAGGCCGTGTCCGACACCGTGTCCAAGGGCGGCCGCGTGCTGTTCGTCGGCACGAAGCGTCAGGCCGCCGACCAGATCGCCGACGCGGCCCGCCGTTCGGCCCAGTACTACATCAACTCGCGTTGGCTCGGCGGCATGCTGACCAACTGGAAGACCATCTCGGGCTCCATCCAGCGCCTCCGCAAGCTCGACGAGCAGCTCGGCGCCGGCGCCGCCGGTCTGACCAAGAAGGAGCGTCTCATGCTGTCGCGCGAGCGCGACAAGCTGGAGAAGGCCCTCGGCGGCATCAAGGACATGGGCGGCACGCCCGACCTGATCTTCGTCATCGACACCAACAAGGAGCAGCTGGCGATCAAGGAGGCGAACCGCCTCGGGATCCCGGTCGCCGCCATCGTCGACACCAATTGCGACCCGGACGGCATCACCTATGCGGTCCCGGGCAATGACGACGCCGGCCGCGCCATCGCGCTCTATTGCGACCTGATCGCGCGCGCCGCCATCGACGGCATCTCGCGCAGCCAGGGTTCGTCCGGCATGGACATGGGCGAAGCCGAGGCGCCTGTCGCCGAAGCCCTGCCTGCGGCCGAAGCCGAAGTCGCGCCGGTCGACACCGCCGCCGAATACGAAGGCGCGCCCTTCGAGCTGCTCACCGCCCCGCGCGGCGCGCCCGACGATCTCGCCAAGCTCCAGGGCGTCGGTCCCCAGCTCGTCAAGAAGCTGAACGACGCCGGCATCTTCCATTACTGGCAGCTGGCCGCGATGACGGCGGCCGACATCGAGAAGATGGACCAGGATCTCAAGCTCAACGGCCGCATCGGTCGTGACGGCTGGATCGAGCAGGCCCGCGGCCTCATCGCCGCCTGACGCGTCGCACCGGGCCGACACCGGCGACGGCGGGCTCCAGCCCGCCGTTGGCGTTCAAAGGCCCGGCGCCCGCCGTCTCCGGGGCTCGCCCCGAACTCCGACAACGCCCATATAACCGAGATCGCATCAGCCGCGCCCCGCACGCGCAGCGATCCTGCCGAAAGGAAAACCA
>JAIEQX010000298.1 GCA_019747375.1 Beijerinckiaceae bacterium | reverse complement strand
TTTTCCGCGGCCACTGCAACGTGCAGGGCGCGACCGATCTGGGCCTCGATATCACGTCGCTGCCGCTCTACTACGGTCTCGTCGAAGGCGCCTGGAAACATTGGGCGCGCGTCTGGGAGGTCGATTACGATTACTTCGTGTCGCGCTTTGACGAAGTGCCCGCCAAGGGCGGTCGCCCGGCGCGGACGCCGAAGCAGAACATGGAGACGCCCGGCATTCCGTCGACCCGCTGGTTCGACGCCACGCTGGCGGATCCCGAGGATGTCGACCAGCGCGACGCCCTCAAGGCCATGGTGGTCTTCGGCCACGGCGGCAATACCGTGCCGCGCATGCCCGAGATGGTGAAGGGTCTCGAGAAGCTCGAACTCCTCGTCGTCGCCGATCCGCATCCCACGACCTTCGCGGCGATCTCGGGCCGCAAGAACGGCACATATCTGCTGCCGATCTGCACGCAGTTCGAGACCTCGGGCTCGCGCTCGGCCTCCAACCGGTCGCTCCAGTGGGGCGAGCAGGTGGTCAAGCCGATCTTCGAATCCAAGGACGATTACGAGGTCATCTACCGCCTGTCCGAGAAGCTCGGTTTCGCCGACGCGATGTTCAAGAACATCAAGGTCGAGAACAAGCATCCGGTGGCCGAGGACCTGCTGCGCGAGATCAATCGCGGCGGCTTCTCGACGGGTTACTCGGGCCAGAGCCCCGAGCGCCTGAAGGCCCATATGCGCAACCAGGACAAGTTCGATCTGGTCACATTGCGCGCCAAGCCGGACGTCGCCGAGGTCGGCGGCGATTATTACGGCCTGCCGTGGCCGTGCTGGGGCACGCCCGCGATCAAGCATCCGGGCACCCACACGCTCTACAACACCAACCTGCACGTGAAGGACGGAGGCGGCACGTTCCGCGCCCGCTTCGGCGTCGTCTATGCTGAAAAGCAGCCGGACGGCACCAGCAAGAACGTCAACCTTCTGGCCGAAGGCTCCTACAGCCTCGGGTCGGAATTGACCGACGGCTATCCGGAATTCACCTACGGGGTGCTCAAGAAGCTCGGCTGGGACAAGGATCTGACGGAGGCGGAAGTCGCCACCATCACGAAGATCGGCGGCGCCAATCCCGACGCGGTCGGCTGGGCGATCGATCTCTCGGGCGGCATCATCCGCGTCGCTCTCGAACACGGCTGCATCCCGTTCGGCAACGGCAAGGCCCGCGCGGTGGCGTGGAACCTGCCCGACCCGGTCCCGGTGCATCGCGAGCCGATCTACACCTCGCGCCCCGATCTTGTCGCGAAATATCCGACGCGTCCGGACGGTCGCCAGTTCCGCATGGCCAACATCGGCATGTCGGTGCAGAAGGCTGCGGTCGACAAGGGCTTTGCCAAAAGCTTCCCGATCATCCTCACGTCCGGCCGCCTGGTCGAATATGAAGGTGGCGGCGAGGAGACCCGCTCGAACAGGTGGCTGGCCGAACTCCAGCAGGACATGTTCGTCGAGGTGAACACGGCCGATGCGGCCGAGCGCGGCATCGCGGATGGTTCGTTCGTCTGGGTCACCGGGCCTGAGAACAATTCGAAGGCCCGCGTCAAGGCGCTGGTCACCGACCGTGTCGGCAAGGGCGTGGCCTTCATGCCCTTCCACTTCGCGGGCGCGTTCCAGGGCGTCGACCAGCGCGGCAATTATCCGAAGGGCACGGATCCGATCGTCCTCGGTGAAAGCGTCAACACGATCACGACCTACGGCTACGATCCCGTGACGGGCATGCACGAAGGCAAGGTTACCCTCTGTCAAATCAGAGCGGCTTGAGGGGAGAACGAGCAATGGCCCGGGTCAAATTTCTCTGCGACGCTGATCGCTGCATCGAATGCAACGCCTGCGTGACGGCGTGCAAGAACGAACATGACGTGCCGTGGGGCATCAACCGCCGCCGCGTCGTCACCATCAACGACGGCAAGCCGGGCGAGCGCTCGGTGTCGATGGCCTGCATGCACTGCACGGACGCGCCCTGCGCGGCCGTGTGCCCGGTCTCGTGTTTCTACACGACCGCCGACGCCGTCGTGCTGCACTCGAAGGACCTCTGCATCGGCTGCGGCTATTGCTTCTACGCGTGCCCGTTTGGCGCGCCGCAATATCCCAAGGTCGGCAATTTCGGCTCGCGCGGCAAGATGGACAAGTGCACCTATTGCGCCGGCGGACCCGAGGCCGACATGACGTCGGCCGAATATGTCAAATACGGATCGAACCGTTTGGCGGAAGGCAAGTTGCCCATCTGTGCTGAAATGTGCTCGACGAAATCGCTGCTCGCCGGAGACGGCGACATCATCGCGTCGATCTACAAGGAGCGTGTGATGAAGCGTGGCTACGGCTCAGGCGCCTGGGGCTGGAAGACGGCCTACAAGGAAACCATCGCGAGCTGATCTCTTCGCCCGCCCGCCGCAAGGCGTGCGGGCTCCTCGCTTCAAGAACATTCGAAAGGTCGCGCCGATGTCGAGCCCGAGCTCAATCATCAAAACTCTCGCAGCCGCCCTGGCTCTCGCTTTCGCTTTGGCGATCGCGCCTGCAGCCGCGCAGAACAACAATTTCAATCCGACGGCGCAATCCGTGAAGGAGGACCAGCTCCTCAACGCGCTGAAGGAAGGCGACCGGCTTTCCGGCCGCGTCTCGATCCCGGATCCCAAGTCCGCCAATCTCATCCAGCCCGCGGGCCGGGAATGGCGCGCGTTCCACCAGGACAAGCTGCCGCTCATCGGCGGCGTCGCGATCCTCGGCATGCTGGCCGCGCTCGTGCTGTTCTATCTGGTGCGCGGCCGCATACGCGTCGAAGCCGGAATGTCGGGCGTGACCATCACGCGCTTTGCCGGCATCGACCGTTTCGTCCATTGGCTCACGGCGGGCTGTTTCATCGTGCTGGCGCTCTCGGGCCTCAACGTCTCGTTCGGCCGCATGGTGATCATGCCTCTGTTCGGGCCGGAGGCCTTTGCGTCTCTCGCCGGCTACGGCAAGCTCGCGCATAATTATCTGGCCTTCCCGTTCATGCTCGGCCTGGCGCTGATGTTCCTGATCTGGGTGAAGGACAACGTCCCCGCCAAGATCGATCTTGAATGGATCAAGCAGGGCGGCGGGCTGTTCAGCAAGGGGTCGCATCCTCCGGCCAAGCGCTTCAACGCAGGCCAGAAGGTCGTGTTCTGGATCGTCATCATCGGCGGCGTCGCCATGTCGGTCTCGGGCTGGTTCCTCCTGTTCCCCTATCTCCCGGCGGGCGGCGTCACGGCTCTGCAGTTCTGGACGACCGTTCACGCCGTCCTGGCGGTTCTCTTCGTCGCCGCCATGCTGGCCCATGCCTATATCGGCTCGGTCGGCATGGAGGGCGCGTTTGACGCCATGGGCACGGGCGAAGTGGACCTCAACTGGGCCAAGGAGCATCACGCTCTCTGGGTCGAGGACGAAAAGGCCAAGGGCCGCGCTCCCACGGCGCCGCCGCGCGCCATGCCGGCGGAATAATCCCCGGCCGTCAGGCGGGATCATGTTATCGGGACTGCCCGGGCGACCGGGCAGTCCTTTCGTTTGGCGAGTGTCAGCGCGGAGAGTCAAATGCGAATGATCGGACTGGCGGGCTGGAGCGGAGCGGGGAAGACCACGCTGCTCACGCGCGTGATTCCGCTCTTCGTCGCGCGTGGCCTGCGCGTCTCCACCATCAAGCACGCGCACCATTCCTTCGACGTCGACGTGCCCGGAAAGGATTCCTGGCAGCATCGCGAGGCCGGTGCCAGCGAGGTCATGGTGTCGTCCGGCAGGCGCTTCGCGCTGATGCGCGAATTGCGGGGCGAGCCCGAACTGACGCTGCCCGAACTGCTGGCGAAAATGTCGCCCGTCGATCTCCTGATCGTCGAAGGCTTCAAGGCCGACCGTCATCCCAAGGTCGAAGTGCATCGCGCCGCAAACGACAAGCCCTTCCTGCATCCCCGCGACAGCGCCATCGTGGGGCTGGCGACGGATGCGTCGCCGACGGCCGACATCCCGACCGTCCATCTCGATGACATCGTCGGCATTGCGGCTATGATGGAGCGTCTGGCCGCGCCGCTGGATGAGATCCTGGCGCGCGAAGCCGCGGATCATTGAGCAGGGCGCGGCAACCCGCGGGGCACTGACCATGGCGCAACTTTCCGACGATTGCTTCGCCTTTGGCGGCAAACTCATGTCGGTCGACGATGCGATGATGATGATCGGCGCCCGCATCGGAGCCGTGCCGGAGTCTGAAATGCTGCCCCTGATGGACTGCGACGGCCGTGTGCTGACGCGTCCGCTGATCGCCCCGGCGCCGCTGCCCCTGTTCACCAATTCCGCAGTCGACGGTTATGCGGTGCGCAGCGTCGATCTTGCGCAAGGCGTATCCAGCGCCCTTGCGATCGGGGGCCGCGTCCAGGCGGGCTCGCGGGCCGAGCCCATCGCGCCCTCAACAGCGGTGCGCATTTTCACCGGGGCGCCCATGCCGCCCGGCGCCGACACGGTCTTCATGCAGGAAGACGTGACGCTGGAGTCGAGCGGTCGCGTCTCTCTCCCGGCCGGCCTGAAGCCCGGCGCCAACGTGCGTCCCGCGGGGGAGGATATCTCGCTCGGGGCGACGGCCCTCTCGGCCGGCCGCAGGCTGCGTCCGCAGGATCTGGCGCTCGCTGCGGCGCTGGGGGTCACGCGTCTCGAAATAAGCCGGCGCATACGTGTCGCGGTCTTCTCCACCGGCAATGAAGTGGTGCAGCCCGGCGCGGCGCGCCATGAGGCGCAATTGTTCGACTCGAACCGCTTCATGCTCATGGCCCTGCTGCGACGGCTCGGGTGCGAGGTTTCGGACCTCGGCATCCTGCGCGACGATCGCGCCTCGCTGTCGGAGGCCTTGCGCGCGGCGGCCCGCGCGCATGATCTGGTGCTGACGTCCGGCGGCGTGTCGACGGGAGAGGAAGATCATGTGCGCTCCGCCGTGGAAGCGATCGGCTCGCTGGTTCTCTGGCGCATGGCGATCAAGCCCGGACGGCCCGTCGCCATGGGGGTCGTCGAGGGCGCGCCATTCATCGGCCTGCCCGGAAATCCGGTCGCGAGTTTCGTGACTTTCGCTTATGTGGTCCGGCCGGTTGTTTTGGCTTTGGCGGGCGCTTCGCCCGAGCCGCTCACCCCGCTGCCGGTGCGCGCCGCCTTTTCCTATCGCAAGAAAAAGGGACGGCGCGAATATGTCCGCGCGCATTTGCGTCTCGCGGCCGATCACGTCCGCGAGGCCGTGAAATTTCCGCGTGAGGGGGCCGGCCTGCTCTCGTCGCTGGTGGAAACGGACGGGCTCGTCGAACTCGGCGAAGACGTGGAACGTGTGGAACCGGGCGAGACGGTGGGGTTCCTCGCCTATCCGGTTCTGCTCTAGGCGACTAGTTGACGCCGATCAGGTTGTTTCCCGGATCGCCGACCCGGACGCTGCTGGTGGAGAATGCCGTCGAGGCCGATTGCTGCTGCGATGCAAGAACGTAATACGCGCCGATCGCGAGCCCGGTCGCCACGAGGACAGCGGAAAAAAAGGCTTTCATGCGCGCGCTCCCGAAATTCGCCCAGGCCGCCGCAGCAACCTGCCTGTGATGGAATCTATGGCGACGCTGGCGTAGCAAATCAAGTGACGTCATCGCGCCCGCGTCGATTTCTCGATGAAATCGACCAGTGCGGCGCGATCTTCCGCCGCCCCGACGATCTGTTCGGGCATTTTCGTGCCGGGCGTATAGGCCGACGGGCCGATTTCGAAAAGCCGCGCAATCGTCTCCTTGCTCCAGACGATGTCGAGCTTGGCGAAATCCCGCGAATAGACATAGCCCGGCGCCGTGCCGATCTTCCGGCCCAGAACGCCGTGCAGCGTCGGCCCGGCCCGATTGCCGCCATCCGGCGTCAGCGTGTGGCAGACCGCGCAGGCCTTGAAGACTTCCGCGCCGCGGCTCCCGTCCAGCCCCGCCAAAACGTCGGCGCCGCGTTCGATCACGACCGGCCCGAGATGATCGCCGGTTCGCGCATCCCAGCGGCGTACGATGCGGTCGCCCCCGCCGGTCAGCAATTGGCGGCCGTCGCGCGTATAGGCGAGCGACCAGACCGGCAGTCCGGGGCCGTTGAGCGTGA
>JAIEQX010000352.1 GCA_019747375.1 Beijerinckiaceae bacterium | reverse complement strand
GGATCATCATGTAGATGACGAACAGAAAGAGCCCCAGCACGATGAAGGGCATGAGCTGATCGACAAGGGCCGGCTCCTCGGCGCGCAGGCTCGGGCGCTTCTCCCATTCGGCCGCGTCGGTCGTCAGGACCGTGATGATATCCTCGACGCCCCGCAGGACGCCTCCGCCGAAGTCGCCGGTGCGGAAGCGCGGCGTGATGGCGTTGGTGATGATGATCTTCGAAAGGGCGTCGGTGAGCGTCCCCTCAAGTCCGTATCCGACCTCGATGCGGACGCGCTTCTCGTTCGGGGCGACGAGCAGAAGAACGCCATTGTTGGTCTTGGCTTCACCCAGTTTCCAGTTGCGAAACAGGGCGTTAGCGTAAGGCTCGATTTCAATCCCGCCGAGCGTCGGGACCGTCGCGACAACCAGCTGGATGCCCGATTTGGTCTCGAGCTCGGAGAGTTTCGTTTCCAGGGTCTGGCGCGTTTCCGCCGGTATGATCCCGGCTCCGTCGACTACGCGGCCCGTCAGCGCCGGAGTGGTCTGCGCGAGCGCCGCCGCCGCCGGCACGCCAAGGCAGACGGAAAGCAGGGCGAAGATCCCGGCGATCGCGGCAAGCGCATGACGTGCGTGGCTCGACATCAGACGACTTCCCTGAGTGGTCCGGAAGGGCTCAGAACTTCACCTGCGGGGGCGTCTGCGAGCCTTCGGTCGCGGCGAATGTCGCCATCGGCTGGCTCGAACGGAACGCGGTCCAGGCCCACAGCATGGTGGGAAATGTGCGCAGCGAGGTGTTGAATTCGCGCACCGCCTCGATGTAGTCGCGGCGCGAGACGGCGATGCGATTTTCGGTGCCTTCGAGCTGGGATTGCAGCGCGAGGAAATTCTGGTTCGACTTGAGGTCCGGGTAGTTTTCGCTGATGGCGAGCAAGCGGCCGAGCGCGCCCGAAAGTTGGTTCTGGGCGTCCTGGAACTGCTTCAGCTTTTCAGGATCGGTCAGTTGCGAGGCGTCGACCCGCACCTGCGTGGCCTTGGCGCGGGCCTCGACGACGGCGGTGAGCACGTCCTTCTCCTGCTTGGCGTAGCCCTGCACGGTCGACACGAGATTGGGAATAAGATCGGCGCGGCGCTGATATTGGTTCTGGACCTCGGACCATTGCGCCTTGGCGCGCTCTTCCAGCGTCGGGATGGTGTTGTAGCCGCATCCTGCGACCAGGAGCCCGAGGGCGATTGCGGCGAAGATGCCGCGGACGCGGGCGATATTGGCGGTCATGGTGTGCTCCCGGGTGGAGAAGAAAGATGCTGCTGGCGTGCAACGCACGAGAACGTCATTCGGCCTCAACCACGCCGCCGGCTTCGAGCGCCCGGCGCAGGCGCGTAAAGGCCAGCCTGATGCGCGACTTGACGGTGCCGAGCGGCAGGCCGGTCTTTTCGGCGATTTCAGAATGCGACAGGCTCTCGAAAAAGGCGAGTTTCACGAGCGCCAGCTGTTCGTCCGGCAGACCCGCCATGGCGCCCCGCAGAACATCGTCGCGCGACTGCGCGTCGACCAGACGCTCGGCGTCGACGGTCGATTCATCGGCCACGTCGAGGGCGAAGTCGTCAGGGTCGACGAAGTCGACGCGATCGCGGCGCAGGATGTCGATGCGGCGATTTCGGGCGATTCGATAGAGCCAGGTGGCCAAGGACGATTTGGCGGGCTCGAACAGATGCGCCTTGCGCCAGAGCGAGACCATCACGTCCTGGGTGATCTCCTCGGCGGAGGCCCGGTCGCAGCCAAGGCGGATCAGATAGGCGTTCAGGCGAGGACCGAAATAATCGAAGAGACGCGTGAACGCCTCGCGATCGCGCTTCTCGGCCACGGCTGCAACCAGCGCGGCATGTTCGGAAGCGAGTGGCGTCATACCCAGTTTCGTCTCTCGTTCAACTAATGTCGCCACCCATGCGAAAAGCCGGATGCGTCTGGCTGGAGACCATCCTCCCGGAGTGGACATCCGGATCGGATTGTTGCACGTCTGCGTTCGTTTGCGAACCCGGCTCCGGAAGTAGCGGCGTCTGAAGGCAATTCAGATCCCCTCTCGCAAGCCAATCGGCAGGGAGTATCATCGGCGCATGATTCGCCAAGCTCACATCTCGCTTCGCCGCGCATCCCAGGATCGCGCCGCCCCTCGTTCCGCCGCCCGCGCCGTCTGGGCGGCGGCGCTCCTGTCGTCCTTCCTGGCGGTCGCGGCACTGCCGGCCCATGCGCAGGACGGCGCGCCGACCCGGCGCACGAATCCCAATCCTGCGCCGGGCGCGGCGAAACCGTCGCCGAGCGCCGCCAAACCCGCCGCTTCCAACGCGAAGCCAGCGGCCCCGAGCGCCAAGCCTGCCGTTTCCGGCGCGAAACCTGCCGCCTCGGGCGCCAAGCCCGCGTCCTCCACGGCGAAGCCAGCGGCCGCGGCTGCGCCCGCCGCCAGCGCGGCCAAACCGGCCCTGGTCGCCACGATCGGAAATTGGGGCGTCTACGCCACGGCCGCCGGTCGCGAACGAACCTGCTACGCTTTGGCGCAGCCGACGACCCGCGCGCCCGCGACGCTCAAACGCGATCCCGCATATCTGTTCCTCTCCAGTCGCCCCGCGGAGGACGTGCGGAACGAAATCTCGATCATCATGGGATTCGACGTGAAAACCGACAAGACGCCCGCCGAGGCGTCAATCGGGACTGAAAAATTCGCCATGGCGGCGCAGGGCTCCCATCTCTGGGTGCGTGACGCCGCCGATGGAACGCCGATGATCGACACAATGCGCAAGGGAGCGACGCTCGTGGTGAAGGCCGCGTCCGCGCGCGGCAATGTGACGACCGACACCTATTCGCTGTCCGGCGTGACGGCGGCGCTCGCGCGCGTCCAAAAGGAATGTCCCTGATCGACGGAGCGGGCGCGGCGCATGCCAGCGCCCGGTCTCTCAACGCCGTTCGCCGTCAGCGACTTGTCTTCTCCCAACGTCTCGCGACCAAAGTGTGAGTGCGGCGCGCTTGTGGCGAGGCCGCGCATTGGCATAATGCCGCGCACAATCGCAGAGCAGGTCCGGGAAGGCAGAAAGCGTTCCGGTGCGCGTCCCGCGGGGAGGGAAAATCATGTCCGACAAGATTTACGACGTCAGCGCCGAATGGGCCCGCCGCGCCTTTGTGGACGATGCGAAGTACAAGGCGATGTATGCCCAGTCGATAGACGATCCGGCCGCGTTCTGGGGCGAGCAGGGCAAGCGCATCGACTGGTTCAAGCCATTCACCAAGGTGAAGAACACCAGTTTCGACCCGCATAAGGTCTCGATCAAATGGTACGAGGACGGCACCACCAACGTCGCGCATAATTGCATCGACCGGCATCTCGCGACGCGCGGCGATCAGACCGCGATCATCTGGGAAGGCGACGATCCGAACGAGTCGAAGCACATCACCTATCGCGAACTGCACGGCCATGTCAGCCGCTTCGCCAATGTGCTGAAGGCGCATGGCGTGCAGAAGGGCGACACGGTCACGATCTACATGCCGATGATCCCCGAAGCCGCCTATGCGATGCTGGCCTGCGCGCGCGTCGGCGCCGTGCATTCCATCGTGTTCGGCGGATTTTCGCCGGACTCGCTGGCCGGCCGCATCGAGGGCTGCAAATCAAAGGTTGTGATCACGGCGGATGAGGGCCTGCGCGGCGGGCGCAAGGTCGCCCTCAAGGTCAATGCGGACGAAGCGGTGAAAAAGACCGGCGACATCGTGACATCCATGATCGTGGTCAGGCGCACCGGCGGCAAGGTCGCGATGCAGGAAGGCCGTGATTATTGGTACGACGAAGAGATGGCGAAGGTTTCGGGCGAGTGTCCGCTCGCGCATGTGAATGCGGAAGATCCGCTGTTCATCCTTTACACGTCGGGCTCGACCGGCGCGCCCAAGGGCGTGGTCCATACGACGGGCGGCTATCTCGTCTATGCGTCGATGACCCACCAATATGTCTTCGACTACCACGAAGGCGACATCTACTGGTGCACGGCCGACGTCGGCTGGGTCACGGGCCACAGCTACATCGTCTACGGCCCGCTCGCCAATGGCGCCACCACGCTGATGTTCGAAGGCATTCCGAATTACCCGACCATGTCGCGTTTCTGGGAAGTGATCGACAAGCACAAGGTCAATATTTTCTATACGGCTCCGACGGCGATCCGCTCGCTGATGGGCGCCGGCGAAGAGCCGGTGAAGAAGACGTCGCGGGCGTCCCTGCGCCTCCTGGGCTCGGTCGGCGAACCGATCAATCCCGAAGCCTGGGCCTGGTATCATCGCGTCGTCGGCGATGACCGCTGCCCGATCGTCGATACATGGTGGCAGACCGAGACGGGCGGCGTGCTGATCACGCCGCTGCCGGGCGCGACCGCGCTCAAGCCCGGCTCGGCGACGCGGCCCTTCTTCGGCGTGAAGCCGGAAGTGGTCGACGCCAACGGCGTCGTGCTGGAGGGCGCATGCGAGGGCAATCTCGTGCTGGCTGATTCCTGGCCGGGACAGATGCGCACGGTCTATGGGGATCACGAGCGCTTCGTGCAAACCTATTTCTCGACCTATCCGGGCAAGTATTTCACCGGCGACGGCTGCCGGCGCGACGAGGACGGCTATTACTGGATCACGGGCCGCGTCGACGACGTGATCAACGTGTCGGGCCATCGCATGGGCACGGCCGAAGTCGAGAGCGCGCTGGTGGCGCATCCGAAAGTGTCGGAAGCCGCCGTCGTGGGTTATCCGCACGACATCAAGGGGCAGGGCATCTACGCCTATGTCACCTTGATGACCGGCGAGGCGCCGTCCGAGGAGCTGCGCAAGGAACTGGTCGGCTGGGTGCGCAAGGAGATCGGTCCGATCGCCTCGCCGGACGTCATCCAGTTCGCCCCGGGCCTGCCGAAAACGCGCTCGGGCAAGATCATGCGCCGCATCCTTCGCAAGATCGCCGAGAACGAATTCGGTTCGTTGGGAGATACGTCGACGCTCGCGGACCCGACCGTGGTGGACGACCTGATCTCGAACCGGGGCAAGTAAGGCAGCGGCGCCTTCTGCGTCGGAAGAAGGCGCCTCTTAACCTTGTATCGACCCGCCGCGCGCCGGCGAGCGGGTCCGTGGTAAATTGCGTCTCGTGACCTGTTGCGTTCGAGGCCGCCATGCGTGTTGCGCTAGCAATTGTTTTCTCGGTTCTGGGCGCGGGCGTCGCGCAGGCGCGCGAGGTCGTGCCCTTCCGCGGCGACTATCCGGCCGGCGTCATCATCATCAAGCAGAGCGAACGCAGGCTCTACCTGACGGTGGGGCCGGGCCTCGCCATCAGGTATCCGGTGGCGGTGGGCAAAGCCGGCAAGGCCTGGTCGGGGACCGCGCGGGTCGACGGCAAGTACGTCCAGCCGGCCTGGTCGCCGCCCGCCTCCGTCAGGCGCGACAACCCTCGTCTGCCGGACGTCATCCCGGGCGGCGCGCCGAACAATCCCATGGGCGCCCGGGCGCTGACGCTCGATCGTGAAGAAATCGCCATCCACGGGACGACCCAGTCCATGCGCGCCTCGATCGGCACGGCGGCGTCCTATGGCTGCATCCGGATGCTCGACGAGGATGTCATCGACCTGTTCGCGCGGGTTTCCGTCGGAACGCCCGTCCTCGCCATCCGCTGATCGCACCACCCCTCACGACGCCGGCCCGCATAGGGACGCCCCTGGCCGGAGGCCAGCATGAGGGCGGCGACATCGGTCTCGACGCCATCCGTCAATCTCACGCTGACGTCCGCCACAACCCGGCCAAAATATTTGTCCGGCGCGACGGCGTTGAGCGTCACGCGGCCGCTTGCCAGAATGTCATTCAACGTCTGCGTCGCTTCATCGGCGGCGCGAGCCTCCTGCTCGCACGCGGCGGCGCGCTCGGGCGCGTCGAAGCCCCGGATCTGGATCAGGCTCCGCACGTCCTGACCGAACCAGACCCGGACACGCGCCTCGAATGTGTCGCCATCGACGGAGCGCAGAACCTCCGCCTGAAACGGCCCGGCAATCGGCCCGCGCGCGTCGTACGACTGCGGCGCGGGCGGGGCCACG
>JAIEQX010000113.1 GCA_019747375.1 Beijerinckiaceae bacterium | reverse complement strand
GGACACGCGCCTCGAATGTGTCGCCATCGACGGTGCGCAGAACCTCCGCCTGAAACGGCCCGGCAATCGGCCCGCGCGCGTCGTACGACTGCGGCGCGGGCGGGGCCACGTCCTTGTCCGGCCGTCCGAGTCCGGCGCCGCCGACCGTCGGCAGGACGGCGAACAGGATTAGCCATGGAGCGCAGGCGCGAAAAGACAGGATCATAATCCCAATTATATACTTGACGTAGCAAGGAGCCGTGGTATTTAGATACCGCGTGACAGGCCGGTGAAAATGCTTGCATTTGGCGAGGGCGCTGAAAAAAAAGACCTAGTGACTGAGCAAATGATTCTCGCTGGGGTTTTAGAAGCCCGCGAGCACATGCTAGGCGAGGATTTGGCGGCCTTGGTGACTAAGGTTTATCTCGCGATGCTCAACGAGCATTTGAGCAAAGCCCCTCCGCTTCCTGAACCAGCATTTCCAGATAACTGAGACCAAGCGTAGCTATGGCAACCGGGGTGATCTCTTTTAGAAGGGTACCTAAGTGTTCGGCAGGTGGATCGCAGTGGTCATTGAATCGTCGGTCGAAAACACGGATGAGCGAGATATTAGGGCCGTGAACCCAACCCCGCATCCATTCACCCTCTGGCTGCTTAGTTTCATGATTGGCTTTTGCAACTCGTACTGGGAGCGTTTCGCCAAAGGGTAGTGGGCCGAATAGGTTGCTGCCTGGACCGCGCTCAACAACCCGTTCAATCCCGTGTTCATCTGAGTTTCGCGAGTAATGGAGATAGCGCAAAAGAGGGTCAACCCTTCGCTCGCGCTTCTTTCTCCCATACCAGCCTTGACTGGCGCCGTTAGTTTTAGAGCCTTGTTCTAGCTTGGAATATACGGTCGCTGCGGCTAGCAGAAAGTCGGTCCACGCTTCTTCGGCGTTCTCATAGTTTGAGGCAGTCCCAAGGGCTTGAAGAGACTTCCGGGCCTTGATCATTCGCGTCTTAGCCTGCTCAACTGCCAATCGATCCATGCGGCGAGAACTCCGGGCCTAGGTGGTTTTAGATGAGCGATGATCAGAAACTAACGGACGACAAGAAGCGAGACGAGGTGTTGAAGCGCATGCTCAACACGCCGCCTAAGAAGCATAAGCCTGATTCGCAACCTGTTGCGGAGAGAAGCCGACGCAGCCCAAATGCCGACCAGAAAGGTAGGGGACGGCCGAGGCCCAGCTAGGGGAAAATTACGCTCAAGCCATAGCTTAGGGCATTGACTAAAAATCTGAGGTAACCCTATCTTGGGTGCAAGAGGCCGCCAAGGGCCGAGGGAACCGCGCGCCGAATGCCGCGTTCGGAAATTACCGTGCCAAAATTAACCCCATATAAAGGAGGCGGAGGGAGAGTCATGCACATCATGTCTCAGGCTCATAAACTCGTCTCTTCCTCAAAGCTGATATCGTTTGCGCGCCTAACGGCCGTTCTCGCGCTGCTGAGCACTGGGGCAATAGAGGCGTTCGGCGTCATGAACTCATCCTCTGTTGAGGTCGGCACAGGCGTCGCTATTGGTACGGTCCTGGCTGCGATGGCCAAGGTCTTGCACGTCGTTTGACGTGATTGCTGGCGCGCCAGCACACCAGATGCAGCGATTCCTCATCACGACGCATATGCATGTATTTGCATTGATGCTGGGCGTCATCTTAGCGCCCCTCGCGGCAGCAATCTATCGTGGTTGCTGTCGGAGAGACCGCTTGAGTTCCGAACAGAACCAGAAACTGTGCCTTGATGTCGCTACGGTGATCCCCGTTGGCGTCTTGCTCTGGAACCTGTTGGTTTACTACGCGGGGAACAGCATCGCGCCTGCGGCAGCCGCGTCTGCGGGCGACACTGCAGCGCAAGCAGCGATGTTGATCCCACAGCTTACCTACGAGAAGGCAATCGCTGCCGCTGGCGAATCAACTGTGGCGCTGGCGACGGCTATTATCTTTTGCAGACTTGCCAGCGCAATCTGGGCAGACCTTAATCGCTGAGTGATTTAGCCACGTGGCTTCCAGCGCTTCGGCTTCTCCCTAGGCGTTAAGCTGCTCACCAATCCGCCGATAGGTTAGGCGCTTGCCAGTGATGCCCTTAAGGGCCTCGTCACGGCGGGTCACGTCATCAACGCCCAGTGCGATGCGGTTGTTATAACGGAAGTCGAATTCCGCGAGGTAGCGGTGCAGGTGCTTCTCGGCGCAATGCTGATAGACGCCCTTCATGCCGCGCTTGAAGATCGAGAAATAGCCTTCGATTGAATTGGTCGTCACGTCGCCACGGGCATATTCCTTGGCGGAGTGATTGACCGTGTAGTGAGCGCCGAATTCAGCGCCGACCTTGATGTAAAGTTTGCTCTCGTCCGTGTTCAGGATGCTTTCGCGGCGGACGTTAGTGCGGACGATCTCGCAGACGTTCTCAGCGTTGGCCTTGTCCACATGGAACGAGCGGACCTTGCCGCCACGCTCCACGAGGCTGACGACTGCGCGTTTGCCTGACGGGCCGTTGGTGCCGCCCTTGGTGAAGGGCTTGCCACGAGTGGTGAGCTTGGGCTTGTCCTTCTGCTTGCCGAAATAGGTTTCGTCGGCTTCAACGATCTGGCCTTCGCCACCAAGCGGGCCTGACGTGGAAACGTCCTCGCGCATGGCTTCGCGAATGCGGTGCGTCATGAACCAAGCGGTCTTGTAGGTCACGCCGAGCATGCGGTGAAGTTGGTGGGAACTCATGCCCTTCTTGCTGGAGCAAAGCAGGTGCGTGGCGAGAACCCACTTGTTGAGCGGGATTTTGGAACGCTCGAAGCAGGTGCCAACCGTGACCGAGAAGGGATCGCGGCACTCGTTGCACTGATAGACGCCGGGACGGGTGGACTTGCCCTGCATCTTGCGGATGCGGTCAGGATCGGCGTTGCCGCAATGCGGGCAGATGGGGCCGTTCGGCCAACGCTGGGCTTCCAAGTGCTCGCGGGCCTTGTCTGCGTCTTGGAAGATGGGGTTGTCGAGAGCGGCGGCCATGACTGAATTCCTCTGTTGAGCCTTTGTCTCACACAGAGCTTGCTACGTCAAGTATATAATTAGGATCATAATCCTGACATTCTCGCATCAACAGCTTGAGCTTGTCAATAAATACCTACAACTTGTTCCCGGTTTGGTTGTGCGCTTTACAACCTCAAAAGTCGCTCGTGAGACCCTTGATTTCCCAATCGCCGTAGCGAACGGGATCAAGCCCGCCCCGGCCATTGATTTCCTTTGCGGCTTCGGTTTCGCGGGCCCGCGCGGCGCGGCGCTCGTCGGCTTCCGCCAGTGCGCGCCGGGCCTCTGGCGTCAGGGGCTTGCGCGGCGCCTCGGCGGGAGCCGGATCAGGGGAAGCGGAGGGCGTGTCGGAATCGGTCATGGCCTTGTCCGTCGTTCGATCGTGAGGAGCCGGTCTTGAAGCATGGCCGGATGCGTCCCCACATATAGGGCGTCCGCGCGTCGGCCTGCCAGTCCCCTGCTGGCGGTGTTTCGACGCGCCGAACGGGTGGAGACCTTCGGCGATGAATTTCATGCGCACCGCTATGCTGCTTGCGGCCATGACCGCGCTGTTCCTTGTGGTGGGCGCCGCTCTGGGCGGACAGAGCGGCATGGCGATCGCTCTCGTCTTCGCGATCGGCACCAACGTCTTCGCCTGGTGGAATTCGGACCGCATGGCGCTTGCCTCCAACGATGCGCGCGAGGTCAGCGAGCAGGAGGCGCCCGAGCTCTACGCGCTGGTGCGCGAACTGGCGCAGCGCGCGCAACTGCCGATGCCGCGCGTCTATGTGGTCGACAGCGACCAGCCCAACGCCTTCGCGACCGGGCGAAACCCGGAAAACGCAGCCGTCGCGGTCAATACCGGGCTTGTGCGGATGCTGAGCCGCGAGGAACTGGCAGGCGTGATCGCCCACGAGCTGGCGCATATCAAGCATCGCGATACGCTGACGATGACGATCACGGCGACGCTGGCGGGCGCCATTTCATCGATCGCCCAGTGGGGCATGTTCTTTGGCGGCCGCCGCGACAACGGGCTGGGCGTCATCGGGACGATTGCGCTGGCGATTCTCGCCCCGATCGCCGCCATGATCGTCCAGATGGCAGTCAGCCGGAGCCGCGAATATGTGGCGGACCGCAGCGGCGCGGAGATCTGCGGCAATCCGCATTGGCTCGCCGATGCGCTCGCCAAGATCTCGCAGGGCGCAGCCGCAATCCCGAACGAGCGCGCCGAGGCCAATCCCGCCATGGCGCACATGTTCATCGTCAATCCACTGAACGGCTCGGGCGTCGACAACCTGTTCTCGACTCATCCCAATGTTGAAAACCGGATCGCGGCTTTGCAGGAACTGGCGCATCAGATGAATATTTCGCCGTCGCGCGGCGGCGGCGCCGGGTGGGCTCCGTTCCGCGACGACGTCGCGCCTGGCGGGTCCTATCCTGCGGGTTCGGCCTGGGGGCGGGCCAAGGGAGGCTTCCTGTCGGGCGAGGGGATCTCGCCATGGCGCAGGGGCGGCGATCGTGGTACCGGCAGGAACGATCAGGATCGGCGTGGCCCCTGGGGCTGATTCTCGGACGCCGCCGCATGGCGCAGTTTCCACGCGCGCCGAACATGCAGGAGAGATGCACATGACGGCCTGCATGACGGCGCCGATCCCGCTCCATGACTTCCGGAGTCGCTCTTGAGCGCGCCGGCACGCCCGCGATCCGGCTTTGGCTACGGCAAGAAGCCGGCGCAGCCGCAGGAGGTCGTGCCCGGCCTCTCGGTGCGGCTTGCGGCCGCGGCGGTTCTTGCCGAAGTCGTCGGAAACGGCCTGAGCCTCGATGAACGTTTCGCCCCAGGCGCCGGGCCGGAAGCGCTCACCGGGCTCGACGCGCGGGACCGCGCGCTGGTGCGCTCCATCGTGCTGGTGGCGCTGCGGCGTCTCGGCACGCTGCGCGCCGCGCTCGCGGCGACGCTCGAGAAGGGGCTGCCGCGCAAGGCGCAGGTGCTCGAGTGGAATCTCCTGACCGGAGCGGCGCAATTGCTGTTCATGGACGTGCCCGATCATGCGGCCGTGGACCTTGCGGTGCGCGCCGCCCGTCGCGATGCGCGCACGGCTCCCTTCGCTTCGCTGGTCAACGCCGTCCTGCGCAATATCGCGCGTCGTCGCGACGAACTGGTCGCCGTGAACGACGCCTTTATCGACACGCCGCTCTGGCTGTCGACGCGCTGGCGCAAGACCTATGGCGGCGAGACGGCGGCCCGCATCGCCATGGCGCATCGCGAAGAGCCGACCCTTGACCTGACATTGAAGCCGGGACTGGCGGGTTCCGCGGGACTGCCCGAGGGGGTGATGCTGCCGACGGGATCGCTGCGCCTCACGTCGCACGAGCCTGTGGCGGATCTCGAAGGCTATGGCGAAGGCGGTTGGTGGGTGCAGGACGCCGCTGCGGCGATTCCCGCCCGACTTCTGAACGTGCAGCCCGGCGAGCGGGTCGCCGATCTTTGCGCCGCGCCCGGCGGCAAGACGGCGCAGCTGGCCGCCGCGGGCGCGCGCGTGACCGCCCTCGACCGTTCCGCCGAGCGGCTGAAGCGGCTCACCGCAAATCTCGAACGGCTCGGACTTTCGGCCGAGATCAAGGTCGGGGACGTGCTGGGCTTCGACGCTCCCGCGTTCGACGCCATCCTGCTCGATGCGCCGTGCTCGGCCACCGGGACGATTCGCCGCCATCCCGATGTCGCCTGGACCAAGAAGGCGGGAGACATTGCGACGCTGGCGGCCGTGCAGACCAAGATGCTGGATCGCGCCGCGACCCTGCTCGCCCCGGGAGGCCGGCTCGTTTACTGCACCTGCTCGCTCGAGCCCGAGGAGGGCGAGCAGCAGATTGCGCAATTGCTCCGGCGCAATCCGGATCTGTCACGCGATCCCATCCGTCCGGAGGAAATCGGCGGCCTTGCCGAATGCATCAATCAGGACGGAGAATTGCGGACGCTGCCCTTTCATCTGGCCGGCGAAACTCCGCGGCTTTCAGGGCTCGACGGGTTT
>JAIEQX010000110.1 GCA_019747375.1 Beijerinckiaceae bacterium | reverse complement strand
AAATATGCCAACGCGGCGCTGTCTCTCGAAAGCCCCTCGTCAGTTGCGCGCGCACTGGCAGCCGGAGCATCCAACGTCGAGCGCGTCGATCTTCTCGTCAAAGCCATCGCCGACCAGACGGGCCGCTCGCTTGGTGCCATCGACGAAATCGTCGCGCGTGTCGATGCCCGTCTCGTTACCAATCGCGCAATCGCAGCCTAATATATTGGGCGCCCCGCGGCCTAAGGGGGCCGCGACCGGGCTCTAGTCCGCGGATCTTTGCGGTTTATCCGTTGCCGACGACCTTGGGGTCGCGGACCCGAGCCCCGCACGGCGGGTCTCGGCCCATCCGGGTTGCGATCCCTGGCGCAGACCACGCGCTAAGTCTGGCAACGAGGATACGTGTTCACCCCGCATGCGCCGTTTCCATTCATTCAGCGGGAATGATGTTTCGCGACGGCGGTTCCCCGATGGCCACCAGCCTGCCACCGTGCTCGGACGCGTCAAGGCCGGGCCCCGGCCGAAGTCGCCGGGGTGGCCGCAAGTGGGCGGCCAGCCTTGACACGCCCTGCGCGCGGCGGCCCGCGTTCGCCGCAGGTCGGGGCGGAAGGATAGTCCCGATCGAACAGTAGGATTGACCCCGCTGATGTCCTCAGTCGGCCAAGCGTCGGCGCGCCGGGCGATGACGCACCGCTGTCGTGCGGGGGCCGCTCGATGGCCCCTACTACGTTGGCGCGGCTCCGTCTTGTGTCAAGTCCGGCCCTGCCAACTGCAAAGGCGCGGGGCTCTTATTAAGTGTGATTGGTCAGAAACTTCAGGGGTCGGATCGGGTGATTGTTTCACCGCTTCCAATGGATCAATTTTTGATAGGGCTTGCAAGATTATGTGATTGATTTTGCGATGAAAAACAGTCGAAAAAAGTAGAACAAAATACGAACATATGCTAGTGTTTGGAGGCTGAGAAAGTGTCGACCAATTCGCGTTTTAGGCCCCCTTTTCAGGAGTGAGCGTTATGGCCTCCGCAACCACCAATCCCGCACGCGCCGATATCTATCGGACCATCACCGATAAGATCATCGCCGCCATTGAAGGTAACCCCGGCGAGCCGGTGATGCCCTGGCATCGCGGCAGCTTCCGGCCCGTCATCCCCACCAATGCCGCAACCGGCAACGATTATCGCGGCGTCAATATCCTGTCGCTGTGGATCACGGCGCTGGAGCGCGGCTACGACAGTGGGACGTTTGCCACCTACAAACAATGGGCGGCACTTGGCGCGCAGGTCCGCAAGGGCGAGACCGCGAGCCCCATCGTGTTCTATCGGGAGTTTGAAAAAGCGCGCGACACGGGCAGCCCGGACGGCGATGCCGACCCGGAAACCATCCGTATGGCGCGGGGCTATTGGGTGTTCGCCGCCGAGCAGGTGGACGGCTACGCCCTGCCCTCTGGCCTGCCGCCCAACCCGATCCAGCGCCTCGCAGTGGCCGACGCCTACGTCGCCTCGACCGGGGCCAAGATCGTCATCGGCGGGCGACACGCCTGCTACCGCCCGTCGACCGACACCATCCACATGCCCGACGAGGCCCGGTTCTTCGACACCGACGGCCTCACGCGATCCGAGGCGTTCCACCAGACCGTCCACCACGAATTGGCCCACTGGACCTCCGCCGAAACCCGCCTCAAACGGCAATTGGGCAAGCGCTTTGGCGATGACGCCTATTGCGCGGAAGAAGTCATCGCCGAGACGGCGGCCTGCTTCATCGGTGCCCGACTCGGCATCGAGCCCGAGCCCCATCCCGACCACGCGCGCTATATCGCCCATTGGCTCAAAGTCATGAAGGCCGATAGCCGCGCGATGTTTGCCGCCGCCGCCAAAGCGCAAGAGGCCGTGGCCTATCTCGACAGCCTTCAGCCCGAAGCGGCGCTGGCGCGCGTGGCCGCTTAAGCCTTGCGGCGCATCCGAACCCTGACCACCCGGCGCGCGGGAAGCCGCCCACCGGACAAGACCACCCGCGACCGCTCAACTGTTCCGTTCAACCCGCTGACCCCAGGAGAACCCCATGCTGTGCGACCTCCGCCACATCCCGCTTGATCAACTCACCGTCTCGAAACTCAACGTCCGCAAACATGGCCCCAAGGACGTGGCGAGCTTAGCTGCCTCCGTGGCCGCGTTGGGTGTCCTGCAACCGTTGCTCGTTCGCGCCCGCGATGGCGGCTACGAAATCGTTGCCGGGCAGCGCCGCTATCTCGCCGTCAAATCCCTTCGAACGAGCGACGACGACACGGCAGCCTTGCCGTGTGTGGTGCTCGATGCGGACGACGACGCGGCAGCCATCGAGGCCTCGCTCGCCGAGAACATCGAACGCCTGCCCATGGACGAAATGGACCAGCACGAGGCGTTTCTCGCCCTGCGCCGCAAAGGGCTGAGCGAGCCCGATATCGCCGCCCACTTCGGCATTTCCGAGCAGATCGTCAAACGGCGGCTGGCGCTGGCCACCCTCATTCCCGACGTGCGCCGCCTCTACCGGCAGGGCGAGATCGACGCCAAGACGCTGCATCTGCTGACGCTCGCGACCAAGGACCGACAGAAGGCTTACGTGGCGCTGGCGACCGATCCTGAGCAGACCCCGCCGCCGTTCTGGCAGTTAAAGGCGTGGCTGTTGGGCGGTGCGGAGATTTCTGCCAAGGTCGCGCTGTTCGATGAAGCGCTCTACAGCGGCCCCATCGCGACCGACCTGTTCGGCGAGGAGCGGTATTTCACCGACGGGGAAGAATTCTGGCGCTTGCAGAACACCGCCATCGCCGAAACCCGCGACAAGCTGCTGGCCGCTGGCTGGCGCGAGGTCATCATCGTTCCACCCAGCGAACGCTTCCAGGAATGGGATTTTGATCCCGTCGCCAAGTCCAAGGGCGGTGCCGTCTATCTCGATGTCGCGCCCGATGGGGGCGTCACCGTTCATAAGGGCTTGCGGCCACGCGGCGAGAGGCAGCGCGGCAGCCGCCTTGCCGACGAGGACGGCGCGACCGGCACCGCGCCGGTAGCCACCGGGCGCCCGGAAATGAGCGCTCCCTTGTCAAACTATGTCGATCTCGTCCGGCACAGCGCAGTCCGGTTGGCCGTCGCGCAGACACCCGCCATCGGCCTGCGCCTTGCGCTTGCCCACCTGCTCGGCGGATCGCGCCTGTGGACGGTTGAGGCCGAGCCGCAATCACCCCACAACGACGCCATCGCGACATGGCGCGATAGCTTATCGACGCAGGCGGCGTTCGCCGAGCTTCGGCGCGACGCCATCGCAAAGCTGAGGCTCGACGACGAGACGCTCGTTGCCCGCGATGCGTCCGGGGACCGGACGGCAGCGATCTTCTCGCGGCTCCAAGACATGGCCGACAAGGACGTGATCGCGCTGCTGGCCGTCGCCATGGCCGAGACGCTGGCCATGGGCACGGACTTGATCGGCCAGCTCGGGCAAACGCTCTCCGTCGATGTAGGGCAGAGTTGGCAGCCTGATGATCTGTTCTTCGACCTCGCCAGGGATCGTGAGGCCGTCAGTGCCATGCTCACCGAAGTCATCGGCGAGACGGCGGCGCGGAGTTATTTGACTGAGACGGGCACCAAGAAAAAGGCGATCATTCGCAAGGCGCTCGCGGGTGATGGCCGGGCCAAGGTCGAAGGCTGGCTGCCCGGCTACGCGAGGTTCCCACAGGCTCAATACACCGAACGGCCATTGACGGCGAAGCCCCAAGCATCGGCGTGAGCGTAGGGCTGCAAGGGCTGACTAAAGACCTGACGCTGTGGCAGGTCCAAGGCGTCTCTTTTCAGTCAGCCCGCCAAAACGTCCCACCAACTCGCCGCAATCGATTGGTTTATGTTGTTGACGTTTTGCTAAGTTAAACTAAGCAAAGTTGTACTTATGCAAACTTGCCTTTGGTTCACGAATGTGCTAATTAGCTTAGCATGTCTAAGCAAAAACGCGTCTCTATAAACTGGTTAGACCTGCATCTCCCGGAAGGGCTGCTGGTCGATGCCGCATGGCTGGCAGCCCATGGCTATTCGACCAGCCTGCGCACCCAGTACGTCACAGCCCGCAGACTGATGCGGCTCGCCGGGCGGGTCTACCACCGTCCCAGTGGCGAGCCGACATGGCCGCACGTCGTGATCTCGCTCCAAACCCTCCTGGGCCACGATCTCGCTGTCGGCGGACGGACCGCGCTCGAGCTTCAAGGCTTCGCGCACTACCTGACGCAATCGACGACAGTCGTTCACCTCCATGGCCCCAAACCACCGCCCACATGGCTCCAGGGCCTGCCGGGCAAAGTCACGTACCGCTATCGCAATGACGCGAGACTGTTCCGCTCGCAGCGCGTCTCGACGGCCCCCCACACGCTGGACCCCGTCACGGACAACCGCAGCCAGCGCGCGGACGGGCTTGTGGCGATGGCCTGGGGGCCCTGGAACTGGCCGCTCGTCGTATCGAGCCCCGAACGGGCCATCCTCGAATGTCTCGACGAGCTCCCCGAGGATGAGAGCTTCCATCACGCCGACATGCTGATGGAGGGTCTCAGCGCGTTGAGCCCTAACCGGCTCCAGCCGCTCCTTACCGATTGCTGCAACGTCAAAGTGAAGCGCCTCTTCTTCTACTTTGCCGACCGCCATCAACACGCCTGGCTAAAGCGGCTTGACCGCACGGCGATCGACTTCGGTCGCGGCAAACGTCGGCTCGCCAAGGGCGGCAAGCTCGACCCGACATACATGATAACCGTGCCGGGGGACCTCGATGGCGTTCACTGAGGCCTACCGCCGTCAGGTCGACTTGCTGCTGCGAACGGTGCCCCACATCGCGAAAGAAAAATGCTTCGCTCTCAAAGGCGGCACAGCCATCAATCTGTTCGTCCGCGATCTGCCGCGTTTGTCGGTCGATATCGATCTGACCTACGTGCCGGTCTCGCAACGAGCCAAGTCACTTGGTGCCATCGACAAGGCGATGAAGCGTATCGAGGGACGGATCGCAAAGGCGCTCAAGACCGCCCGCATCAGTCAGGCAATCCAGGAGGGCGCCGTCACCAAGCTCATCGTGCGCGAGCCGGGCGCTCAGATCAAAATCGAGGTGACGCCCGTTCTGCGCGGCTGCGCATATGAGCCCGAAATGCGCGGCGTGACGGCCGCCGTCGAACAACAGTTCGGCTTTGCCGAGATGCAGGTCGTCTCGTTCGCCGACCTGTACGCGGGCAAGATCGTGGCCGCGCTCGACCGCCAGCATCCGCGCGATCTGTTCGATGTGCGCCAGCTGCTCGCCAACGAGGGCGTCACCGGCGACATCCGTTCCGCGTTCATCGTCTACCTCTTAAGCCACACCCGCCCGATGTGGGAGGTCCTAACGGCTCGTCCCAAGGACATCGCCAAGGAGTTCGAGCAGAACTTCTTAGGGATGACGACCGAGCCCGTCGCTTTGACGGATCTGTTGGACGCGCGATCGAGGCTCATCGGCACGATCGTGGGCGGCATGCCCGAGGATCACCGCCGGTTTCTCGTCTCATTCGAAAAAGGAACCGCGGAGTGGGACCTGTTGGGCCTGCCCAAGATCGATAAGCTCCCGGCCGTCCGGTGGCGGCAACAGAACCTCGACAAAATCACCAAGAACAAGCGTTCTGAGCTTGTGGCTCAGCTCGAACGCGTCTTGGGCTTGGTTATCACGCCTGCGCAGCTAACACTGCTGGCCGAACAAAGCGCACCATCGAAGAAGCGGCCGCGACGCAAACCCGCGAAATCATCATGATTCAAACAATGACCGCCAGGTCCCCGCGCACCAACGAATGAGGTGCCGTTGCTGGAACCCCATCGGCCATCGAAGCACTCTGCCGAATAGCCGTTTTGCGCGGGCTTACACCCGGCCACTCCCGCACGCACCCGTTTCACCGCGATACATCGTTCCCGGCACCCTAGCCCTCCGGCATCTTGGTCCCGTCTCGCAAAGCCACTGCGAACAGGGAGATCGCCGATGCCATCCGCCCGATTTTTTATTCTGCAAGCCGCGGC
>JAIEQX010000164.1 GCA_019747375.1 Beijerinckiaceae bacterium | reverse complement strand
GACGCAGCCGAACGCATGGCGGGAGTGCAGGTCGAGAGCGTCATCGTCAACCTGAGCGGCGGGCGGCTTGGATCGCAGCTGTACCATGCGAACATCAATGTCGGCGGCAAGGCCGTGGCGGACTATGACATTCACCGTGTGCTCGAGGCGGCGGCGTCGCGGACCGAGCAACAGGGACGGGCGGTTCTGCACTCGCTGCCTACCGGCTTTTCGCTCGACTCAACCCGGGGCATCCGCGATCCGAAGGGCATGATCGGCGACGAACTCGGGGCGGACATGCATGTCGTGTCCTGCGACAGCGCGGCTGCACGCAACCTCATGCTGGCGATCGAGCGCTGCCATCTCGACATTGAAGCCATGGTGGCGACGCCTTACGCCGCCGGTCTTTCGGCGCTGGTCGACGATGAGGCCGAGATCGGCGCCGCGCTTGTCGACCTGGGCGGGGGCACCACGACAATTGGGGTTTTTGCGGGCGGACGCCTGACTCATATTGACGCAGTGGCGGTCGGCGGAAACCACGTGACGATGGATATTGCGCGGGGTTTGACCATCCGCCTCTCGGACGCAGAGAGACTTAAAACCCTCTACGGGTCGTGCATCTCGTCTCCCTCCGACGAGCGCGAGACGATTTCAGTTGCGCAGGTCGGCGAAGACGGCGACCATCCGATTCACATGCCCAAATCACATCTTGTGCGGATCATCCGTCCGCGTGTCGAAGAGATTCTAGAACTGGTCAGGGATCGCCTGCAGGCCGCAGGTTTCGGTCCGCAGGCGGGTCGTCGCCTGGTGCTGACCGGGGGCGCTGCGCAGTTGACCGGGATGCCCGAAGCGGCGCGCAGAATTATATCGAACCAGGTGCGCGTTGGCCGTCCTTTAGGTATTCAAGGGTTGCCCGAATCAGCAAAGAGCCCCGCCTTCTCGGCGGCGGTGGGGCTTCTGGTCTACCCGCAGGTCGCCGGGATCGAACATTTCGAGCCCAGGCGGAAGGCGATGATGCAGTCGACGGGTACGGACGGGTACATGTCCCGCATGGGACGATGGCTCCGCGAAAGTTTCTAAGCGTATGGGTGATTCGGGGCGGCGCGGCGGCTGCGACGAATCACCGACGAACCGAAATCAGATAAGCGGGCGAAGCGAAGCGCCCATTCAGTCGAGAGGCCAGACTATGACGATCAATCTGAAAGCTCCCGAGTTGCGGGAACTCAAGCCACGAATCATGGTGGCGGGCGTGGGCGGCGCCGGTGGCAACGCCGTCAACAACATGATCGTCTCCGGCCTCGTCGGCGTGGATTTCATCGTCGCGAATACGGACGCCCAGGCGTTGACCGCCTCGAAGGCTGACCGAATCATCCAGATGGGTCTGCAGGTGACCGAGGGCCTCGGCGCCGGTTCGCAGCCCGAAGTCGGGCGCGCCGCCGCTGAAGAAGCGCTTGAAGAAATCCGCGATCATCTCGCGGGCGCGCACATGGTGTTCGTCACCGCCGGCATGGGCGGCGGCACGGGCACGGGCGCAGCTCCGGTCATCGCCCGCATGGCGCGCGACATGGGCATCCTGACCGTGGGCGTGGTGACCAAGCCGTTCCAGTTTGAAGGCGTGCGCCGCATGCGGATCGCCGAGTCGGGCATCAACGAGCTGCAGAAGGCCGTCGACACCCTGATCGTGATTCCGAATCAGAACCTGTTCCGCGTCGCCAACGAGAAGACCACTTTCGCCGACGCTTTCGCGATGGCCGACCAGGTCCTTTATTCGGGCGTCGCCTGCATCACCGACCTGATGGTCAAGGAAGGTCTGATCAACCTCGACTTCGCCGACGTGCGCGCAATCATGCGCGAAATGGGCAAGGCGATGATGGGAACCGGCGAGGCCTCGGGCGATCGTCGCGCCATTCTTGCGGCCGAAGCCGCTATCGCCAATCCGCTGCTCGACGAAGTGTCGATGAAGGGCGCGCGCGGCCTGCTGATTTCGATCACGGGCGGCAACGACCTCACTCTCTATGAAGTCGACGAGGCGGCGAGCCGCATTCGACAGGAAGTCGACGAGGACGCCAACATCATCCTTGGCGCAACCTTCGACCAGTCTCTCGACGGCGTCGTGCGCGTCTCGGTCGTCGCCACCGGCATCGACCAGCCGGCCGACATCCGCGAGTTCAGCGCGACCGAGACTCGCATCGCCGAGGTGGCTCAGAAGCTTCGCGCCCAGACGCAGGCTCGCGCCGCCGAACCGGTTCGCTATCAGCAGCCGGTCGGCGAAGCGACGCAGCCATCCTATCAAATCGAGCAGCCGGCTCCCGTACAGCACGCGCCCGCCCCGCCGGCGCCCGTTTTCCAGGCGCCTGTCGCGGCTGCGCCGATTCAGCATCAGCCGCAACAGATGGCGCCCAGCATGGCGCATGAAGTTCAGCTTCAGCCTGTTCAGCCAAAACCCGCCTATGCGCCGTCGCCGGTTCAGGAGGCGCCGCGCGCCGACTATCAGCAACCCGCGCATTTCATTCCGCCGGCCGCAGAGGCGCCGGTCATGCGGGCGCCGCGCATGCCCCAGATCGACGATCTGCCCCGGCCGGGGCAGGAACAGCTGCGCCAGCGTGAGACGGCTGCGGCCGAACCCGCCGGCGACACGCGCCGCCGCACCTTGCTCGAGCGCCTCGCCTCTTTCGGAATGAGCCGCAGCGAAGAAGCTCCGGCCGCACGTCCCGCGGCGCCGCAGGCTCCCAATCATGCGCCCGCCGGCCATGCCTATGCCCCACGTGCGCCACAGGCTCCGGCTCCGGTCCACCAGGAATATGGCAAGCGTCCGGCGCCTGCGCTGGGGGCCCGGCCGGCGCAAGGTCAGCTTGACGCGCATGGCAGAACTGCTCCGCCTCAGCGTGCAAGCGAGGACGACCAGCTGGAAATTCCCGCATTCCTCCGTCGGCAATCGAGCTGAGGATCAGCTTCGGAAACCGCTATCCGGATATGCCCGCATCAGCTTTGATGCGGGCATATCTTTTTGAAAACGCTGCTCTTTCGGTCGTTGTAAGAATTTTCAATGAGTATGTTTCGCATTGTAACACTAGGTAAGAATTGGTGATTTGGCGGGGCGGGGGCAGGGGCGTATTTTCCTGCCATCCAAACGGTTCAGGCCGTGCGGGAATCACATGCCTTCGCAGTTGCGAGTCGGGCCGACCAGCGGATAGAGCGTCCGTAAAGCCGGTCCGAAGTCAGGCCAGAAAATGGCCGCGGCGGGACAGCGTGTGACCGAGATGGGGCATCGAACATGAGCAGGCCAAAGGCTCTGGACGATAAGCGAAACGGGACGAGCATGAAGCCTGGTAAACAGACGACTCTTCGCAAGCGCGCGATCCTGTCAGGTTCAGGCGTCCATTCGAACGCTCCCGTTCGGCTTGTCTTGCATCCGTCTGAAGCCAACTCAGGAATTTCGTTTCTGCGCACCGGACTGCCGGGCGGGCGCGAACGGCTGATCGACGCGATCTGGTCCAATGTTTCCATGACGGAACTCTGCACCGTGATCGGCGATCCCGCCGATGCCAGCGTTTCGACGGTCGAACACCTTCTTGCCGCCTTCGCGGCGCTCGGCGTCGACAACGCGATGGTTGAAATCGATGGCCCGGAAGTGCCGATCATGGATGGCTCTTCCGCGGATTTCGTCGATGCGATCCAGCAGGCCGGCATTCATCATCTGGCTGCGCCGCGCCGGTATCTGAAAGTTCTGAAAACTGTTCGCGTCGAACACGGCCGCGCCTTTTCGGAGCTGCGTCCTGCGGACAAGGGCTTCCGCCTTGAAGTTGAAATCGATTTCGCCGCCGGCATGATCGGCCGCCAGAAGAAGGTGGTGGATCTCGACGGCGCCTTGTTCCAACGCGATCTGGCCCGCGCGCGCACGTTCGGGTTCCTTCGTGATGTCGAGCGTCTTTGGAAGGCCGGTTTCGCGCTCGGCGCATCGCTTGAAAACACGGTAGCGCTCGATGACGAGCGGGTGCTCAATCCGGAAGGTCTGCGCTGGCCGGACGAGTTTGTTCGCCACAAGACCCTCGACGCCGTCGGCGATCTTGCCCTGGCGGGTTCGCCGATCATCGGCGCCTATCGCTCTTTCTGCGGTGGCCACAAGATGAACGTTGCCGTCCTGGCGGCCCTCTTTGCCGACAAGAGCGCCTACGAGTTCATCGAATTCCCGGTTCGGCGGGAAGGCGCGCGCGCCGACCTGCGCATGGCGGCCCAGCCAGCCTATGCGCCCGAGCGCAACTGAGCCGTTGGGCTGCTGTGGCGTTCATGCCGCATTCTTTTGAAACTTCTGGGACCTGCATCTCCCGCTCAGCGGCTGGACTTCTCCCGGCCACATTTTTGAATGCAGGATAACAGCGATCTGAACTGTGGCGTTGAAACGCCTTTTGGGTTAAAGAGCGGTTCACCGCGCAAGGGTTCGCGCGCGCCATCCGCGTCACCTGTCCATCGAGCTTCGAGGCATGATGTCCGCTTCCCGTGCTTCCCTCCCGTCGATCCGCGTTTCGCAGATCCGTTCGGTCTTCCGTTCCGGGGCGCTCCGCCTCGCGGCGGCTTCATTTCTCGCCCTCCCTATCGCCGGGTGCTCGACGTTCGACTCTTTGAACCCGTTCGGCGGCGAGAAGTATGAAACCAAGCTTCTCCCGGATGTTCCGGCCGAGGATATCTACGATCAGGGCCTCGCTCGCCTCCAGAAGAACGACGGCGAGGGCGCGGCGAAGAAGTTCTCGGAGCTCGAGAAGCAATACCCGTACTCCCAGTGGTCCCGCAAAGGCCTGCTGATGCAGACCTATTCGCAATACGAGGGCGCCCAGTACGATGACGCCATCGCGTCCGGAAATCGCTATATCGGGCTGTACCCGTCGACCCAGGAAGCCGCTTACGCGACCTATCTGATTGGCATGTCCTACTACAAACAGATCCCGGATATTTCGCGAGACCAGGATGCCACCGAGAAGGCCCTCCAGGTCTTCACCGCTTTGGTGCAGCGTTATCCCAAGTCCGAATATGTGGATGACGCCAAGCACAAGATCACGGTTACGCGCGATCAACTCGCCGGCAAGGAAATGTCGGTCGGCCGGTATTATCTTGCACGCCGCAACTATACGGCTGCGGTGAACCGCTTCCGTGACGTGCTCGGCAAATATCAGACGACGCGCCATGCCGAAGAGGCCTTGTATCGCTTGACCGAAGCCTACCTGCGCCTCGGCATCGCGCATGAGGCCCAGACAGCGGCTGCCGTTCTTGGCCACAACTTCCCTGACAGCCCTTGGTACAACGACGCGTACAAGCTGCTGGCCGGGGGCGGTCTGCAGCCGAACGAAGATCGCGGGTCCTGGATTTCCAAGGCTTTCCAGAAAGTCGGCCTCGGCTGAGGTCTCAGGGCGGGTCCCTATGCTCGTCCAGCTTTCGATACGCGACATCGTTCTGATCGATCGACTCGATATCGAGTTCGGCCGCGGTCTTACCG
Source organism: Beijerinckiaceae bacterium (assembly GCA_019747375.1). Lineage (GTDB taxonomy): Bacteria > Pseudomonadota > Alphaproteobacteria > Rhizobiales > Beijerinckiaceae > Terripilifer. The sequence continues at coordinate 530 of JAIEQX010000164.1, read as the reverse complement.
TCCTGACGGGTGAGACCGGCGCGGGAAAATCGATTCTCCTCGATGCTTTTTCCCTCGCGCTCGGCGGGCGCGGGGACGGATCGCTCGTGCGCACTGGCCAGCCGCAGGGGCAGATCACGGCCGTGTTTGATCTGGCCATGGATCACCCTGCGCGGGCCGCCGCCGCCGCACAGGAGATCGACGTCGACGGCGACCTTATCCTTCGGCGCGTTCAGATGGCTGACGGGCGCACGCGCGCCTTCGTGAATGACCAGCCGGTCAGCGCGCAGGCCATGCGCTCCATCGCCGGCGCTCTCGTGGAAATTCACGGACAGCACGACGATCGTGCGCTGGTGGATCCCGCCATGCATCGCGCTCTCGTCGACGCGTTTGGCGGATTGCAGCCCCAGGTCGAAGGCGTACGGCGGGCTTACGCGGATCTGCGCGCCGCCCGCGCGGATCTTGCCCAAGAGGAAGAGCGCGTCGCCAAAGCGCGGCAGGACGGCGACTTTCTTCGCCATGCTCATGCGGAACTGACGAAACTTGCGCCC
>JAIEQX010000012.1 GCA_019747375.1 Beijerinckiaceae bacterium | reverse complement strand
GCCTGCTTCGCCTCGGCGACCGGACGCGCGCCGGTCTTGGCGTCGCGGCGCACCGCGGGCGGCGGCGCCGTGCGGCCCGGAACGCCGACGAGCGGCTTGGCCTCGGGCGGCACGACCGGAGATGCGGGCGCGAAAGGATCGCGGAACGGGATCGGGCCGTCGCCCAGAAGATCGACCTCCGACGACAGCGCCATGCCGTCGGCCGCGGACGCGCCGCGCGACGTGCCGGCGATCTCGTCGAGCACCACGAAGGGATCGCGCGTGGCGACCGGATCGAACCAGCCATGCGAAGAGGCCGCCTGTTCCTTCGGAGCCTCCTGCTGCGAGGGACGCCCGCCATTGGCGGCGCCGGGGCCGCTCTGTCCGTCGACGTCGTTCAGCGTGCCGGTCTTGGGCTTCGCCTTCTCGTCGGCGGCGGCGGCGTCGAAATCGGCTTCCTTCGGATCCTTCAGGCCCTTGCGGGCGGGCGTCGTGTCGGAAATGCGGATCGGGTTGAAATAGCGCGCCACCGAAGAACGCGTTTCCTTGTTGGTCGAATTGACGATCCACAGCACCAGGAAGAACGCGAACATGGCGGTCATGAAGTCGGCGAAGGCCACCTTCCATGCGCCGCCATGCGGATGATCCTCATGCGGGTGTCCCCGCTTGATGATGATCATCTCCATATCGGATTTTTCCTGGCTCATGGAGATTATCCTTCGATCTGCAGATCGCCGCGCCAGGAGGCGAAGCGCGTCTCGATGAGCGTCTGGTCGACGCGCACCCAGACTTCGGCGCCGTCGTTCTCGTTGTAGTCGACGGTGGCGCAGAGCGGCTCCAGCATCGGGCGCAACGCGTCGAGCAGGTCGCAGGGCCCGTGCACCGTCACCACGCCCGCCTCGCCGTCGCGCAGCAGCCGGCCCACCGCTTCAGTGAATTGCTGCAGGGCGCGCGCGCGCAGCGACGCTTCCACGACCTGACGGAGCACGCGCTCGGCGCCCTCGCAGATGCTTGCCTCGATCACCGTCAGGGCCTTGTCGACGCCGCTGGTGAGGAGATCCGCCTGCTGCTGGCACCATTCGGCGCGGGCGGCCGCCAGCCGCGCCTCGATGCGCGCCTCGACGCGCGCCTCTTCGGCGGCCATGCGGTCGGCGGCTTCCGCCTCGGCGGCGGCGCGTCCCTCGTCATAGCCGCGGTCATATTCGCTCGCCGTCAGGGGCGGCATTTCGAATTCCGGCTCGGGCTCCGGCAGCATGTTGTTGGCCACCAGATGCAGGTCGGCGCGCGGCAGTTCGAGCAGCCGCGGCGGATCCATCTGCCGCGGGCGGGCGTCGAGAACGGGCAGAAAATGCGTCAGAGGCATCGGTTTCATGCGGCGGTTCCTTCACGCATCCATTGCCGCAGAACGGCGACGGCCTGATCTTCATTGAAGCGCACGAGATGCTCGAGGCGCTTCTGCGGCGACCGCGCGGACTGGCGCGCCATGTCGTCGAGCATCCCCTGCTCCGGCCAGTCGGCCGTGTCGTCCACGGCGGCGTTGCCGAGGCCGCTCATCGAGAAATCAGGCATGCCATTCGGGAGCATCGGCGGCAGATCCGCGCTCATGGCGGAGAAATCCATGCCGGGCGGCAGCATCGGGGGCGCATCCGCCATCTCCGAGCCGGCCGACGATTCCGACGCGGTGGATTCCTGGATCGCCTTGATGGCGGGGCGCAGGCCGAACCACACGATCATCACCGCGATGACGAGCGCCGTGAGCGACTTGATCAGCGTCGCCGAATGTTTCTCCAGCATTTCCATGGCGGAGGGCGGCGGCACGGGCTCGAGATCGCGCGCCGCGTCGAGGAAGTCCACGGCCGACACCTTGATGATGTCGCCGCGATCCTTGCGCAGGCCGCCGGCCGACGACACCAGCTGCTCGATCTCGGAAATCTTGGCGTCGATGTCTTCGGGTTTCGGATTGGCGCCGAGGCCCGCCGCCAGGCTCGACTTGTTGAGCAGGACCGCGATCGACACGTTCTCGATGGCGTAGCCGCCGCTGACGACCGAGACGCGCTTCGACGACAATTCGTAGTTCGTGAGTTCTTCGCGCTTCTGGTTCTCTTCGCTGGACTGCTTGCCGTCGCCGCCGCGCGGACGCTCCTGCGGCACGTTGCGGTCGACGCTGGCGGGATTCTGGCTGGTGGCGTTCTGCGCGGTCTGCGATTCCTTGATGACGCGCACCGAACGCTCGACGCGCGATTCCGGATTGAAGATCGTCTCGCTCGTCTCGCGCTTGTCGGTGTTCAGCCGCGCCGCGACGCTGACCTGAAAATTCTTCAGGCTGAGGTAGGGCGCGAGCGTGCGGCGAACGCTTTCCTGAATCTCGTTCGAGACCGATTGTTCGAGTTCGCGCTTGCGGCCGACGCCCGCATCCGACCCGTCGGTGGCGCTGGACAACAGGCGCCCGTCCGTCGTCAGCACCGTCACCTGGTCGATAGCCAGACCCGGCACCGAGGAGGAGACGAGATGCCGGATCGCCTGGGCCGAGCTCGAATCATAGGCCGATTCCATCCGCAGCACGACGGAAGCGGAGGACGGCTTGCGCTGGCGGCGGAACGAACCCTCGTCCGGCAGCACGATATGCACGCGCGCCGCCTTGATGCCGCGCATCAGCTGGATGGTGCGCGCGAGCTCGCCCTCGATGGCGCGCACGCGCGTGACTTCCTGCATGAAGGAAGTGAGGCCGAGCGAGCCGAGCTTGTCGAACAATTCGTAGCCGGCGTTGGCGTTGGTGGGCAGGCCCTTTTCGGCGAGCAGCATGCGCGCCTGCGCGCTCTGGCCATAGGGCACGAGAACCGCAGTGCCTTCGGTGCTGACGTCGAAATTGATTCCCGCCTCGCGCAGCGCCGCGCCGATGCGCCCGACGTCGGCGCGGTCAAGCCCCGAATAGAGCTGCTCGAAGGACGGGCGGCTCAGCACGAAGCCCGCCACGCCCGTGAGCGCGAAGACCAGGACGCCGATCACTCCGAGCGCGATGAGACGGCGCGTACCGAGCTGCCGCAGCCCGGACAGGACGCGTTCTGCTTGTTCTACGGCGCTCATTCACGAATTCCCCGACAGCCCACTGCTTTGCATGCTCAAATTGCAGCACCAAGCTTGCACCAGGGTTGCAATGAAAAAGGGCCGCGTCGGTGAGACACGGCCCTTTCAAAAAAGCGCTTGTTATCAGGCGTCAGCCCTTGAACAGCGACAGGATCTGCTGGCTGTTCTGGTTGGCGATCGAGAGCGACTGCACGCCGAGCTGCTGCTGCACCTGCAAGGCCTGCAGGCGAGTCGATTCCTTGCTCATGTCGGCGTCGATCAGCTGGCCGATGCCCTTGGTGACGGCGTCCATCAGGTTGGACACGAAGTCCATCTGCATGCCGATCCGGTTCTTGACCGCGCCGAGATCGCTCGCAGACGTCGTGACATCCGTAAGCGCTGCATCGACGATGTTGATGTAGTCGTCGAGCGTCTGAAGGTCGGCGGCCGAGTCGGTGATGGCCGAAATATCGAGGGTCGCGACGCTGGACGTCGTGGCGTTCACGGTGCGCGACTTGTCGAGCACGCCGAGCTGGCCGTTCGAATCATACAGCGCCGTCTGGGCGATATCGACGTCGATGGTGCCGATGACGATCGTGCCGGCGGAGCGCGTGAAGGAAGACACGACGCTCTTCGTCGAATTATAGCCGGCCGCCGCGGAATCGACCGAGAGCCAGTTTTCGCCGGAGAACACCGAGGAATCCGCGACGCTCTTCAACTGCTCCTGCAGCTGCGTGATTTCCGCCTGCACCTTGCCGCGGTCGAGGCCGGGCTCTCGCGCCGCCACCAGCTTCGCCTTGATCTGGCTGACCAGTTCGGAGGTTGTGTTCATGGCGGCCGCCGCGACATCGACGGTCGCCGCGCCCATGCCCAGGGCGTCCTTGACGGTCGAGATGGCGGAATTGTCGGATTTCATCGTCGTGGCGATGGCCCAGTAGGCCGCATTGTCCGACGCGTTGGCGACCCGCATGCCGGTGGAGATCCGGTCCTGCGTCGTCTGCATGGCCTTGTTCGTAGCATTCAGGTTCTGCAGTGCCGTGATGGCGGACGCATTGGTGAGAAGACTGGTCATGCGCGTATCCCTACTGTCGTCAGATCTACGACCTGCCGGATTGGTGTCGGCTCGATGGAGCTGGCCTCATGCCCTCGAAGCGCGAATCGGCGTGTTTCGATCCATCATCATGGTTAATAGTCGAGTTTTACGATTAAGACTTCGTTACTCCTGTCGTGTCTTTGGCTATTTTCATTATCTACAAGAGCAAATTAGTTGTCTTCTGGCTGCCCACTGAGCTCCAACTAACCCTGCGTAAGGCGCACTTGCCGGAGCCTGTAGCGGATCTCCCCGGCAAGTATCGGCGCGTTCGGGGCAAGGTCTTCGGCAAGCAGGCCGGGCCCGCCGACAGATGTCGCGGCGCGTTGCTGGCGTGTCTGGCGCGGCTTTGCGGGAGATCCGGCCGGCGCCTCTGCGGCAGGCCGGGCGCGCGCTCCGCCTGAAGCCTCGCGCAGGGCGCGAGGTCTTTCAGACGTCAGGTGAAAGCAGTCCTGTCGCTACGGAGCCCGCTTGAATCAAAACATGAGGTTCCTGTGCGCCGGCTGGCGCGCAGCGCGGTCCCGGGCCGCGAAAGTCTTAAAGTAACGGATGAAGTTCATCGGCCGCGCAAACGCAGAAAAGCGGCTCCCGCCGTCTCTGCGGAAGCCGCTCCAATTCAGCGATGAAAGGCGTCCTGCGGCTAGCCGTAGGATCTGATCAGGCTGCCGATGACCATGTTCCAGCCGTCGATCAGCACGAAGAACAGCACCTTCAGCGGCAGGGCGATCACGGATGGCGGCAGCATCATCATGCCCATCGACATGGTGAGCGTCGACACGATCATGTCGATGACCAGGAACGGCAGGACGATGAGGAAGCCGATCTCGAAGCCGCGCCGCAGTTCCGAGATCATGAAGGCCGGGATGAGCACGCGCAGGTCCGTCGTGGCGCGGTCCGGGCTTTTCAGATCCGTCCTCGCCAGCTCCTCGAACATGGCCAGATCCTTGTCGCGCACCTGCGACAGCATGAACTCGCGAAACGGCGCGACGATCTTGCCATAGGCTTCCTGCTCGCTGATCTCATTGTCCATGAGGGGCCGCAAACCCTCGTTCCAGGATTTCTCGAACACCGGCGACATGACGAAGAACGTCATGAACAGCGCAAGGCTGACCAGCACGAGATTGGCGGGCGTGCTCTGCAGGCCGATGCCCGAACGCAGGAACGACAGCGCCACGGCGAAACGCGTGAAGCTCGTCACCATCACCATCAGGCCGGGGGCGAGCGACAGGACCGTGATGACGGCGGCGATCTGGACGATGCGGCCTGTGACCGAGCCCGCGCCCTGCGGCAGCAGGGCGTTCAGGTCGAGCGTCTGCGCGGACGCCGTTTCGCCGACGAGCAACAGGCCGCCGAGCGCCGCCGCAACCGCGAGCAGGAGCCTCATTGCAGCACCAGCGTCTGGATGACGAGATCGCGCACCTTGCCCTCAGCCCGCAGGGACACGCGGTCCTTCATGTCCTGGCGCAGATACATGAAGCCTTCGGCGCCCTGGATTTCACGCAGCGACAGGCTTCGCAGATAGGCCAGGAGATCGTTCGATATCTCGCCCACCAGCACGTCGGGATTGGCGACCTCGGCCTGATCGTAGACGATCGAGGCTTCGAGCCGGATCCATGAATCGGGCGGCATCGCGACGTTGGTCAGCACATGCGGCAGGTCCTTCAGCACCATCTTGGACGGCAGCTTGACGGGCTCGCCGGGAACAGGGGGTGCGGCCGCCGGCGCCTTGGCTTTCGAGGCATCCTTGGAAGCGTCCGCCGCATGCGCGTCGGGCGCCGCCGCGCCGCCGGCTTCGGCCGCGCCCGGCACATGCACGACCTTGAAGATCTGCAGGCCATGCGCGG
>JAIEQX010000175.1 GCA_019747375.1 Beijerinckiaceae bacterium | reverse complement strand
TCGGCCGGCTCCAACAAGGCGCTCGAATTCCTCAACGCCGGATCGATCGACATCGGCTCCACGGCGGGCGCAGCCGCCCTTGTGGCGCGCATCAATGGCAACCCGGTGAAAAGCGTCGGCGTGTTTTCCCGCCCTGAATGGACCGCGCTTGTCACGGGCGGAAAAAGCACGATCGCGAAGGTCGAAGACCTGAAGGGAAAGAAGGTCGCGGTGACCCGCGGCACCGATCCGCACATTTTTCTGGTTCGAGCGCTCGACAAGGCCGGGCTGACCGAAAAGGACGTGCGCCTCGTGCTTCTTCAGCATGCCGACGGCAAGACCGCGCTGGTTCGCGGCGACGTCGACGCATGGGCGGGACTCGATCCCATCATGGCGCAGGCCGAACTGGACGATGGAGCGAAGCTGCTCTACCGCAAGGCGGAAGACAACACCTGGGGCATTCTGAACACGCGCGACGATTTCGCCGCGAAGCACCCTGAACTCGTCAAGCGCGTGCTGAAGGTTTATGAGGAAGCCCGTCTCTGGGCCGTCGCCAATCCGGCCGAATTCCGAAAGCTTCTTGTCGCCGAGACGAAGCTGCCGGACCCCATCATTGCGCGCCAACTCGAGCGCACCGACCTGACGCATCCGGCCATCACGGCGGATACGACGGAAACCATTCTGCAGGCCGGCCTTGCTCTCCAGAAAGCCGGCGTCGTAAAGGCCGACGTTGACGTGAAAGCCGTGGTTGGCGCGCTCATCGATACGCGCTTTGCGGTCGCGGGCAAGTAAGGCTAGAAGGCAGGGCCCGACGACGCCCGGCGGGCCCTTTTTCTTTCTCCCTCGGAGCCGTGATGAGCGAAGCCGGAACGCTCGAGCAACCTCTTGAACGTCAACAGGCGGCGGCGTCCAGCGCCTCCCGCCGGTTTGCCGTTTCAGGGTCTACGCTGCTGCTCGGTTTCGTGCTGCCCGTCGGGGCCGCCCTCGCCTATGAGGCCGCCTTTCGGTTTGGCCTCGTGCAGGCCCGCCTTTTGCCGCCGCCCAGCAAGGTCGGCTCGACCTTGTGGGATCTCGCACGAAGCGGCGAACTCAGCACCCATGTGATCGCCACCATGACGCGCGTGCTGCTCGGCTTCGGGCTCGGGGCGCTTGTCGGCATGCTGCTGGGCGCGCTGACGGGCTCGTCGTCAACGGCCCGCAAGCTGCTCGATCCGACGTTGCAGGCGCTTCGCGCCATTCCCTCCCTCGCGTGGGTGCCGCTGTTCATCCTTTGGCTCGGAATTTTCGAGAATTCGAAGATCGCCCTGATCGCAACAGGCGTTTTCTTCCCGGTCTATCTCGGCGTGATGGCGGCGATCGCCAATGTCGACCGCAAGATCGTGGAAGTGGGTCGCGCCTTCAGGCTCTCGAAGACCGCCCTGGCGCGGCGCGTGCTGCTGCCGGCGATCCTGCCCGATTTCATCGTGGCGCTGCGGTCGGGCCTCGGCCTCGGCTTCATGTTCGTGGTCGCGGCCGAGATCATGGGCGCGTCGGAAGGCCTCGGCTATCTGCTGGTGGACGGCCAGCAGCTCGGCAAGCCGGACCAGATTCTCGCGGCCATCATCGCTTTTGCGATACTTGGCAAAATATTCGACTGGCTGCTCGTCTCAGGCTCGCGGCCGTTCCTCACCTGGCAGGATTCGCATTCGCGGGCGGCTTGAACCGACTGCGTATCATTTGACGAGATTTCGATGCTGATCCTCGACCATCTCTCCAAAATCTATCCGAACGGGACGCGGGCCCTGGGCGATGTGTCGCTCGATGTCGGGAGCGGCGAGATCGTCGCTCTCATCGGCGGCTCGGGCTGCGGAAAGACGACGCTCCTTCGACTGATCAGCGGACTTGAACTCCCGAGCCTCGGCGCCGTGTCGGTCGACGGCGAAAAGATCTCGGCGCCGCACCCGGCGGTCGGAATCGTCTTTCAGGAGCCGCGACTGCTGCCCTGGCTCACCGTGGCGCAGAACATCGGCTTCGGCCTCGACCATCTGCCGAAGGCTGAACGCGACGCGCGCGTGGACGAAGCGCTGCTGCGTGTCGGGCTGGCTGGCTATGGCCCGCGTTGGCCGCGCGAACTATCCGGCGGACAAGCCCAGCGCGTCGCCATCGTGCGCGCTCTCGTGACGCGGCCGAAGGCGCTTCTGCTGGACGAACCGTTCTCCGCGCTCGACGCGCTGACGCGCGCGTCCTTGCAGGATCACCTGCTGGCGCTCTGGGATTCGCACCGTCCGACGCTGGTTCTGGTCACGCATGACGTCGAGGAAGCGGTGGCGCTGGCGGACCGCGCCATCGTGCTTCAACCCAAGCCGGGTCGAATCTTCGCCGACATCGCGATCGAGCTTCCGCGTCCGCGCGACCGCCTCTCGCAGGATTTCGCCGAGGCCAAGCGGCAGGTCATGTCGGCGCTCGACGGCTCGCTGACGCAGCCGCAGCCCTCAACCCAGAATTCGAAGGCGCAAGCCGCCGGCTGGTGGTAGCACTCGGCCAACTCGCCAAACAACGGAGTCATCGGGATGGATGCCAATGCACTGCGCGCCATGCAGGCGCCCTATAAGGACAAGTACAAGAACGATCCGGACGCCGCGATCATCGTGCTGAAGGCGCAAGGCTCGATCGACGAATCCAAGATCGCCTGCAAGGTCGAGACCGGCCGCGCGCTGGCGGTCGCCGGACTGCATCCGGCGACGGGCGGATCCGGAGCTGAACTCTGCTCGGGCGACATGCTGCTCGAGGCGCTGGTGGCATGTGCCGGCGTGACCCTGAAGGCGGTTGCGACCGCTCTCGACATTCCTCTCAAAGCCGGCATCGTCAAGGCCGAGGGCGATCTCGACTTCCGCGGCACGCTCGGTGTCGACCGCGAAGCGCCGGTCGGGTTCCGCGAAATTCGCCTGACGTTCGATCTGGACACCGATGCGCCGCAGGACAAGATTGATTCGCTGATCAAGCTGACGGAACGCTATTGCGTTATTTTCCAAACACTTAACAAGCCGCCCAAACTATCGTTGGCCGTCTCGCGAACATAACGCAGCGGATCGCTCAATACAGATTGGACGCGGGCGCGGGTTCTGGCGCCCGCGGCTGCGGCTTGCGGGCCGGCTTCGCCCGGGCGGCCGGCTGGGGAGCCGCCTTGTCAATCTCGGCGCGCAGCGCAAAGGCCCTTGCTTCGGTGAGGCGGGCTCCGCAGAACCCATGCACTGTCTCTCGCTGATAGGATGAACAGACCTCCTCGCGACGCGACGAGAAGCCTGCCTGTTCGGCGGCGATGCGCTTGGTTTCGTTCTTGTCCTTCGAGGTGTTCAACAGGGCGCGGAAATAGGTGCGGGCGCGCTCTTCCGCGGCCCGGCGCGCGCGTTCGATGGCGACCAGCTGCTCGCCGCGTATTGAATTGCCGGCCGGCCCCCACAGGCCCGCAGGGTCGACCGTGCAGGCCGCGGCCTTGACCTCACAGAGTTCTCCCGCGACCAGGACGGCTCCGTCCAGAACCTCGAGCGTGAAGGGACAGACTTCGAGCGCGGCCTTGTAGCGCGTCACGCCGGCAGGCCGGCCGACCTGCTGCAGGTCGACGCCTTGCTCGATTTCGACGCGGCAAGGCTCCCCTGGCCGCTCGGTCAGGTCCCCCTGAAACAGCAGGCGCGATATGCGCAGAGCGCCGCCCCTGATCTCGAAACGCATCGTCCCGCGTGAGCCATGATGCAACAGGTCTCGCCCCGCGATCAGGTCGTCGCCCGGCTGACGGACCGGCGCCGGAAGAGGCTTTTTGGCGGCATCGACGCCGCCGGGCCCGCCGGCCCCGCCGGTGGCGGCGCCTGGGGGCGCTGCGCCCTGCAACTGCAGCTGCGCGCAAGCTGGCGAAGCGTACATGAGCGCAAGCAGGAGGCTGGTGACGAGCAGGCGCATGAACCCGTGTTCCCATGTCGGTGGCGGCGATAGCCCATGCCGGAGTGTGATAACATCACAAGCTTGCCGGATGTCGATCCGCGAATCACAGGCTAAACCATATTCCTTAGCGCATGGCTTCGCCTACGCCCCCTGGTTTGCGCGTTTTCTTGCGACGGATTGAGCCGCGAAGCTCCCGGCCCGCTTGCGCGGTTTCGGACCCGCTCCTATATCCCGGTCACTCTTGCAGTCTCCGTCATCGATACCAACATCAAACGCATCGGGGACCGGGCGGGACAGACCTGTTCATCGGGTCGGCCCTCAGCCCTTCACCGGATCGCTTCGGGGTCCGGCGGTCTCGCGACAGGAAAGGACAGTACTCATGGCTAAAGTCATCGGCATCGACCTCGGCACCACCAATTCCTGCGTGGCCGTCATGGACGGAACCACCCCCAAGGTCATCGAAAATGCGGAAGGCGCTCGCACCACGCCCTCTATCGTCGCCTTCACGGACGATGGCGAGCGACTGGTTGGACAGCCCGCCAAGCGGCAGGGCGTCACCAATCCGGAGCGGACCTTCTTCGCCATCAAGCGTCTGATCGGTCGTCCCTACGACGATCCGATGACCAAGAAGGATATGGGACTCGTTCCCTACAAGATCGTCAAGGCCGGCAATGGCGACGCCTGGGTCACGGCCGACGGCAAGCAATATTCGCCCTCGCAGATCTCCGCCTTCACGCTCCAGAAGATGAAGGAAACCGCCGAGGCCTATCTCGGCCAGCAGGTCACGCAGGCGGTCATCACGGTTCCGGCCTATTTCAACGACGCCCAGCGCCAGGCCACCAAGGACGCCGGCAAGATCGCAGGGCTTGAAGTGCTGCGCATCATCAACGAGCCGACGGCGGCCGCGCTCGCCTATGGTCTCGACAAGAAGGGCTCCGGCACCATCGCGGTCTATGATCTGGGCGGCGGCACGTTCGACGTGTCGGTTCTCGAAATCGGCGACGGCGTGTTCGAGGTGAAGTCCACGAACGGCGATACGTTCCTGGGCGGCGAAGACTTCGACATGCGGCTCGTCGAATATCTGGCGGCCGAATTCAAGAAAGAACAGGGCATTGACCTCACCAAGGACAAGCTCGCCCTGCAGCGCCTGAAGGAAGCGGCCGAAAAGGCCAAGATCGAGCTCTCCTCCGCGACGCAGACCGAAATCAATCTGCCCTACATCACGGCTGATGCGTCTGGCCCGAAGCATCTCGCGCTGAAGCTGACCCGTGCGAAATTCGAGGCTCTGGTCGACGATCTGATCCAGAAGACGATCGAGCCTTGCCGCAAGGCGCTCAAGGACGCCGGACTGACGGCCGCCGAAATCGGCGAAGTCGTGCTGGTCGGCGGCATGACCCGCATGCCCAAGGTGCAGGAACTGGTGAAACAGTTCTTCGGCAAGGAGCCGCACAAGGGCGTCAATCCGGACGAAGTCGTCGCCATCGGGGCGGCCGTGCAGGCGGGCGTTCTGCAGGGTGACGTCAAGGACGTGCTGCTGCTTGACGTGACGCCTCTCTCGCTCGGCATCGAGACGCTCGGCGGCGTGTTTACGCGTCTCATCGACCGCAACACGACGATCCCGACCAAGAAGAGCCAGGTGTTCTCGACCGCTGAAGACAATCAGACGGCCGTGACCATCCGGGTGTTCCAGGGCGAACGCGAAATGGCCGCCGACAATAAGATGCTCGGACAGTTCGACCTCGTCGGATTGCCGTCCGCGCCGCGCGGCGTTCCGCAGGTTGAAGTGACTTTCGACATCGACGCCAACGGCATCGTCAACGTGACGGCGAAGGACAAAGCCACCAACAAGGAACAGCAGATCCGAATCCAGGCCTCGGGCGGCCTGAGCGACGCCGACATCGAGAAGATGGTGAAGGACGCCGAACTTCATGCGGCCGAAGACAAGCAGCGGCGTGAACTCGTCGATGCGAAGAACCAGGCCGAGTCGATGATCCACACGGCCGAAAAGTCTTTGGCGGACCAT
>JAIEQX010000262.1 GCA_019747375.1 Beijerinckiaceae bacterium | reverse complement strand
GTCTGATAGGCCGCGCGACCGACCATGAGGCCATCCAGGTCGGCCAGATGCGGCAACCCTTCCTCGATCGAGCCGACGCCGCCATTCAACGCGATCGGCAGTTTCGGATAATCAGCCTTGAGACGGTGCACGATCGGGTAATCGAGCGGCGGCACGTCGCGGTTTTCCTTGGGCGAGAGCCCCTTCAGCCAGGCCTTGCGAGCATGCACGGTTATAGCGTCCACCCCGGCGGCGACGACCTGCCCGGTCAGCGCCCAGAGCGCCTCCCGGGGCTCCTGATCGTCGACGCCGATGCGGCACTTCACCGTGACGGGAATGCTGACGGCCGCCTTCATGGCCGCCACGCACTCACCCACCAGAACGGGCTCGCGCATCAGGCACGCGCCGAAAGCGCCATTCTGGACGCGGTCCGAAGGGCACCCGACGTTGAGATTGATCTCGTCGTAGCCGAAGTCCTGGCAGATGCGGGCCGATTGCGCGAGCGCGGCTGGATCCGAGCCGCCAAGCTGCACGGCCACGGGATGCTCCATCTGATCGAAGCCGAGCAACCGCTGGCGATTGCCGTGAATGATCGCGCCCGTCGTCACCATCTCCGTATAGAGCAAGGCGTGACGCGACAGGACGCGGTGAAACGCCCGGCAATGGCGATCACTCCAGTCTAGCATCGGGGCAACGCTGAATCGCCACGTATCGGGTTTCACGCGAGATCTCCTGCCGGCCATTGCGGCCTTGACCTAGCGCCTCATGGCCGATCGTGCAACGTCGCGCCGCTGCCCAGCCACGCTCAGCGATGACACTGGATGATGATGCCCTCATTGGCGCGGAGGCGGATTTCGTCGGCCACGTCCTGCTGGTCTCCGCCGCTGGTGGTGGAGAGGACGATCTCGCCCGTGACGTTTTCGGGCAGGAACCAGATCTCCTCGCGATCGCCAAGATTGAGAACCACGATATACCGTTCCTGCCCTGCCCGGCGTTCAAAGGCGAGCACATCCCCGGCGCAGCTCAGCGTCGCGTAAGCCCCGAGGGACAGCGCATTGCTGGAACGGCGCAAAGCGACGAGCTGACGGGTCAGCGAGAGAATGGACAGAGGATCGCGGGCCTGTACGGCGACGTTGCGGGTGCGATGATCCTCTGACAGCGGCAGCCATGGCGCGCCTTCGGTGAAGCCGGCCTGCGCGCTCGCGTCCCACTGCATGGGCGTGCGCTGGGGATCGCGGCCAATGCCGAGTCCCGGCTCGTTTTTCTCCCACGGGTCCTGAACGCGATCGTGCGGGATCTCGACTCTGCCAAGGCCGATCTCGTCGCCGTAATAAAGCGTAGGCGTTCCGCGCAATGTCAGCAGCAGCATGGCGGCGACGCGCGCCTGAGCCTCGCCGACGCGAGCCGCAACGCGCGGCTGATCGTGATTGCCAAGCACCCAGTTCGGCCAACCGCCATTGGGCAGCGCGCCTTCATATTCCTCGATCAGCTCTGCAATACGCCCGGCATGCCAGGCGGTTTGCAGGAGCTGGAAATTGAACGGGAGGTGCGCGCCGGTCAGGTCCTGTCCGTAATAGGTGACGAGCCTGTCGATGGGCAGGTAGACTTCACCGATCAACACACGATCCTTGTAGGCGTCCAGCACGCTGCGCATGGCCGCGATCACGTCGTGAACGTCCGGCTGGTCTGTCGAATGAATCTGCAGGAGACTCTCGATTTCCGGCCGTCCTTCGACATAGGCGGGGTTGGGCGGATTGTCGCGGAAACGCTCATCTTTCATCAGGTGCCAGATGACGTCGACGCGGAATCCGTCGACGCCGAGATCCAGCCAGAAACGCAACACGTCGTGCATGGCTGCGCAGACGTCCGGGTTCCGCCAATTCAGGTCGGGCTGCTCGCGCAGGAAGGCATGATAATAATATTGGCCGGTCGCCGCGTCCCATTGCCATGCCGATCCGCCGAAATTGCTCACCCAATTGTTGGGCGGGCCGCCATCTGGCGCAGCGTCGCGCCAGATGTACCAATCGCGCTTCGGATTATCGCGCGACGAACGGCTCTCCTTGAACCAGGGATGCTGTTCCGACGAATGGTTGGGAACGAAATCCATGACGAGCCGCAAGCCGCGCTCATGCACGTCGGCAATCAGCGCGCGGAAATCCTCCAGCGTGCCGAAAAGCGGATCGATGTCGCAATAATCTGCGACGTCATAGCCAAAGTCGGCCATGGGCGATGGATAAACCGGCGAGACCCATATCGCGTCGACTCCGAGCGACACGAGATAATCGAGCCTGCGGCGGATGCCCGCCAGATCGCCGACTCCGTCGCCATTGGCGTCTTGGAAGGAACGCGGATAGATCTGATAGATGACCCCCTGTTTCCACCAGATTGCTTCATGCATGCCGTATCCCTTCGCGCGCCTGTCCGCCAGCAACGCATGCCGGCCGGGTCGGTTGCGATGCGGAAGAAAACCATCTTCCGCAATCGCGTCGTTTTAGCGCGAGGTTTGCGACGACTTAGTGATCGTCGTCATCCGGATCCGGCGGCGGGCCCATGGCGGCGCGCATGTAGGTCGGCAGATCCTTTTCGATATTGTCGACTTCGGCGGCCGCCTTGCCGTGGCCCGGCGCCACGGCGGACTTGGTCTCTGCCAGGATCTGGGCCACGGCCTCCTTCGTCAGGACGCCGCGGATGACGAGCGTCGTCAGCACGGTCTTGATGGTGCCGCTCAACGCCTCGACCTTTTCCTCGAGTTCCTTGAGCCGGACCGTCTGGTCTTCGCCTTGCGTCATTTTTCCTCCAACATGTCGAACGGTTTGCAACTTGTCGTATGGCCTGCACGCGCCGGAGGGGCCTTGTCCACATTTTCCCGGTCGGCGACCGTGGTTGAAAATGCACAAGGCGCCCGGGAGATCCAGCCATGCGCCCAGGGACTTGTCCAGGGTCAAGGCCGGCGCCTGCCGGCTCTGACATAAAGGCGGCACGGTGCGATGTCACGCATTGACGTCCGCAACCGGCTGGAACCCCGTGGGAGTCGACGATGGCGATCAAGGATATTCTGCTTCTGCTCGAAACAGGCGACAGCGCTGCCGTTGCAGCGCCTTATGCGGTGGCGCTCGCGTCTGAATTTGGCGCGCATCTGACCGCGAGCGGCGTCGCCTTCGAGATCATGCCGCCGGCGAGTTTCATGGGCGGCGATTATCCCTACGAGGCCCTGGCGGCGGTGACCGAGGAAGCCCGCAAGCGGGCCGAGGAGGCCTATGCGCGCATGCGCGCGAGCGCCCCGGACACGCTGACGACCGATATCGTGCAGATCGACGCTTTCCCGGGACAGGCGCGCGACGAATTCGCCCGGCTGTCCCGCCATTTCGACCTGACCGTCGCGGCTCAGGCGCCGCTCGACGACGGCGACGACCAGGGGCTCGCCGAGGCCGCGCTGTTCGGCGGCGGGCGTCCCGTGCTGGTGGTGCCGCGGATCCACAAGGCCGCGCCCAAATTCGACCGCGCGCTCATTGCCTGGGATGGCAGCCGCGCGGCGGCGCGCGCCTTGGCGGACGCGATGCCGTTCCTCGAGAAGTCCCGCACCATCGAGGTGGTGACGGTGACCGATCACCGGGTCTCGTTTAAGGAACTTCCGGGTTTCAACATCACGCGGCACCTGTCCCGCCACGGACTGCGGGCGGAACTGAAGCGGCTGACGATCCAGGGCGACATTGGCGACACGCTTCTGTCCTATGCGGCCGACGCGGGCTCGGATTTCCTCGTCATGGGCGGCTACGGACATTCACGCCTGCGCGAGATGATCCTGGGCGGCACGACCCGCACCATCATGTCGACGATGACGATTCCCATTCTCATCTCGCACTGAGACGCAGCTTGCGCGGGGAGCGAGGCGCGGCCTCGCTTCCCGCCAGCAAGAACCAGCCTGCAAGAACTAGCCGAAGCTCAGCGGAGCGGCGCCGGCCGCCATGGCGCCCGCGAGCGCCGCCGCCAGCAGGCAGGCGTCGTGCAGCGCCAACGCCCAGCGTGGCGGCGCTCCCGTCGATTGCATCCACAAGGTGGAGGCCGCCGTGGCGAGCGACCATCCGACCGCCAGCACGACGAGGCCCAGGGTGAAGGCCGGCGCGTCCGCGCTGTTTCCAAGGATCAGCCGCGCCCCGACCACGAGCGCAAGGCCCATGACGGCGACGGCCCGCAGGCCCAGCCATTTGCCCAGCGCGGCGATGCCGAAGCCCGGCGCATACATGGCCACGACATGCCAGGCCATGGCGCCGACGATGCCGGTCGCGCCGATCCCGCAGGTCTGCATGGCCGACGGGGCCGCGAGCATCAGCGCCGTCATGCCGAACCATGCGGCGGCGGCCAGAACGGTGGGCGCGACAGCTTCACGCAGATCAAAGGGCGCGCTCGCTGTCGTGGGCGCTGGAGCCACCACGTCGGCGGCGGGCGACCACATCATCGACAGGCCGAGCAGCACGACCTGGACGGCGGCTGCGGCCAGAGCCGCGGGAGCGAAGATCGACGCCGGCGAGACATAGGCGGCGAGCGCCAGAACCGACGGACCGGCGACGCCTGCCAGCGCGCCCGAGCCGAACACGACGGCGAGCAGCATGGCGCGGCTGAAGCCGCCCGCCCCCATGGCGGCCTCGTGGCGATAGAACAGGCCGAACCCCTGCGCGACGCCGAGCCAGAATGCGCCGAGACAAAACGGCCAGAAGGCGTTGGCGGCGACAGCCCAGGCCAGCACCAGCCCGCCGGCGATCCCATGAGATGCGCCGAGCGCGAAGGACGCGCGTCGACCGAACGCGTCCAGCAGGAAAGACGCCGGAAAGGTCGCAACCGCCGCGCCGAGCAGCATCGCCATATAGGGCAGCGTGGCCCAGCCGGCTTTCGGCGCGAGCAGCAGGCCGGCGAGCGGCAGGATGCCGAGCGTCAGGGTCTGCGACAGGACCGACAAGGCGAAGCCCGCGGCCAGCAGCGCCGGCCCGCGCCGGGCCGCGCCGTCCACCGGCATGCCGGGCGGACAGAAACAGACGAGCCGACCCGCGCGGGCGGCCGCCTCTGGCAGGAGCTGGGTCACCGCCGCGGCTCCTTGCCGGGTTTCGCCGCGTCGTCGAGGTCCTCGTCCGACAACATGCGATAGGCCGTGCCTTCCACGTCGTCATACTGGCCGCTTCGCAGCGACCACAGGAAGGCGAAAAGCGCCAGCAGGCCGAGCGAGAGCGCGACGGGCACAAGATAGACCAGAACATTCATGCGCTTTGCTCCCGGGTCGCGAGACGCAGGCTCGGCTTTTCATCCAGCGGCTGCGGCGCCCTGCCGTTCGTCGCCGCACGCAGGCGCAGCGCATTGAGCGTGACGATGATGGATGAGCCCGACATGGCGGCGGCCGCGATGAGCGGCGTCACATGCCCGGCGATCGCGAGCGGAACCGCGACAAGATTGTAGACGATGGCGATGCCGAGGTTCTGGCGCATGAGCGCGCGGGCCTGGCGCGCGACATCGAGCGACTGCGCCACAGGCGCGAGCTTCTCGCCGAGGAAAACCGCGTCGGCCTGCGCTTGCGCGAGATCGACCGCCGTCACGGGCGACAGGGACGCATGGGCGGCGGCGAGCGCCGGCGCGTCGTTCAAGCCGTCGCCCACCATCAGCACCTTGCGGCCCGATGCGAGCAGGGATTCGATCTCGGCGATCTTGGCGGCGGGATCGAGGCCGCCGCGCGCGTTGTCGATGCCGAGCGACAGCGCAAGCGGCCGCACCGCCTCGGGCCTGTCGCCCGACAGGATGATCAAGTCGTAGCCGCGGCGCCGCAGCAGATCCATGGTCTCGCGCGCGTCGACGCGCAGGCTCTGGCGGATCTCGAAACAGGCGCGGCGGTCGCCATGGCGCAGATGAATCAGGGAAAC
>JAIEQX010000176.1 GCA_019747375.1 Beijerinckiaceae bacterium | reverse complement strand
GAGGTCATCCGGGCATTCACCGGCGGCGCCAAGGTCACGGAAGGCCGGGTGAAGCTCGACGTCACGCTGCTGGTCGAGAACGGCAATTCCGTTCCCCTCAGCGTCAGCGTGGAAAGCCCCATGACGGCCGCGGATCATGTGGTGCGCATCGGGGTGTTCAACGAGAAGAACCCGCTCCCTGACGTCGCGATCTTCAACCTGACGCCACGCTGCGGACGCGCCACGGCGTCGACGCGCATCCGGCTCAACGACACCCAGATGATCACCGCGATCGCCCAGATGAAGGACGGGACCTTCTGGTCCGACACCAGCGAGGTGATCGTCACGCTTCCCGCTTGCGTGGAGGGCTGAACATGGCGCGCGCACTCATCAATGTTCCGTCGAAGGCCAAGCGCGGCGACATCGTCGAAATCAAGACTTTGCTGTCGCATCCGATGGAGACGGGATTTCGCACGGGAGTCGACGGGGCGCTCGTTCCGCGCGAAATCATCAACCGCTTCGTCTGCACCTATAATGGCGAGGTCGTCTTCAGCGCCGAACTCTTTCCTGCGGTCTCGGCCAATCCCTTCATCTCCTTCACGACCGTGGCGACGGACAGCGGCACGCTGGTGTTCAGCTGGACGGACGACCAGGGCAAGACGCAGGTGCAGACCGCGCCGATCAGCGTGGAATGAGCATGCTGGCGCGTCTGGCGGCGAGCGCGCTCGTTCTCGTACTGAGTTGCGCGCCTCCATCGGCCCAGACGGCGGAGACCCCGCCAGCGGGACGAAAATCCGGTTTCGACTATATGGGCCCCGACAGCCAGGCGATGCAGAAGGACGACCTGTCCAATCCCGGCATGCTCGGCGTGCTGGACGGCGAAGCGCTCTGGAACGCTCCGGCGGGAAAATCGCAGAAGTCCTGCGCGTCCTGTCACAGCGATGCGCGCGACAGCATGAAGGGCGTCGCCGCCCGCTATCCCGTTTTTGACGAAGCCGGCGGCCGGCCCATCGATCTGGCGGGGCGGATCGGCCAGTGCCGGGAGGCGCGGCAGGAGGCTCCGGCGCTGACGCGGGAGGGGCGCGAGAGTCTCGCGCTCACCACCTATGTGGGCCACCAGTCGCGCGGCATGCCGCTGGCGCCGTCGACCGACGCGCGGCTGACGCCGTTCCGCAAGTCCGGCGAGGCGCTCTATACGCGGCGGATGGGGCAGCTGAATTTCTCCTGCGCCCAATGCCATGACGACAATGCGGGGGGGCATCTGGGGTCCGCGCCCATCCCGCAGGCGCATCCCACCGGATATCCGATCTACCGCCTGGAGTGGCAGGCGCTTGGCTCGCTGCAACGCAGGTTGCGCAATTGCATGGTGGGCACGCGGGCCGACGCTTTCGCTTATGGATCGCCGGAATTCATCGAGCTCGAGCTTTATCTCAACTGGCGGGCGCGCGGCATGGAGGTCGAAACGCCCGCCGTGCGGCCGTAAAAACCGCGCCGCTGGGAGAAGCGGCCGTGTCGGTGGTACAAGAAGGCGATGGAAAATCTTGAGGACATGGCGGTTTTCGTCCGCGTCGTCGCGCGCGGCAGCTTCACGGCCGCGGGCCGCGAGCTGAACAAGACGACATCCGCCATCAGCAAGCATGTCGCGCGGCTGGAGGCCGCGCTTTCGGCCAAGCTGCTCAACAGGTCCACCCACCATCTGGCGCTGACGGAATCAGGCGCCCGGTTTCATGACCGCTGCGTGCGGATCCTGGCCGAACTCGAGGAGGCCCGCGCCGATCTCAGCGCCGCGAGCCCCGAGATGAGCGGGCTGCTGCGCGTGCAGGCCAGCCCTGGCGTCGGACAGAGCATCGTGGCGCCGGCCGCCATCGAGATCGGACGACGCCACCCCAAGCTGATGGTCGAACTGTCGGTCGGGGATTTCACCACCACGATCATGCGGCGCGGCATGGACGTGCTGATCGGCAGCCGGGCCTTCACGTCGGGCGAGGATTCATCCGTCAGCCTGATGGCGCAGGATCTCGGACCGGCGCCCTATGTCATCTGCGCGTCACCCGCCTATCTCGCGCGCGCCGGGGCTCCGGCGCAGCCGGAAGATCTCGCGCGCCACCCGTGCCTCGTGCACGCGACCCAGAAGAAGGACCCGCAGGCTTGGCAATTTGCGCGCGGCGCGGCGCGGTTCACCGTGCGGGCCAACGCCAAATTCCGCTCCAGCCTCGAACATGCGGTGCTGCTCGCGGCCCTCGAAGGGCTGGGGATCGCCCGGTTGCCGCTTTATTCGGTCAGCGACCAACTGGCGCGGGGCGATCTCGTCTCCCTCTTCCCGGACGCCGTCGTGTCCGACCGGATCATCAAGGCCTTCACGCCCCGGAGCGACATTCTTCCCGGCAAGGTTAAGGTTTTGATCGAGGAGGTTCAGGCGAGGCTGGGCGGCGCTGCGGCCCTCTCGCGCAAGGCCGAGCCGGCTTTTGTCACGCTGATGGAAGAGCCGGGCTGACGCCTTTTGTCCATTCAGGCACAGGCGTCTTTCCTGTTCCGGCACTACCCAATTTGGCGCGTCTGTGGCAGTCATGCCGCATGGGCTGACGGAGATCGGACTGGATAGTCCCGACCCGCCGACAAGAGCCTCACTTTTTCCAGGAAACGCAGGGTTGCACATGAACGTCCGAAACGCCTTCCTCGCTGGAGCCGCCTGCCTGGCCGGCGGCCTCGCAAGCCAGACCGCCTCGGCGCAGCAGTCGGTGGAAGCCTTCTACAAAGGCAAGCAGATCGAATTCATCATCGGCTATACGCCGGGCGGCGGCTATGACACCTATGCGCGCATCGTCGCCAAGCACATGACGCAGTTCATTCCCGGCAATCCGAATATCGTGGCGCGCAACATGCCGGGCGGCGGCAGCCGCGTGGCGGCGAATTTCGTCTATCGCGTCGCCCCGAAGGACGGCACGGTCCTGGCGACCGCCGATCAGTCGCTGTCCCTGCAGCAGGCCGTCGGCGACAAGACGATCCAGTTCGACACGACGAAGTTCAACTACATCGGCAATCCGAGCGCCGAGAACAATGTGACGGCGGTCTGGCACACGTCCGGGATCAAGACGATCCAGGAGGCCATGACGCAGGAAGTCCCGATGGGCGCGACCGGCGGATCGACGTCGTCGCAATATCCGAAGGCGATGAACGCGCTGCTGGGCACCAAATTCAAGATCATCCTGGGATATCCGGGCGGCAACGACATCAATCTCGCGATGGAAAAGGGTGAAGTCGCGGGTCGCGGCTCGAACAGCTGGGCATCCTACAAGGCCACGCGGCCCGACTGGCTGCGTGACAAGAAGATCAACATCCTGGTGCAGATCGGCCTGACGAAGGCCCCGGACCTGCCGGACGTGCCGCTGCTGATCGACCTGGCCAAGAACGACGCCGACCGCGCCGTGCTGCGCATGCTGTCGGCCCCGGCGACGATCGGCCGGCCGATCTTCACGACGCCCGACGTTCCCGCCGAGCGCATCAAGGCCCTGCGCGACGCTTTCGACAAGACCATGAAGGATCCGGGCTTCCTCGACGACGCCAAAAAGGCGGCGCTTGAGCTCGACCCTGTCTCGGGCGAAGAATTGCAGAAGATCGTCAACGAGATCATTGCGACGCCGAAGGAAACGGCCGACCGTCTCTCGGCCATCATCGGCGAGCTGAAGTAAACGAGATCAACACCCACATCCCGCAAGAAGGAGAGTCACATGCCGCATGATCCCGACGACAAGACACAGCATTGGCACGAGCCCGCAGGCACGCGCAAAGCAGGTTTCGGCGAGTTCAAGAAGCAGCCGACTCCCTATGACGCGTGGATGGAATCGGAAGGCATCCCGACCTTCCGGGGCATCGGCATCAGCAAGGTGCAGAACCTGCCGCTGTTCGACTGGAAACGTCGCGGCGGCAAGGGCCACTTCATCCAGCTGTACGGCACGGAAACGAAGTGGGGCTGCTATGTGGTGGAAGTGCCGCCGGGCGGCGCGCTGAACCCCGAGAAGCACATGTACGAGGAAATCTTCCTCGTCGTGGAAGGCCGCGGCACCACCGAGGTCTGGCAGGAAGGCGACAAGAAGAAGCACGTCTTCGAATGGCAGGCCGGCTCGATGTTCTCGATCCCGATGAACGCCTGGTATCGCCTCGTCAACGCGACGTCGGGCGGCGCCCTGCTGCTCGCCGGAACGACCGCGCCGAACGTTCTCAACCAGCTGAACAATGTCGAGGCGGTGTTCAACAACCCGTTCGTGTTCCGCGACCGTTTCAACGGCGACGAGGACTTCTTCAAGCCGAAGGACGAAATCTCGCCCGATCCGGTGCGCGGCCTCGCGCAGCGCAAGACGAACTTCATCCCGGACGTCGTGAACTGCGAGCTGCCGCTCGATAACCGCCGTTCGGTCGGCTATCGCCGCGTCGAGCCCTACATGACCAATAATGCGTTCTATTACTGGATCGGCCAGCACGAGAACGGCCGGTATTCGAAGGGCCACGCGCATACGTCGGCGGCGATCCTGATCTGTTTGAAGGGCAAGGGCTATACCTACAGCTGGCCCGAGCGCTGCGGCGAGACGCCGTGGAAGGACGGTTTCGCAGACCAGGTGAACCGCCTCGACTACGAGCCCGTCGGACTCGTCACGGCGGCTCCGGGCGGCGCGCGCTGGTATCACCAGCACTTCAGCGTCTCGAAGGAAGACTTCCGCCTGACGGCGTGGTTCGGCCCGCACAATCCGGGGCGCGATCCCGGCGCGCCCGGCGAGAAGCACACCGACTATACCGCCATCGACGTCAACCAGGGCGGCACCGCCATTCCTTACTGGATGGAGGATCCTTATATCCGCAAGGAATATGAGGAGACGCTGCGCCAGAACGGCGTGCCGTGCCGCATGGATCCGAAATGGTACGAGAAATCGGCCGACGCAGACACCAAGAAGGAAGTCGTCTAAAATCGAAAAGCCCCCGGAAACGGGGGCTTTTTTCATGGCTTCGAGCAGGCGCTCCGATTTACGCGAGGCGTCCTGCACGAAATGCCGAAAGCTTTCCGAGCGGCAGTTCGCTCCAGACTTCGTCGCGCGTCAGCGGATTGCTGGCGACGACGGCGACTCGGTCGGTGGGGGTCGTCTCGGCGGCAAAATCCACGCGTAGATCTTCGTCCACCAAAGTGGCGACGCCGAACGGCGCCTGCCGGACGATGTAGAACAGCTTCTTGTTGCAGAACGCGAAGAGCGTGCGGCCTTCGCTCATCAGCATGTTGAACACGCCGAGCTGGGAAAGATCCTCGCAGAGGGCGCCAAGGGCGCGGTCCAGCGCCGCCTGCGACGGCATGGTCTTGAAGCGTTTGCGCAGCCGCCCAAGCAACCAGCAGAAGGCATGTTCGCTGTCGGTCGAGCCGATCGGCCTGTAAGCGTCGAGCGGCCGCTTCTTGACGCCCTTGAGCTGGCCGTTGTGCGCGAAGGTCCAGGCGCGGCCCCAGAGTTCGCGCGTGAAAGGATGGGTGTTTTCGAGCGCAACGCGTCCGCGATTGGCGCGGCGCACATGGGCGATGACGATTTCGCTCTTGAGCGGATAATCACGCAGGAGACGAGCGATCTCGGATTGCGCGCTCGGCTGGGGATCGTGAAAGGCGCGGGCGCCCCTGCCCTCATAAAAAGCGATCCCCCAACCGTCGCGGTGGGGACCGGTTGCGCCGCCTCTCTTCGACAAGGCCGCGAAACTGAAGCGAACATCGGTCGGGACGTTCGCGCTCATGCCCATCAATTCACACATCGACGCCCTGCCCTGCGATCACCCGGGAGATTTCCCCCGGGTGAGTCCATGCGGGCGATCATGCCACGGTCAAAGGCGATCCGTCGTGCTGCGCCGGGCAAAAAGCATGTTCCAGAGGAACAG
>JAIEQX010000258.1 GCA_019747375.1 Beijerinckiaceae bacterium | reverse complement strand
CAACGGCAGCAGTGTGTGCCTTCGGAAAGCAACGATCGCTGCCTCCTCTTCCTCGGTGAGAACCGTTGACCGCGGTTCTTTCGGCCCGGTCTTCAAATCCTCGACCGTTGCCCTCTTCCGCCACTTCGCCACCGTCTTGGGGTTGATCCCAAGCTCCCGGCTCAGTTGCGCGAGCGAAGCTTGCGATCGCTGTATTGCAGCTCTGACGGCGTGCGTGGTCGTGGCGCAGCCGTGACGAACTTGTCCCATAGTGCTTCCTTCCAATCCTGCGAAAGGATCACACCATCAAACCATGGGATCAAACACCTAGGCGGGTTTGCGGGCGATCAGCCACACCGGATGATAGCTGAGCGTCACACCCCGGGGCGTAGAGAACTGATTTTGGTAATCGGAACTGAAGGCCGCCAAATCGCGCTTGGTCCACGGTCTTGAGCGGCCGGCATTGACGCCGGTTCGTCGCAGGTGGCGCAGCACGTCGTGGGGAGAGCTGAACTCCATCGGCCAGAGCGCCTCGGTGGAAATCAGTGGATCGAGGCCCAGATCTCCGAGCCATGAGGCGAGCGTTTTTGCGCAGGCAAGGCCCGGAACCGGCAATGCATAACCCAGGGTCTGAAGCTCCGTGAACTGCGCGGGGCCAAAGCCGGAAACCGCAAGCCATCCGCCGGGGGCAAGGGCACGCACTGCGCGGCGCAGCAGCGTCGCGGGATCGGCAAGCCACTGAATGGTCGAGGCCGAGACAATGAGATCGGGCACGCCGGGCCAGTCGATGGTCCGCACGTCGCCGCGCAGGAATGTGGCCCCGTGGCGTGCGGCCGTCAGCGCTGCGGCGTCGGTCAGGTCGTTCAGCGTCAGCCGTGCGGAGGGCACGTTCTCGGCAAGACAATCGGTCAGAAAACCGGTGCCGCAGCCGAACTCGAACACATGGTCGGCGGGCGCGCGGCCGCGCGCTGCGACGAGCCGTTCCACAAGCTCGCAGGTGATGGCCGATTGAGGGGTTGCAGCCCCGTGATAGCTCGAAAAGCCGCGCGAGAAGCTCTGGGCGATGGCCGACGGCGAGGGGGCGCTCATGCGAGCCACTCCTGCCAGGTTTGGCCGGGCGCAAAGGGCTGATGCGGCGCGTCGAGGTCACGGACCTTGTCCGCCTGATCGGCCCAGGCGCGGTGCTGCGCGGCGGGGGGCATGATCCGGTCTCTCCGGCTGATCCAGATCCTGTCAAAGTTTCGAGCGGGCGCCGAGCCGCGCGCGGCGATGGCGTGGAGCTCGTTCCGGCGCGCGGCTATGTCGAGCGGGGGCAGGGCACGCGAATGCCCGGCACGACGCGCGAACTTGGCGAAGGTTTCGGGCGAGAGCCCGTCGGCGGTGGCCGCGACGGTCTCGGGCGCGATGCCAAGTTCGGCGCTCACGGAATGGATCGTGCCATTCACGGCCACCAGGCGGCGCGACGGATGGCCGGTGGCGCAAAGCCAGTGCAGCATCGCCGCCACCCCGAAAGAGTAGCCGATGAAATCGACCGCTTTATATCCCGCAAGCATGTCTGGATCAAGATCGATTGAACGGTAGTCCTCGACGAAGAGGAGGCTCGTCGCCCCGTCGATGCCCTCGACAATGCCGGAGCCGAGCCCCCATCCCCCGAAGAAGACCAGCAGATCCCCGCTGGATTGTCGGCGCAACCACTGCGGGGTCATTGTGCGCCTCCGGCGAGGGCGACCATTTCGGCGGTGATGCGCGACAGGTCGCCGGGCGTGACGACATAGGGCGGCATGCAGTAGATGTTGCGGCCGAAGGGACGCAACCAGACCCCGGTGCTCGGGGCGCGTGCGTGCGCGATCCGCGGATCCACCGTTTGCTTCATTTCGATGACCCCGATCGCGCCGAGCACGCGCACATCGGCCACGCCGGGCATGGCGCGCGCCGGAGCGAGCTCCACGGCCATCTGTTCGGCGATGGCGGTAACCCGTCCGTGCCACGCGCCGTCTTCCAGCAGGGCGAGGCTGGCGTTGCCCGCCGCGCAGGCGAGCGGATTTGCCATGTAGGTGGGGCCATGCATGAACACGCCGGCCTCGCTAGCGCCGATCCCCTCGGCGACGGCACTGGTTGCCACGGTCGCGGCAAAGGACATGTGCCCTCCGGTGAGCGCCTTGCCAAGGCAAAGGATGTCGGGCGTGACCCCGGCATGATCCATGGCGAACATCTTCCCGGTCCGACCGAAGCCGGTGGCGATTTCGTCGAAGATGAGCAGCACGCCGTGCGCATCGCACAGCGCGCGGGCGGCGCGCAGATAGGCCGGATGATAGAAGTGCATGCCGCCCGCCCCCTGCACGAGGGGTTCGAGGATCAGCCCGGCCAGCTGATCGGCGTATTGCTCAAGAAGCCCCTGAAGCGCGGCGAGACCGTTTTGCGCCGGGTCGTCCGGCCAGGGTTCGTGAAAGCGAACCGGGGGGCGCGGGAGGAAGTGCTGAACCGAGAGCGCGCCCCGGAACAGCCCATGCATGCCGTTGACCGGATCGCAGACGCTCATCGCCTTCCAGGTGTCGCCATGGTAGCCGCCGCGGATCGTGGCAAACCGGTATCTCTCGCGTTCGCCCTGTGCCATCTGGAACTGGACCGCCATCTTCATGGCGACCTCAACGGCGACCGACCCGCTGTCACAATAGAAGATCCGGTCGAGCGTTTCGGGCAGAAGTGACAGCAGCCTTCGCCCGAGCGCGATGGCTGGGTCATGGGTGAGCCCGCCAAACATCACATGCGGCATTCGGTCGATCTGGGCCTTCATGCCGTCGACGATCTGGGGATGGCGGTGGCCATGTGTCGCGCACCACCACGACGACATCGCGTCGATCATCTTGCGGCCGTCCGCGCAGGTAAGCCAGACGCCCTCGGCTTCGGTGATCAGGTGCATCGGCCCGGGCGCGACAACATTCGTGTAGGGGTGCCACAGATGCGCGGCGTCGAAGGCGAGCGGGGTCATAACGCAGCCCTGATGCGGGCCAGATCGAGCGCGGCGATGGCAGAGGCAAGCGTCTCGCGGGTGAGTGCGGGAAGCGGCGGCACCCGACCCAGATGCGCAACCCGGCACATCTGGGCGATGGTCTCTTCGACCTGCGGCTCGGGCGCGCCGTTGAAGACCACGCCGACGATCGGGCAGCCGGCACCTCGCAGCGCCGCAAGGCTAAGGGCGGTGTGATTGATCGTGCCAAGCGCGGTGCGGGCCACCAGAACGACCGGAGCCTTCCAGCGCGCGAAGAGATCAAGGTAATAGCTCTCACGATTGAGGGGGACCATCACCCCGCCCGCGCCCTCGATCACCATTGGCCCGGGTAGTGTCGGAAGGGCGAGGGCGTCCAGGCTGATCGTCAGGCCCATATCCTCGGCGGCAAGATGAGGCGAAGCGGGCAGGCGGAGCCGATATGTCTCGGGGTGGGTCGCGCACCCGGTCAACGCGGTTGCGCGTTCCGTGTCGGTCGCCTCGCAGAGCCCCGCTTGGACGGGCTTCCAGTAGGTCGCGCCCAATGCCGCGGCAAGACCCGCTGCGACAACGGTCTTGCCGACGCCGGTGTCGGTGCCGGTCACGACGATGCGGTTCATGCGGTTCCTCTTTGCAGGGCGGCAACTGTGCCGAACAGGGTGTCAATCTGCTCCGGCATCACATGGCCGGTGATGGAAATCCGCAGTCTGGCGGTGCCGCGGGGGATGGTTGGCGGGCGGATGCCGCGCACGTCGAACCCGGCCGCTTGCACAGCGCGGGCCAGCTCCATCGTGGGGGTATCATGCCCGACGATGACCGGGATGATCTGGCTCGCCAGTCCCTCGATCTGCAGGTGGCGATGCGCGGCCTTGTGAGCGGCCTGGATGCGCGACTGTGCCCCGGCTTGAAGGTCGGGGTTCCGTTCGAGTGCGGTGAGTGCCGCCTGCACGAGGGACGCATTGAGCGGCGCGGGAGCGGTCGCGAAGATGAAGGGACGCGCTCGATTGATCAGCGTGTCGATCATGACCTTCGGGCCGCAGATCAGCGCGCCCGAGCCGCCCAGTGCCTTGCCGCAGGTGTGCAGCGACAGCACTTCGGCGCGAAGGTCGTGCGCCAGTCCGCGCCCCTGGCGGCCGAAGACCCCGGTTGCATGGGCCTCATCGACGATCAGGACGGCCTCGGTTTCAAGGGCAAGCGCGTCGAGGTCGGCAAGCGGCGCCCTGTCGCCTTCCATCGAATAGACCGTCTCGACGGCAATCCAGACCTGCCCGCGTCCGCCCTTGGTGCGCCACGCCGCAATGGCCTGCCGCGCGGAGGCGACATCGTTATGGGCGAAGCTGGTCATTTCGGCACGACCAAGGCGCATGCCCTCGTGCGCGCTGGCATGGATCAGCGCGTCATGCACGATCAGATCGCCCGGCGCGGGCAGCGTCGAAAAGAGTGCCTGGTTGGCCTGAAACCCGCCTCCCATGTAAAGCGCCGCCTCGGTGCCGAAGAACCGCGCGGCCTGCGCTTCGAGCGCTTCATGTTCCGAGTGGTTGCCGCGCAGCAGCCGCGAGCCGCCCGCACCAACCGGAACCCCGCGCGCGAGGGCTGCACATGCCGCCTCGCGCATCAGGTCAGATGTTGCCAGCCCCAGATAGTCGTTCGAGGCGAAATCGAGCCCGGCAGCCGGCAGAAGGCGGCGAAGCCGGTGGCGGGTCTCCAGCGCCGCCAGCCCGCCGGCAAGTCTGCCGTGCAAGCTCATTGCGCGGCTTCTGCCAACTCGGCCCCGGCGAGGGCCATGGGGCTGATGCCGAGCTTGGCAAAGAGCGCGAGGTCCTTGTCCTCGGACGGGTTTTCGGCGGTCAGAAGCGTGTCGCCGACGAAGATCGAGTTGGCCCCGGCAAAGAAGCACAGAGCCTGCGTTTCGTCGCTCATCTCGCTGCGGCCCGCGGACAGGCGCACATGCGAGGCGGGCATCATGATGCGCGCAAGAGCGATGATGCGGATGAAATCGATCGGGTCGATCGGTGCGGCGCTGGCCAGTGGCGTATCGGCCTGCGGCATCAGCATGTTGATCGGGACTGAATCGGGGGGCTCGGGCAGATTGGCAAGCGTCACCAGCATGTCGATGCGGTCCTGCGCCTGCTCGCCCATGCCAAGGATGCCGCCAGAGCAGACCTTGATCCCCGCCTCGCGCACACGGTTCAGGGTGTTGATCCGGTCGGCGAAGGTGCGGGTGCTGATGACCTCCGGGTAGTATCGTTCGGAGGTGTCGATGTTGTGGTTGTAGTAGTCCAGCCCGGCATCGCGCAGACGCAAGACCTGCCCATCGTCCAGCATGCCGAGCGTCATGCAGCTTTCCATGCCGAGCGCCTTGACGCCTTCGACCATGGCCACAAGCGTATCCATGTCGCGCTCTTTCGGCTCGCGCCATGCAGCCCCCATGCAGTAGCGCGTCGCGCCCGCCTCGCGGGCCCTGCGCGCCTCCGAGAGAACGCGCTCAACTTCGAGCAGTTTCGAGGCGGGCAGGGTCGACCCGTTGCGCGCCGATTGCGAGCAATAGGCGCAATCCTCCGCGCACCCTCCGGTCTTGATCGACAGGAGTTTCGACATCTGAACGCGATTCGGATCGAAGTGCTGCCGGTGAACCGTATGCGCCTGATAGAGCAGGTCCATGAAGGGCTGATCGTGCAATTTGCGCGCATCAAGATGCGTCCAGTTTTGTGCGGGGTGCATAATATCGATAATGATCCATGACGACTGCAGTCACTTCGAATGAGTTATCGATAAAATGTCAGCTGTCAACGCGACATCTTGCGGGTGCGATGTCAATGGAACTGTAGTTGCGGGATAA
>JAIEQX010000094.1 GCA_019747375.1 Beijerinckiaceae bacterium | reverse complement strand
GCCCCGGCGCGAGACCAGGGCGGCGGTCTCGCAATCGCCGATCATGGCGTAATCGTCTATTCTGCGCGCCAAACATCGCTCCGGCCTGAGGTGTCAGAGACCCTCTATGTGGCGTTGACGGCGCGATCGTCAACGCCGCCCGTCAGGCGACCAGCCGCACGCGGTCCGCCACCACGCCCGATCTCTTGCAAAGCTCCGGTATGACGATCTCGGAGAAGATCGTCCGGCATGTCTGGGCGACAAGCTGGGCCGCCGCGCCGCCCCGCTCCGGCATCCACGCGATATTGATGCAGCGGATCGGCGTGGCGGACGGAAACGGCGCGATCGTCACCTCCGATGCGTCGACGCCCGCGCAATAGAGGCAGAGCGGCGTCGTGGCGGTCCAGCCGAGCCCGTTGCGCACCTGGTCGAACACCGCGAAGGACGAGTCGAATTCGAGCGTGCCATGCGTCTCGATGCCGAACCGCTCGAGCTGCC
This sequence comes from Beijerinckiaceae bacterium, assembly GCA_019747375.1. GTDB lineage: Bacteria > Pseudomonadota > Alphaproteobacteria > Rhizobiales > Beijerinckiaceae > Terripilifer. The sequence continues at coordinate 5,325 of JAIEQX010000094.1, read as the reverse complement.
GCTCGACCACGTGGCTCAGCCGGCGCTTGGGTCCGTAGCGGATCATGTCGAGCGAGTTCGCCAGCGCGGTCATGTCGTCCCAGTCGGCCGGCGCGGCCCTGTCGCGCGGAAGGCAGAGCACCACCGGTTCCGTCAGCAGCCCGATCGATTCCGCGCCCTCGACGCCATCCACCTGCTCGGTCGTGATGATCATGTCGATGTCGCCGCGGATCAGCTCCGGCAGCAGCGGATGCGTCGTGCCGCTCGTGATCGAGAGATTTCCGACCTTGCCGGCCAGGCGCTGCACCAGATGCGGCAGCAGCGCCGCCGCCACGGATTCGATGATGCCGATCTTCAGCTCGGGGATGTCGCTGTCGCGATAGCGCTTCAGTCCCTTTTCGATATCGTCGATCTCGCCGAACAGCTTCCGCGCCCGCCGGCGCAAGAATTCGCCCGCCACCGTCGGCCGGGGCGGCCGCACCGAACGGTCGACGAGGAGCAACCCCAGCTCGCGCTCGAGTTTCGACAGATGCTGTGAAACCGCCGCCTGCGTGACGCTGAGAGACCGCGCGGCCGAAGTCAGGCCGCCCGTCTCGCAAACGGCAAGAAAGATCTCCAGCCCCCTGATATCCAAGCCTGCTCCTCCGTGCGCCTCGACGCCCACGGAATAGCAAGCCCCATGCCGCAAGGCTCAGCTGGACGAGACGAGCCGCAGATGCGAGCCCTCCGCCGCGCTGGGCTTGGGCAGGCCGGGAAACAGGTCGTCCGACAGCGTCGCGACATGCGCGATGATCTCCGACGAGGGGAGAACGTCTGCATATTTCGCATGCATGTCGCACAGGTTGATGGCATGGCTTGCCTGCGAACGATCGAAGCAGCCGTCCTCCGCCACCGTCACCCGAAAATTCAGGCTGAAGGCGTCGATGACGGTGGCGCGCACGCAGCCCGACGTCGTCGTGCCGGTCACGATGACGCTGTCGGCGCCGAGCAATTGCAGATAGCTCGCCAGATTGGTGCCGAAGAAACCCGACGGCTTCTGCTTCAGCACCACGATGTCCTGCGGCTCCGGGGCGATCGCCGAAACGATCGCGTTGGCGTCGAGATCCTGCGTCGGCTTCGGCACGGATTCGTCCGTGCGGGTGTTCTTCCACGCCCAGCTGCCGATATCCCAGCCGTCCGCGCGCGACTGCCCGGTCGTGTAGATTACCGGGAGTTTCTTGGCCCGGAAGGCCTTGGCGAGCGAGTCGATGGCCGCAATGGCGTCCCAGCTTTCGGCGCCGCAGGAATTGCTCCAGCGGCGGATGGAATCGAGAATGGGTTCCGGCTTGTCGCCCGCAAACCCATAGCTCACGTCGATCACCAGCAGGGCCGGCCTTTTGCCGAACCCCGCCCGCGCCCCGAAGCCCGATGCGGCGAAGACCTTCTTGTCGCGTTCGGTGAGATAGGCATCCCAGATCCGGTCGGCTTTCACGTCTTCGCTCATGGGGCTCTCCTCAGTAATTCACGGCCTTGGCCTCAGCGGCGGGCGCGCCCTTCGGCAACTCGAAGAGGCCGGCCGGCAGCGTGTCGAAGAACGATAGCACTTCGGCGGTTTTCACCACATCGGCATATTTCGCGTTCATGTCGCGCAGGTTGATCGCGTGGCTCGCCTGCGAGCGGTCGAAACACCCCTCTTCCGCCAGCGCCACGCGGAAATTCAGGCTGAAGGCGTCGAGCACGGTGGCCCGCACGCAGCCCGACGTCGTCGTGCCCGTCACGATGACGCTGTCGCAGCCCAGAAGCTGCAGGTAGCTCGCCAGATTGGTGCCGAAGAAGCCGGACGGCTTCTGCTTCAGGATGACGATGTCCTGCGGCGCGGGCGCGATCTCGGCGACGATCTGGTTGCCGTCGATATTGCTCACCGGAACCTTGGGCTTCTCGGCGCCGCGGCTGTTCTTCCAGCCCCACGAGCCCGCGTCCCAATTGTCTTCGCGGCGAACGCCGGTGGTGTAGATCACCGGCAGGCCCTTCACATGCGCCTTGTCGATGAGCGACCTGATCGCCGCCACGGCCGGCCAGGCTTCCTCGCCGCATGAATTGCGCCAGCGCTTGATCGACTCGAGGATCGGCTCCGACTTGTCCCCGCAGAACGCATAGTTCACGTCGATGACGAGCAGCGCCGGCTTCTTGCCGAAGCCTCCGCGCGCGCCATAGCCGGACGCCTCGAACACCGCCTTGTCGCGATCGGTCAGGAATTGGTTCCAGATGGGTTCCGACATGATCTTGTCTCCTCTTCGTTCAGTGAGCCGGCTGCGATTATTTCGCCACCTCGGCCTTCACGGCCTTGAGAAAGCGATTGTCGATGATTTCGTCGTATTTGACATCCTGTTTCAGGATCCCGGCTTCCCGGACGACGGCGCTGCCCGTGTCCCACGACGCCTGCGAGATCGAGCCGTCGGCGCTCCAGAGCTTGTCCTTGAAGGTCCGGTCGAGCGTCGCCTTCAGGTCTTCCTCCGACATGGTCGGGAATTCCTTCTTGGCGATGAGCGTCGCTTCGGCCGGATTGGAATAGGTGAACTTCAGCCCCATCACCACGCCATTCACGAATTTCTGGACCGTGTCCGGATCCTTCTCGATCGAGTCGAGACGCACGTTCAGCGTCGAATAGGCATAGGGGCCGAGTTCGTCGGGAATCGACAGGAAGGGCTCGCCCCACAGGCCTTCCTTCAGGCCGCGCGCGATGAGCGGCTCCGAGACGTTGCCGATATCGGCCGCGCCGGTCTTGACGGTGGCGATGACGGCCGCGGTGGCTGTTTCCACCAGCGTCACGTCCTTCTTCACGTCGAGCCCGTATTTCGCCATCAGGTAGCGGGTGATGGAGTTCGGCGTGCCGCTGTACTGGCCGACGCCGATTTTCTTGCCCTTGAAATAGTCCGCCATGCTCTGGCCGGGCTTGGGCTCCATGCCCTTCTTGGCGACGAAATAGACATTGCCGCGATCAACCACATTCACGACCGCGCGCAGCTCCGCGCCCTTCAGCTTGGCGAAGGCGTTGTGCTCGGGCCCGCCGATGAACGCGAAGGCCTGGCCGGTCAGCACCGCATTGGTGTGTCCCGAACCGCTGTCCACCGTCATGATCTTCACTTCGATGTTCTGGTCGGCGAAATAGCCCTTGTGAATGGCCACATAGAGCGGCAGGTAGCCGATGCCGTGCGTCGGCTCGGCGACGATCAGCGTCTTCTTCGCCTGGGCGAGCGCGCTCGAAGGCGCGGCGAGCGTCAGCATGGAGGCAAGCGCCGTGGCGGAGGCCAGGGCAAGCGTGGCGCGCCGCGTGAGGCCGCGCATCCGTGTCTTCGTCGTCATGTCGTTCTCCGATGTGATGGCGGTGTGGATTGTGAAAGACGGGCGCGGCGTCAATGGACGATGCCCTTGCGAAGAAATTTTTCGAGATAGGCCACGGACACGTACATGACCATGGAGAGCGCCGAGAGCACGAACACCGCGACCCAGACGAGCGGGATTTCATACGTCTGGCCGGCGTAGAGAATCGTGCGCCCCAGTCCGTGCTGCGACGAGACGAACTCGCCCACGATGGCGCCCGTCAGCGCGAGCCCGATGTTCACCCGCAGGATCGAGATGATCCACGGAATGCAGGCCGGCATGACGAGCTTGGTGAACACCTGCCACCGGCTGGCGCCGAGCGAGTAGAACAGCTTCTCCTGGTCGCGGTCGACCGCCTGCACGCCCGCATAGGCGGTCAGCGTCGAAACCACGAGCGTCAGCGCGGTCGCGATCGCCACCTTGGACGACAGCCCCATGCCGAACACCAGGATGATCAGCGGCGCGAGCGCCAGTTTGGGGAGGGACTCGAGGCAGATGATGTAGGGCTGCATGATCCGCGCATAATTGCGCGACCACCAGAACGACATGCCCAGCAATGCGCCCGCCGTCGTGCCGATGAAAAAGCCCAGCAGCGTCGAGCGGAACGTGAAGGTGATGTCCGTGAACGCGTCGCCCTGCGTGAAGAAGATCACGCCGGTCGACCAGATCGCGCTCGGCAACGACCAGAAGAACGGATCGATGACCTTGTAGCGCGCGCCCAGTTCCCAGCCGATCACCAGGGTCAGGAGCAGAGAGACCTGAACGAGCGCGATCACCCAGCCGGGCCAGTCCCGCCGCACCGGAAGGCGACGCACCGGGCGTGCGCGCGGCGCCGGAGCGGCGGAATAGGTCGGCGTCGCCTCTCGAAGCGAACCCACGTGCGGTAACGAAGATGTCTTGGAAGCCATCGGGCAACCTTTCTGTCTGTCGGCGCAAAGCCTCAGGCGGCTTCGGACTCGGGCTTGTCCATGTGGAGAAGGTCGAGACAATATTTCTTCATCGCGACGAAGCGTGGAGAGCTGACGATCGAACGGTCGCGCGGACGCGGCAGGTCGATCGGAAGCTTCTCGATGACGCGGCCGGGCCGGCTCGCCATCACGTAGATATCGTCCGACAGGAAGATCGCTTCCTCGACGTCATGCGTGACGAACACGACCGTGCGGCCGAAATCGTTGAACAGCTGCAGCAGCCATTCCTGCATCCGTCCCTTCGTCTGCGCATCCAGCGCGCCGAACGGCTCGTCGAGCAGAACGACATCCTGATCCACCAGCAATGTGCGCAGAAGCGCCGCGCGCTGCCGCATGCCGCCCGACAGCGACGAGGGATAGCGATGTTCGAACCCCCCGAGGCCATAGCGGGCCAGCAGCGGCATGGCGCGCTCGCGCGCATCCTTCATCTTGTAGCCGCGGATCTCCATGCCGAGCGCGACATTGTCGAGAACCGTGCGCCACGGCAGCAGCAGATCCTTCTGCAGCATGTAGCCGACGCGGCCGATCAGGCCTGTCGCGTCCTCTCCGTCGATCAGCACGCGGCCCGTTGTGGGCGGCTGGAGGCCCGCCACGATGTTGAAAATCGTGCTCTTGCCGCAGCCCGACGGGCCGATGAGGGAAATGAACTTGCCTGCGGGGATCTCGAGATCCACCGGGGCGAGAGCCGTGAAGGCCTGGCCATCCGTCTGGAATGTCATCGAGACATTTTCGAGGACGAGCTTGGGTTGGCTCGACATCAATCGCCTCCATAAGCGCCGGATCGCGGTGATGCGACCCCGCACCCTCCCAAGCATGCCCCGTGCCAAGCGGCTCGAGCGTCGCCATTTGGCAATCGCCGTGCGGATGCGCGATTGCGCCGCGTCCCCCCGCGCGCGTCAGGGAGGCGCGGCGGCGCCCCGGATGCGACGATATGGACAGGCCGGGCCAGCGCGGACTCTCGCCCGCGCAGGCGAAAATCCCTGAAATTCAGGGATGGAATCCGGATTGTCAGTTTTGC
>JAIEQX010000085.1 GCA_019747375.1 Beijerinckiaceae bacterium | reverse complement strand
GCCTTGGCTTCGGTTGCGGCGCTGCTCGTGGAGGATGCTATCGCTTCGGCGCTGGCGTCCGTCGAAGCGGATGCGTCCGTCGCGGTCGAGCGTCCGCTGTCGGGGCCGGGGTCGAGGATGGCCTTGCCGGGCTCCTGCGGCTGAGCCGGGCCTGCCGAGGCGGCGGCGGCCGCGGAAGCGGCCGTGGCTCCGGTTGGCGTCGCGCCGGCCGGCTCGACCGGCGCGGCGGACACGACTTCGCCCTCGATCACCGCGGGTTCGCGCTTGCGGTCGCGGTTGGGGTTCGGACCCCGGAAGTTTCCGCGCGATCCGGGCCTGCTCGTGTCCTGCGCCATTCAGACTTTGCTCCCTGACCATGCGGGCGGTTCGAGGCGGCCTCGACTCCGCCTTCCGCACGGGTGTGTCCCTGTATAGGCGATGTTGGGCCTCGTGGGGAATCGCCCAGGGGGGCGATATGGTTCCGGTTCAGTCGCGCGAAGCGACTGCGTCCGCAATGGCGAGCGTGCGCCGGGCCATGTCGGCATGCAGGCGCTCGACCATTCGTCCGTCGAGGGAGATTGCGCCGCGCGCCGCGTTTTCGGGCAGATCGAAGGCCGCGATGATCTTGCGCGCCATCTCGACTTCGTCGGCGGGCGGGGCGAATATTTCGTTGGCGATGGCGATCTGGCCGGGATGGATCAGGGTCTTGCCGTCCATGCCGAGATCGCGGCCCTGCTCGCATTCGGCGCGGAAGCCCGCATCGTCGCCGATCTGGTTGTAGACGCTGTCGAGAATGTCGACGCCATGGGCCCGGGCGGCGAGCAGGCAGGCCGAGAGCCAGGACAGCATCGGGGCGCGGCCGGGAATGAGCCTGGCGCGGGTCTCCTTGGCGATGTCATTGGCCCCGATGATGAACACGTCGAGCCGAGCGGCGGGATCGGCGGCCGTGCGGGCGATGGAATCGATGTTGAGCACTGCGAGCGGCGTTTCGATCATGGCCCAGATCCGCGTGCGGTCCGGGACGCCGGCGTCCTGCAGGGCGCGCGCCGCCAGCGTGATGTCGCCGGGCGAGGAGACTTTCGGCAGCAGGACGGCGTCGGGGCCGGCTGCGGCTGCCGCGGCGAGGTCGGCCCGGCCCCATTCGCTCTCCAGCGCATTGACCCGGATGACGACTTCGCGCTTGCCGAATCCGCCGGCCCGCACGGCGGCCGCGACCTGCTCGCGCGCGGCCTCCTTCTGGCCGGGCGCGACCGAGTCCTCGAGGTCCAGCATGACGGCGTCGGCCGGCAGGGTCCGGGCCTTCTCGATGGCCCGGGCGTTGGAGCCCGGCATGTAGAGCGCGCTGCGGCGGGGGCGGATCATGAAGGTCTCCTGGTGCTGATTGCGATGCAGCATAGTCGCCGGCGCGGCGCCTTCGCCATCCTTCATTGGTCCGGGTCGCCGGCACTCGACGGGCGCGCATTCCCGGTCTAGACATCGCCCGGTCTGGACGCCGGGCCTGCCCGCACATTCGAGACGAGGACGCATCATGAATGACATCCGCGCACGCGATCTCCCTTTCCCCGCGCATCTGATCGAAGGCTATGAATCCTTCGTCACCGGTCGGTTCGGAGGCGAGCAGCAACGTTACCGCGAACTGGCCGAGAGCGGGCAGAAGCCGCGCGTGATGCTGATCGGATGCTGCGACTCGCGCGTCGCCCCGGAGGCCATCTTCGACGCGGGGCCGGGCGAGATCTTCGTCGTCCGCAATGTCGCAAACCTGGTGCCGCCCTATGCGCCGGACGACCATTATCACGGCACGTCGGCGGCGCTGGAATTCGGCGTCATCGGGCTGCGGGTCGAACATATCGTGGTGATGGGCCACGCCCAGTGCGGCGGCGTGCGCGCCTATGCCGAACTCGAGGCCAATCCGGACCAGCCGCCGCTTTCGCCGGGCGATTTCATCGGCGCGTGGATCAAGCTGATCGGTCCCTCGGCCGAACGCCTGGGGCCGGTTCCCAATCCCGTTCCGGCCGATTACGTCGAGCGCCTGGCGCTGGAATCGATCAAGCAGAGCATCGCCAACCTGCGCACCTTTCCCTGCGTCCGGACGCTGGAGGAGCGGGGCAAGCTGCAGCTGCATGGCGCCTATTTCGGCGTGATGGACGGGCGGCTTCTCGTCTACGATCCGTCCACGGACGGCTTTGCGCGCGTGGCCGGAGATCTGCACGCGGCGGCGCTGGCGACGCCGCGATTCTGATCAGGCGGGGAGCGGGGTCTTCCCGGTCGTTTCCGGCGCATCGGCGGGCGACTTCACGGCCTGCTTGTCGTCCTGCCTCAGACGTTCCGGCTCGAAGCTCCGGATGATGGCGGCGAGCTCCGGTTCGCGCACGGCGGCGGCGGCCTGCGCCAGCGGGAACCAGCGCGTGACGCGCTGGTCGCGCTCCGGCCAGCTCTTGCGCTGGCGCGCGACCATCAGGGGAAAGACGTCGACGCGGCACAGGATGGCGGCGCCGTTGCGCATGTTCTTCACGTAATGGTACGAGCCGACCGATTTCTTCTCGATCTTTCCCAGAAGCCCAGCTTCTTCCAGCGCTTCCTGCGCGGCGGCCGCGTGCGGCTTGCGGCCCTTCATGGGCCAGCCTTTCGGGATCACCCAGCGTTTCGTCTCACGCGACGAGACGAGCAGAACTTCGGGCTCCGGCGCGGTGCGGAAGGGAAGCGCCGCATATTGAATGCGCGCCTCGTGGCCCTTTGGCTTCCCGGTCTTGGTCTTCATCTCGCTCCAGACCCGCCTTTCGCTGATCAATCACGTCCGGCGAACCCTAGAGATCTGAAAGGCGCCTCGAATCACAAGGTGAACAGCCTACACGAACGGCGCCGCCCCGCCGCGCCAAACGACGCCGGATAGGCGCTTCAGCGCGTGAAGACGTAGATGTCGACCTGCAGGGCGGTGTCGTCGGAGGATTTCGGCTCGGTCAGATATTCCTCGACGAACATCGTCTGCGCCTCGATGGATTTTTCATCCAGATAGGCGGTGATGGCCTCGTAGGTTGAGTCGATGTCGTCATAGGCGTTGCGATGCTCGAACTTCATCACCTTGCCGGCCGGCGTCTGGCCGAGCTTTGCATTGGCGGGCAGGCCAGGGGCGCCCGACGGCGCCGCCGCCAGCGGAATCATGGCGTCGAATTTGAAGCCCTGGTCGTCCGTCTCGGTGAAGACCGCCAGCGGCTTGCCGCCCGGTTGCAGCCCCGCCTTTGCGAGCGCCGCGCGAATTTCGGCGAATGAGGCGTTGAGCTTGGCGAAACCCTGCTCCCATTCCGCTGCGCCGCTGACCACGACCGCCGGACGGGACGCCAGCACCATGCTCTGGGCGCTCGAGGCGTCGCCGGTCGAGCGGCCAAGGTCGGGCGCGGGAATGACCTGCGGTTCGGGGGCGGGCGCCGGCGCCGGAGCCGGAGCCGCCGGCATCGTCTGGGTCGGAGCGCTGCCGCCGCTGCCCGGCGTCGTCTGGGCCGACAATGATGTCGGAAGCGCCAGGACGGCGATCAGGGCTGCGCTGCGGGCGAAGCGTGAAAACAGGGAGTGTCTCATTGCGGCAATGGCTCCGGGCCGGCGTCCATGGGACGCCCGCAGAATCGTGGAATGACTTGCATATGAGACGACTCGTGCGGCAAAGCCAAGGCGCGAATAGCGGCCCCTTCGGCCCGTCGTCGGGCATTCTCAGCAAAGACCAATCCGTACAGGGGCCTCCGGGTTCAAATTCGTGATTCAACTCGTCGTCATGACGCCGCGCCGCGCGTCGCAGTGGCGGCGGGCGGGCTTTGCGCCTATAAGCGCCTCCACAGTCCGGAGCCCGAGCGCATGAGCAAGCTGGCCGGCCGGCCCTTCCTGAAAATGAACGGGCTCGGCAACGAAATCGTCGTTCTCGACCTTCGCGGAACCGATCTTGTGGTTTCGCCCGCGGAGGCGCGTGCGATCTCGCGCGGCGACGGACTCGCTTACGACCAGATGATGGCGCTGCACGATCCGCGCAGCGCCGGGACGGACGCCTATGTGCGGATCTACAACAACGACGGCAGCGAGGCGGGAGCCTGCGGCAACGGCACGCGCTGCGTGGCCTGGGCGCTGATGCGCCACGATACGCGCCGCCGCCTGTTCGTGGAGACGGTCCGGGGCGTGCTGGAATGCCGGCGCGACGGCGCGTTCGATTTCACCGTCGACATGGGCCAGCCGCGGCTCGCCTGGAACGAGATTCCGCTGCGCGACGAATTCGCCGACACGCGCGGCATCGAACTTCAGATCGGGCCGATCGACCAGCCGCTTCTGCATACGCCATCCGTCGTCAACATGGGCAATCCGCATGCGATCTTCTGGGTCGACGATGTCGAGGCGCATGATCTGGCGCGGTTCGGGCCGCTTCTGGAAAATCATCCGATCTTTCCCGAGCGCGCCAACATCTCGCTGGCGCATGTCGTCTCGCCCGATCACATCGTGCTGAAGGTCTGGGAGCGCGGCGTCGGCCTGACGCAGGCCTGCGGAACGGCGGCCTGCGCGGCGCTCGTGGCGGCGGCGCGCCGCAAGCTGACGGACCGCAAGGCGCGCGTGACGCTGCCGGGCGGCGATCTTTTCATCGAATGGCGCGAGAGCGACGACCACGTGATGATGACCGGTCCGGTCGAGCTCGAATTCGAGGGCGTGTTCGACGCGGCCCTGTTTCAGGATTGCGGGGCGTGACTTCGCCCTCCGCCGTCGAGGTCGTGACCTTCGGGTGCCGGCTCAATGCGGTGGAATCCGAGGCCGTGCGGCGCGCGGCCGAGGGCGCAGGCCATCGCGACACGATCGTGTTCAACACCTGCGCGGTGACGCAGGAAGCGGTCCGGCAGGCGCGGCAATCCATCCGCCGCGCCGCGCGGCAGAGGCCCGGCGCCGCCATCGTGGTGACGGGATGCGCCGCCCAGATCGATCCGCAAAGTTTCGCCGACATGCCCGAAGTCACGACCGTGATGGGCAATGACGACAAGGCGCGCCCGTCCGCATGGCTCGATCTGGCGCGCGACGGCGCGGCGCGCGTCAACGATCTCTTCGCCCTGCCCGAGACCGCGCATCATTTCGTCGCCGGCGCGGTGGATTCGATCGAGGGACAGACCCGCGCTTTCGTGGAAGTGCAGAACGGCTGCGACCATCGCTGCACGTTCTGCATCATCCCGTTCGGACGCGGGCCGTCGCGTTCGGCGCCGGCGGGCGACGTCGTGGCGCAGATCCGGCGGCTCTGCGCCAATGGCTATCGCGAAGCGGTGCTGACCGGCGTCGACATCACGTCCTGGGGCCATGACCTTCCGGGCGCGCCGTCGTTCGGCAAGCTGGTGAAGCAGATCTTGCGGCATGCGCCGGAGCTTGAGCGCCTGCGCGTGTCGTCCATCGACTGCATCGAGGCGGACGACGATCTTCTCGACGTGCTGGCCAGCGAGCCGCGCTTCATGCCGCATCTGCATCTGTCGCTGCAGGCGGGCGACGATATGATCCTGAAGCGGATGAAACGGCGCCATCTGCGCGCCGACGCCATCGCGTTCTGTCGCGACGTCCGCGCTGCGCGTCCCGACATCGTCTTCGGGGCCGATTTCATCGCGGGATTCCCGACCGAGACCGAGGAGATGTTCGCCCGCACGCTCGATCTCGTCGACGCATGCGGGCTCACGCATCTGCATGTGTTTTCGTTTTCGCCGCGTCCGGGCACGCCCGCGGCCCGCATGCCGCAGGTCGCCCCCGAGGTCGCGCGGGAGCGCGCGCGCCGTCTGCGCGAGCTGGGGTCCGAGCGCATGGCCGGCCATCTCGA
>JAIEQX010000269.1 GCA_019747375.1 Beijerinckiaceae bacterium | reverse complement strand
CGCGGGATGGCGCGCTGCGCGATCCACGCCAGCAGGAAGGTCAGTCCGACGATCAGCGTCGCCGCCATCGCGCCGAGCGACACGCTGGTCTTCACCGCATCCGCGAAGATCGGATAGTCGAAGATGAAGCGGTAATTCTCCAGCGTCATCTCGCCCGCCCCCGCCATGAACGGCAGCGTCGGCTTCTGGAACAGCGACTGCCACACCAGCGTCGCCACCGGCAGGCCGAGCGCGAAGGCGAAGATGAAGGCCATCAGGCCCGCCAGCGGCCAGCGCCACACGCCGAGCTTCATCCGCGTCGGCTTGTAGCCCTTGCCCGTGATGGTCGCGAAGGCCTCGGCGTTGCGCGTCGCGCGGCGGTAGAGATAGACGCTGAACACGCAGATCGCCATCAGGGTCAGGCTCAGCGCGCTGGCGACGCCGAGTTCGGGCGTCGCGCCGCGGATCGCCGCCTGGATGTCGGTGGTGAACACCTCGATGCGCGCCGGATTGCCGATCAGCCGCGGCACTTCGAAGGATTCGATGCCCCGGATGAACAGGAGCAGCAGCGTCGACAGGATCGCGGGCTTCATCAGCGGCAGCGTCACGAGGCGGGCGATATGCGAGGGCCGCGCGCCCGACATGTAGGCGGCTTCCTCCATGCGCACGTCGAGCGAGCGGAACGCCGGGCCGAGCAGCAGATAGGCCAGCGGAAAATAATGCGAGGCCAGCACCCAGATCATGCCGCTCATCGAATAGATGTTGAACGACGCCGCATCGAGCCCGAAACCAAGCTTGAGCAGCGAATTCACCCAGCCGACATTGGGGCTGAGGATCAGCATCCACGCCATGGTGGTGAGCAGGCCCGGCAGCGCGAAGCTCAGCAGCGTCAGATTGTGGAAGATCTCGCGCCCCGGCATGTCGGTGCGCTCGATCGCCCAGGCCACGAACCCGCCGATCAGCAGCGTCAGGATGCTGGCTCCGCCGGCGAACACGATGGAATTCCAGAACAGGCTGAGCAGATGCCAGCGCGTATAGGCGTTGACGAAATTCTCGAGCGTGAAATCGCCCGGTCCGTAGATCGTGTCCTCGCTGAAGGCCGTCAGCAGCAGCGCCGCCAGCGGCACGAACACCAGCCAGATGACGAGCCCGACGCCCAGCACGGCGATCAGCTTCGCGAGCGAGAAGCTGAACAGCGAATCCCGCATGCGCCCCAGCCGGACGGAAACGTCGAAGCCACTCGAATAGGCCAAGCCCCAAACCCTCCCTGATGCGGGATCTGCGCCCCGCCGTCACATCCATGTATCGCGGGCCGGCCCTAGCGCGGCCGCAGCAGGTCCGTGGTGATCCGCTGCCACTTCTTCTCGTCGTCGGGCGTGAAGTTGGTGGCGATGATCTTGTTGGCGCCGAAGCGCTTGACGGCGTCCGCCGGATTGGGCGCCACGTCGCCCCGCACCGGCAGGCGGCCGGCCTGCGTCAGCAGCGTCTGGGCCTCGCGGCTGACCAGGAAATTGGCCGCCAGCAGCGCGGTCTTGGGGTGCGGCGCCCGCGCGCTGATGCCCGCCTGTCCGAAGAACAGCGCGATCGGCTCCAGCGCCCAGTAATCCGTCTCGCCGCCCTTCAGCGCCACGTTGATGGTCAGGTTGGTGTAATTGTTCAGCGCCACCCAATATTCGCCGAGCCCGACGGAGCGCGCCAGCGCCAGATGCCCGTCCACCACCGTGGGCTTCAGATTGGCGACGATGTCGCCGATGATCTTGCGCGCCTTCTGCTCGCCGTAATGCTCGAACAGCGCATAGACCCACTGGCTGTCATTGCCGTCGATCGCCACCTTGCCGGCCCAGTCCTTGCGCGTCGCAAATTCCTCGTAGGATTTCGGCAGGAACGCCTTGTCGACGAATTTCGTGTTGTAGGCCGGCGTGTTGTAATTGGCGTAGACGCCGCACCACTTGCCCTTCGGGTCGAGCGCGTCCTTCATGAGGTTCTTGGATTCCGGCAGGTCGATCGGGGCCAGGAATTCCGACGGCAGCTTGCTGACCGCGGTCGTCACCACGAGATCCCAGGCCCGCTGCTGCGCGCGCGCCTCCAGCACGATGCGGCTCATCAGTCCGGTGTCGGACGAACGCACATATTTCACCACGATGCCGGTGGCGGCCTCGAATTCCTTCCAGAGCGGCAGGGCTTCCTGCTCGTTCATCGAACCGTAGATGATGATCTCGCCGCCCTCGGCCTTGGCGGCCGCGATGACGGAAGGCGTCGCCCACGAGGTTTTGGCGGCTGCGGTCTGCGCCCTGGCGCTCCACCCCGAAGGACCGGCGGCGGCCATGCCGGCCAGCCCGAACGCGCTGGCGCGCAGAATGTCACGACGCCGAAACTTCATGCGACCCTCCCTCTAGATCGCTCTTCGCGTCCGGCGGGCCGGGCGTCATTGGCGACATTCAAGAGGCTACTATGGAACCGTCGGCCGGATGAAGGCAAGCCCGGCGCGTCGCCGGATCCAAAACGAAAAAGGCCCGGCCGGCGCTCTCGCAGACTGCAAGAGCGCCCGGCCGGGCCGGATCGGCGTCAGGCCTTAGCGGTTGGTCGCCGGGGCGCTGGACGTGCCGGCGGCGTTGGGCGCCCGCGTGTCCATGTCGGACGCATATTTGAACTCGGGCGCGTTCTGCAGGTCCTGCTTGCTCATGCGGATCACGGCGCGCTCCGGATAATCCATCGTGGTGGTGCGGGTCGTGGCGCTGGTGGTCTCGCGCGCGGCGCCCGTGGTCGCCGGATTGTTGGCCGAGTTCGTCGTCGTCGAGGCCATGCCGCCCGTGCGGTTGGCGTCGGCCGGCGCGGTCGCGCTGGTGGTCATGGCCTTGTCTTCACGCGTCCACTCGACGGCCGTGAACGGAACCGCCACGTCCTTCTGGCCGATGCCCAGGAAGCCGCCCACGCCGATCACAACGGCCTTCACGGAGCCGCTGTTGTCCATGATGATTTCGCTGATGTCGCCGATCTTGGCGTTGTCGGTGCCGTAGACGTCGACGCCCACGAGCTTCGAGCCGCGCCACTGGCCGGCCGCCATCTGGGTCATGAAATTGCCGGCCGCGGGAGCGGCGGACTGCGCCATCGGGGCCGTCGACGTCGCCGGGGCCGAGGTCTGCGCCATGACGGGCGAAGCCGCGAGAGCGGCGCCGAAAACGGCTGCGGATGCGATCTGCTTCAGCATGGGGGGTCTCCTGTTATCGATTTCGCCAGAGTGGCTTGCGTGCCGATAACTGCCAGGGTCCCGTCCGGTTCGCTCACAAAGAAGATAAGTCTCGCAGAACGCTTTCTCGCTGCGGCTCAGCTCCATTGGCTCGCGCCGCCAAGCTGGGCGCCGCCGCTCAGCGCCCGTTGCGGCGGTTGTCCGGCTTGCCCGCATCCGGACTTTGCAGTCCGGCGCGCCGCAGCGCGTCGGCCAGCAATCCGCCCGCCGACGACGACGGCCGCTGTTGCGGCGGCGGCGCCTTTGGCATGCGCGCCGGCGCCGCGCCGCGATTGCGCGGCGTCGATTCGCTCGCATCCTGGTCGAGCCGCATCGTCAGCGCGATGCGCTTGCGCTGCGCATCGACCTCCAGAACCTTCACGCGCACGACGTCGCCGGGCTTGGCCACTTCGCGCGGATCTTTCACGAACGTGCTCGACATCGCCGAAATATGCACCAGCCCGTCCTGATGCACGCCCACGTCCACGAACGCCCCGAACGCCGCCACATTGGTGACCACGCCCTCGAGAATCATGCCGGGCTTGAGATCGGAAATCTTCTCGACGCCGTCCTGGAAGGACGCCGTCTTGAAGCTCGGGCGCGGATCGCGCCCCGGCTTCTCGAGTTCCTTCAGAATATCCGTCACGGTCGGCACGCCGAAATGTTCGTCAGTGAATTGCGCCGGCTTCAGCGCGCGCAGCGCCGTGACGTTTCCGATGATGACCTTGATGTCGCTCTTCGTCGCCTCGATGATGCGGCGCACCACCGGATAGGCTTCGGGATGCACGCTCGACTGGTCGAGCGGATCGTCGCCGTCGCGGATGCGCAGAAAGCCGGCGCAAAGCTCGAAGGCCTTGGCGCCGAGCCGCGGCACGTTCTTCAGCGCGGTGCGGCTGCGGAACGGCCCGTTCTGGTCGCGATGCACGACGATGTTCTGCGCCAGGCTCTCGCTCAGTCCCGACACGCGCGCGAGCAGCGGCGCCGAGGCGGTGTTCACGTCCACGCCCACGGCGTTCACGCAATCCTCCACCACCGCGTCGAGCGAGCGCGACAGCTTCATCTCGCTCAGATCGTGCTGATACTGGCCGACGCCGATCGATTTCGGATCGATCTTGACGAGTTCCGCCAGCGGGTCCTGCAGGCGGCGCGCGATCGAGACGGCGCCCCGGATCGACACGTCAAGATCGGGCAGTTCCGCCGACGCGAAGGCGGACGCCGAATAGACCGAGGCTCCGGCTTCCGACACCATCACCTTGGTGAGTTTCAGCTCGGGGGCCAGTTTCAGCAGGTCGGCGGCGAGGCGGTCCGTCTCGCGCGAGGCCGTGCCATTGCCGATCGCCACGAGTTCGACCGCATGCTTGCGGCAGAGATTCGTGAGGATCGCGAGCGACTCGTCCCACCGCTTCTGCGGCTCGTGCGGATAAATGGTCGAAGTCGCCACCACCTTGCCGGTCGCATCCACGACCGCGACCTTCACGCCGGTGCGAAATCCCGGATCGAGCCCGAGCGTCGGGCGCGCGCCTGCCGGCGCGGCCAGCAGAAGGTCGCGCAGGTTTCCGGCGAAGACCTTCACGCCCTCTTCCTCGGCTTTCTGCCAGAGCCGCACGCGCAGATCGACCGCGAGGCTTGATTCCATGCGCGTGCGCCAGGCCCAGCGCACGACGTCGCCGAGCCATTTGTCGGCCGGCCGCCCCTGCGCCGAAACGCCAACGCGCGCCGCAATACGGTTCTCGTAAAGGCCCGGCACGCCCGGCGTCGGCGCTACGGGCTCGGACTCGAGCTTGAGATCGAGGATCTCTTCCTTCTCGCCGCGAAACAGCGCGAGGATTCGATGCGAGGGCAATTTGCCCAAAGGCTCGAAGAAATCGAAATAATCCGAAAATTTGGCGCCTTCGGCCTCCTTGCCGGGGCGCACGGCGGAGCGCAACTGTCCCTGGGTCCAGAATGTCTCGCGCAGGGCGCCGATCAGTTCCGCGTCTTCCGAAAACCGTTCGACCAGGATCGAGCGGGCGCCGTCGAGCGCCTGTTCGATCGTCTCGATTCCCTTGGCGGCATCGACATATCCCTCCGCCACGACGCGCGGATCGAGCGACGGGTCGGCCAGCACGCCGAGCGCCAGCGGCTCGAGCCCGGCCTCGCGGGCGATCTGCGCCTTGGTGCGGCGCTTGGGCTTGTAGGGAAGGTAGATGTCTTCGAGGCGCGCCTTCGTCTCGGCGGCGTTGATGGTGGCGAGCAGAGCGTCATCCAGCTTGCCCTGTTCGCGAATGCTTTCGACCACGGCCTTGCGGCGATCCTCGAGCTCGCGCAGATAGCGCAACCGCTCGTCCAGATTGCGCAATTGCGTATCGTCCAGCGTGCCCGTGACCTCTTTGCGATAGCGCGCGATGAACGGAACCGTCGCGCCGGAATCGATGAGATCCACGGCCGCGCCCACCTGCCATTCCTGGACGCCGAGCACGGTGGCGAGACGCTGGTTGATCGAAATCATGCACACAATCCTGCGAATCAAT
>JAIEQX010000379.1 GCA_019747375.1 Beijerinckiaceae bacterium | reverse complement strand
TTTGACCGCGCGCTCATGCTCATAGATGCGGGCGTCGACTGCATCGTGGTGGACACCGCCCACGGCCATTCCCAGCACGTGCTCGACCAGGTGGCCCGCATCAAGCGCGCCAACAACAAGGTATCGCTGATCGCCGGCAATATCGCGACGGGCGACGGCGCGCGCGCGCTGATCGACGCCGGCGCTGACGGCATCAAGGTCGGCATCGGTCCGGGCTCCATCTGCACCACCCGCATCGTGGCGGGCGTCGGCGTGCCGCAGCTCACCGCCATTCTCGAGGCGGCTGAGGTCGCCCGCAAGGCGGGCGTGCCGATCATTGCCGACGGGGGCATCAAGTTTTCGGGTGATCTCGCCAAGGCCATCGCGGCCGGCGCGGATTGCGTGATGATCGGGTCGCTGCTGGCCGGCACCGAGGAAAGCCCGGGCGAAGTCTTCCTGTTCCAGGGCCGCTCGTTCAAGGCCTATCGAGGCATGGGCTCGGTCGGCGCCATGGCGCGCGGCTCGGCGGATCGCTACTTCCAGCAGGACATCAAGGATTCGCTGAAACTCGTGCCCGAGGGCATCGAGGGACAGGTGCCCTACAAGGGGCCTGTGGGCGCGGTGCTGCACCAGCTCGCGGGCGGCCTGCGCGCCGCCATGGGTTACGTCGGCGGCGCGACCGTGCCGGAATTCCAGGGCAAGGCGGAATTCGTGCGCATCTCATCCGCGGGTCTGCGCGAAAGTCACGTCCACGACGTCTCGATTGTGCGCGAGAGCCCGAACTATCCGACCGGCCTTTGATCCTTCGCTGACGCAGGAGCCCACCCCGCATGACCATCCAGATGATCCTGCTGCCGCTGTTCGTGCATGTGCTGCTGGTGTTTGTCCTGCTGTTCTGGATGGGTCGCACGCGCTTTTACGCCGCGCGCAGCAAGCAGGTGAAGGAGCTCGATCCGGCTGCGAGCCAATACGCCTGGCCTCCGCGCGCCGCCCAGGCGGCCCGCGCATTCGAGAACCAGTTCGAGACCCCCGTCTTGTTCTACGTGCTGGTCATTCTTGCGGCCATGACCAACAAGGCGGACCTTCTGTTCGTCGTGATGGCGTGGCTCTGGGTGCTTTCGCGCATCATTCACGCGCTGGTTCACACCACCTCTAACCGCCTGGCGCTTCGCTTCCCGGCTTACCTGGTTGGCGTGCTGATCCTTCTGGTCATGTGGATCATCTTCGCGGTGCGGATTCTGGCGGCGTAATCGCCGCCAGAGGCCTCAGTAACGGCGTCCCGTCTCCAGTTGCGTCTTTGCGTCGAGCGGCTTGCGCGGCGGCGCGTCAGGATAAAGCACGGCCTGCTGGGGCGGCGGGCTGGCGCATCCGGCCAGCGAAAGCGTGAGAAACGTGGCCGCGAGAGCCGGCAGAATGAATTTCATCGGGATGCGTCCTGAAACGATTGGTTGTCACGCGCCGCCATGTGTGGAACGACGCGGGGCAGAGAGTGTCGGCGCCTCATGTCGCCGGTGTGTCGACAATATGGCCAAGCTTAGATGACCCCTTCAGCCCGCATCAGCGCAGCAATCGAAATTATGGCCGACATTGCGGAGCGCCGCCGCCCGGCCGCCGATTCCCTGAAGGACTGGGGCCTCGGCCACCGCTTCGCCGGCTCGAAGGACCGAGCCGCCATCGCCAGTCACGTCTATGACGCCCTGCGCGTGCGCGCCTCCGCCGCCTGGATCATGGGCGAGGAAACGCCCCGCGCCATCGTGCTGGGCTCGCTCCGCCGGATGCGCAGCCTCGACGTCGACGCGATTGCGGCGCTCTGCACCGGCGAGGCCCACGCGCCCGCGCCGCTGAGCGAGGCCGAGGCCGCGCGCCTGCGCGACGCCACGCTGGACGACGCTCCCGACCACGTGCGCGGCGACTATCCCGAATGGTTGGCCGAGCATTTCGCCGCGGCCTTCGGCGACGAAGCGGTGGCGGAGGGCAGGGCGCTCGCCGACCGCGCGCCCGTCGACCTGCGCGTCAACCGGCTGAAGGGCGAGCGGGAGAAGGCCGCCAAGATGCTGGCCCATCTCGAGCCGGAGGAAACCCCGCTGTCGCCGCTCGGCTTGCGTCTGAAGACCGGCGCCGACGGACGCGGCCCATCGCTGTCAGCCGAGCCCGCCTATGTGCGCGGCTTCGTGGAGATCCAGGACGAGGGTTCGCAGCTCGCGTCCCTGATCGCCGGGGCCAAACCCGGCATGCAGGTGCTCGATCTCTGCGCCGGCGGCGGCGGCAAGACGCTCGCCATGGCGGCCGAGATGGACAACAAGGGTCAGATATACGCCACCGATACGGACGGCCGGCGTCTCATGCCGATCTATCCGCGGCTCGAGCGGGCCAATGTCCGCAACGTGCAGGTCCGCGCGCCCAAGGGTGCAACCGACGTCCTGGCCGATTGCGTCAAGCGCTGCGATCTCGTGCTGGTCGATGCGCCCTGCACGGGAACGGGCACCTGGCGGCGCAATCCCGACGCCAAGTGGCGCACCCGCCCCGGCGCGTTGACGCAGCGCTTGAGCGAACAGGACGAAGTTCTTGAACGCGCCGAAAAATACGTGAAGCAGGGCGGCGTGCTCGCCTACATCACCTGCTCGCTGCTGCGCGCCGAAAACGAAGAGCGGATCGACGCTTTCCTGGCGGCGCACGGCGACTTCCTGCCGCTCGACGCAGCCCATATCGCCCGCCGCGCGGGCCTGCCGCAATTAGCCGAGCACGGCTCGCCGCATGGCGTCGGCCTGCGCCTGTCGCCCCGCACGAGCGGCACTGACGGGTTCTACGTGGCGCTCTTGCTGCGGTCGTGAGCGCGCGGGCGGGCGGCGGCGCGCTGCGCGCCGTTCATCTCGCTCATCGCCTGCCGTAACAGGCGAAGCACCCGCGCCGTATGGCGCGGCGCCTTGCGGGCGAAATAGGCCGTCGCGGTCTCGGGCGAGCGGGACGTGTTGTTTTCGATCATGACGATCAATCCTGACGCCGACCGAACGCCGACGCTGGACTATAGGCGCCCCGAACTTGCGGCCGGCTCAAGCCAATCGCTCAAAAGCTCGTTAATTCGCATTAAATTTGAATGGCTTGCCGCTGCGCGAGGTCAGCCCGTCCTCTTTCCGCCAGACCCGCGCGCGGCGCGGCCTCGGCGCTCCGTCAAGTTGCGTCATGGCGTCCCGCAGAAGGCCCAGTACGCGGATCGGCAGCGCCGTCGAGGTGCGGCGACGCCACCGCGGCGGCGCGGGTTGGTCCTCGATCTCTTCGGAAAACAGCGTCCCGATCTGCTTGATGCGATAATTCTCGATCATGGCCGAACTCGTCCTGGCGCCGGCCCGATGCGCCAGCGGAAGGAACCTAGGCCGGCAGCCGTTGCAGGCGGCTCAAGCAAATCGTTCGAATGCGGGTTAAAAGCTGTTGATCATGCGGTTCCGCGGCGTTGGCGCCGCGAAACCGCGCGTTGCCGTCAACCTCAGTGCGTGATGCCCTGGGTCTGCTGGCCGCGGATGAAGCCGCCGTCGCCCCGTCCGCCCGTGCCGAATGAACTGCCGCGGGTCCGCGGGTTGTAATAGCGCGGCAGCACCGTGACGCTGCGGCCATAGCCGTAGCCGCGATAGCCCCGATATCCGCGGTTGCGGTACGAATAGACCGGGCGGCGCACCGTGCGGCGGACGGTCCGTCTCGTCTGAACCTGTTCGATGGGCGCCATGGTGCGGGCGGAGCCCGCAAGGAGATCCACCGAGACGGGCGCAGCCTGCGCGCCGCCGGACAGGGCCAGACCGCCGAGAGCCATGAAGGCCGCGGCGCCGATGATCAGGAATTTACGCATGTTCGCTCCTCAGCGCATGGCGATTGCAGATGCCACGCTCATTATGACAACCTTCGGCTAGGCTTGAAAGTTCCGATCGCCGCCAAGGCCGCCCGGGTTGGGCGGGCCGCCTCGTTCCACAGGCGGGGTGGGGCGCTGCGGCCAATCTTGTTGCGCCGCGGCCCTGCTTGGCCTAATCCGGCTTTTTACGCGCAGGACCCACAAGCTCCATGGCCGCAGATCCCCACAGCGAAATCGTCGCCCACCACGACAAGGTGCTCATCGTCGACTTCGGGTCGCAGGTGACCCAGCTCATCGCGCGCCGCGTGCGCGAGGCTGGCGTTTATTGCGAGATCGCGCCGTTCCAGTCGGCTGAGAGGGCCTTTGCGGATCTGAAGCCCAAGGCCGTGATCCTGTCTGGCGGCCCCTGCTCGGTGGCGGACGAGGGCTCGCCCCGCGCGCCTCAGGCGATTTTCGACGCCGGCATCCCGGTGCTGGGGATCTGCTACGGCGAGCAGGTCATGGCCGAGCAACTCGGCGGCAAGGTCGAGGCCGGCCATCATCGCGAATTCGGCCGCGCCGATGTCGAGGTTGTCGAAAACTCGGCGCTTTTCGAAGGCGTCTGGGAGCCGGGCCAGAAATATCCCGTCTGGATGAGCCACGGCGACCGCGTCACGCAATTGCCCGAGGGCTTCAAGCGTATCGCCATTTCGGAAAACGCCCCGCTCGCCGCCATCGCGGACGAGGCGCGCAGATACTATGCCGTGCAATTCCATCTCGAAGTCGTCCACACGCCCGACGGCGCGAAGCTGCTCTCCAATTTCGTCCACAAGGTCGCGGGTTTGAAGCGTGATTGGACCATGGCGGCCTTCCGTCAGGAAGCCGTGGAAGCAATCCGCCTTCAGGTCGGCAAATCGCGGGTGCTGTGCGGCCTGTCGGGCGGCGTCGACTCCGCTGTCGCGGCCGTGCTCATCCACGAAGCCATTGGCGATCAACTCACCTGTGTCTTCGTCGACCACGGCCTGTTGCGCATGGGCGAGGCTCAGGAAGTCGTGAAACTGTTTCGCGACACCTACAATATCCCGCTCGTGCATGTGGACGCCGAGGAACTGTTCCTGAAGGAGCTCGACGGCGTCAGCGACCCCGAGCAGAAGCGCAAGACCATCGGGCGTCTCTTCATCGATGTCTTTGATGCGGAGGCCAAGAAGATTGCGTCGGACGGCAAAGGGGCGCCGGACTTTCTGGCCCAGGGGACGCTCTATCCCGACGTCATCGAAAGCGTCTCGTTCACCGGCGGCCCGTCGGTCACCATCAAGTCGCATCACAATGTCGGCGGTCTTCCGGCGCGCATGAAGATGAAGCTCGTCGAGCCCTTGCGCGAATTGTTCAAGGACGAAGTGCGCGTGCTGGGCCGGGAGCTCGGCCTGCCGGAGGCCTTTGTCGGCCGTCATCCATTCCCGGGTCCCGGCCTCGCGATCCGGATTCCCGGCGCCATCACGCACGAGAAGCTGGAAATCCTCCGCAAAGCCGACGCCATCTATCTCGACGAGATTCGCAAGGCCGGCCTCTACGACAAGATTTGGCAGGCCTTCGCGGTGCTGCTGCCGGTCCGCACGGTCGGCGTCATGGGCGACGGCCGCACCTACGATCACGTCTGCGCCCTGCGCGCCGTCACTTCGGTCGACGGCATGACGGCGGATTTCTTCCCCTACGACATGAATTTCCTGGGCCGCGCGGCCACGCGCATCATCAACGAAGTCCGCGGCATCAACCGGGTGGTCTATGACGTCACGTCAAAGCCGCCCGGCACGATCGAGTGGGAATGATTTTTGCCCCTCCGGCAGTATCCGATTGTACGCCAGGGTACGGCAT
>JAIEQX010000345.1 GCA_019747375.1 Beijerinckiaceae bacterium | reverse complement strand
GCGCACGCGGCGCTCGGCAATGCGGCGATAGTCGGCGCGGGCCGCCTCTTCGGTGGTGCCCTCGTCAGCGAAGCTCTTGCCGCCCTGACGCTGCTCGTTCTCGACCTGCTGCCAGATGCCGGCGAATTCCTGCTCGACCAGGCCTTCCGGCAGTTCGAAGGAATATTTCTTGTCGAGCGCATCGAGGAGCGCGCGCTTCAGCTTGTCGCGCGAGGCCTTGGTGTAGTCGCGCTCCATGTTGGAACGGACCGCGTCCTTCAGCTTGTCGAGGCTGTCGAAGCCGAAGCCCTTGGCGAATTCCTCGTCCATGGCGAGTTCGCCCGGAGCCGCCACCGCCTTGACGGTGACGTCGAACGTGGCGTCGCGACCGGCCAGATGGGTGGCCGTGTAGTTTTCCGGGAAGGTCACCTTGACCTCGCGGCTCTCGCCCGCCTTGACGCCTTCGAGCTGTTCCTCGAAGCCGGGGATGAAGGACGACGATCCGAGGATCACGTCGATATCCGTGCCCGAACCGCCCTCGAACAGCACGTCGCCAAGCTTGCCGACGAAGTCGATCGTGACCTTGTCGCCCGAAACGGCGGCGGCGCCCTCTTCCTTCGGGGTGAAGGCGCGGTTCTGCGCGGCCATCTTCTCGAGGGTCTGCTGGACTTCCTCGTCGGGGATTTCGGCCTTGAGGCGCTCGATCGACACGTCGTCGAAGGAGCCGACATCGAAGGTCGGGAGGATCTCGACATTGACCGTGATGGACAGGTCGCCCTCGGCCGCGAGAGCGCGCTCGACTTCGGCCTGGTCCTCAGGGAAATCGATCTTGGGCTCCATCGCGAGCTTGAGCTTGTTGTCCTCGACGATCTTGCGGTTCGCCTCGTTGATGGCGTTCTGGAGCACTTCGGCCATGACGCTGCGGCCATAGACGCGCTTCAGATGCGTCATCGGCACCTTGCCGGGACGGAAGCCGTTGATCCGGACCTTGTCCTTCATCTCGACGAGCTGGGTGTCGAGACGGGCGGCGAGATCCGTCGCCGGGATCACGACCTTGAACTCACGCTTGAGGCCCTGCGACAGGGTTTCGGTCACCTGCATTTTATTACCTTCTCGAAGGTCTCGCCCGAGCGAATGCCCAGGCACGCTGAAATCGGTTCGAAGTCATTGAGTGCGACGACGGCCTGGTGCGGGCGGAGGGACTCGAACCCCCACGATTTTCACCACCGGAACCTAAATCCGGCGCGTCTACCAGTTCCGCCACGCCCGCGAACACCTACGCGACAAGGGCCGCGCCCGCTCGCCTCACCGCTTCGGGTTGCGCTCTATACCAATGCAAGGCCGGCGATGCGACAAAAAAGTGCGGAGTGAGCAGAGGGAGGGCCAGCACCCGCCCGCTGGGCGCGCGCCGGGTCTTCGCGGCGCGCTGAAAATAAAAAAGCGTCCGGACCGCCTCCCTGTCGGTCCGGACGCTTGACCCCTTGCGGCCCCGCCTTATGCGGCAGGTTTCCGTTCGAGGCAGTGCTCAGAAGCGCATCGCCTGTCCTTCGATGGTCAGGCGGCGCATCAGTCGGGGCTCCTCCCGCGGGAAATCCTTCCGCGCGTGGATCGAGCACCAATTGTCCCAGACCACCAGATCGCCGAGCCGCCAATGGTGCTCGTAGACAATCGAGGGGTCTTCGGAAATGTCGAACAGCTGTTCGAGGATCTCTTCGCTTTCGGCCCGCGAGAAGCCTTCGATCCGGGCGCTCATCAGCCGGCTCACATAAAGAGCCTTCCGGCCCGTCGCCGGGTGGGTGATGAAGAGCGGCTGCTCGTGATGGCGGATGCGCGACAGGTCGGCGGTTTCGACGTCGATCCGCTCGCGACGCTTGTAATCATGCATCTGCAGGACTTTGCGGCCCTCGAGACGGTCGCGCAGGGCGGGCGGGATCATCTCATAGGCCTTGTACATGTTGGAGAAGCAGGTCTCGCCGCCCCAGCTCGTCAGCTTCATGGCGTAAAGCAGAGTCGCGCGATGGGGTTCGGGGTAGTAGCTCGTGTCGTGGTGGAACCACATTTCGCCATCGCCGAAGGCCCCGATGGCTTTCCCGTTCTCGACGATGTTGGTCACCATCATGAAGGGTGTGTCGAAGTCACCTCCGGGCCCGGGGCCGCTGACCGGCTTTTTCCGAAGGGCTACCTTACCGAAGATTTCGGCAGCCCGGAGTTGTTCGTTTTCCGAAAGTTCCTGACCGCGAAAGACCAGGACGACATGATCGTCGAAGGCTTTCCGGACAGCAGCCGCCGTGTCCGCGTTCAAAGGCTGGCGCAGGTCCAACCCCTGAATCTCTGCTCCGCAAGCGGAAGAGAGCGGCACGATCTTATGGGACAATTGCTGTCCTCCTTGGGCGTTTCCTCGGGGCAGATTGGTACTCACCCGACAGACTTTCGGATAGCCACGGCTTCTGACATGATTGATCAAGGATTTTTGACAATGGGACGGCGCGTTGGTCCAGAACCTGCGTCAGGCAAGGAAAAATCGCGATGGATCGGCTAAAAGCGATCGAAACCTTCGTTCGGATCGCGCAAACCGGCAGTCTTTCGCGCGCCGCGCAGGAACTCGGCACGTCGCGGGCGCTCGCCAGCACCCATCTGAAGCAGCTGGAAGACCATCTGGGCGTCCGCCTTATCAACAGGACGACGCGGCAATTGTCGCTGACCGAGATCGGACATGAATATCTGGCCTTCTGCCAGAACATGCTCACCTCGTTCGAAAATGCCGAATCGGTCATTTCGCGCCGGCGCGAGGAGCCTCGCGGCACGCTCAAGATCCTCGCCTCCATGGCGTTCGGGAACCTGCATCTGGCGCCCGCGATCGCGCAGTTCACCTCCGAGCACCAGGACATCAAGATCACCCTGATCCTGACCGACACCAGCTTTTCGCCCTTCGAACTGATCGACCAGGGCTATGATCTCGCGGTCTGGATGCACGGCATCGAGGACATGAGCATCATCAGCACCAAGCTGGGGGATGTCGGATGGCCCGTCCTCGCCTCGCCGGCCTATCTGGCCAGGCATGGCGAGCCCGCGCATCCGTCCGAGCTCGAAAACCGGAACTGCCTCGTCCACCGCTCGATCTCGCCCGACAATATCTGGCGCTTCCAGGGGCGCGAGGGCCCTGTCGCCGTCAAGGTGCTGGGGTCTCTCATCACCAACAGCGTGTTTGCGCTGCGGGCGGGAGCCCTCCGCGGCGTCGGCGTGACGATGCTGCCGACTTATTATGCCGAGCCCGATATCGCGTCCGGCGCGCTGGTGGAAATCTTCAAGGACTTCCAGGCCCCCCGCCGGCCCATTTACGTGCTCTATCCGCACGCCCGCTATCTGCCGCTCAAGGCGCGGCTGTTCATCGACTTCCTGCGCGGCTATGTGCGGGCGCACAGCTGGTGAGCGCGCCGAGGCGAGACGGGCTCTCATTCGTGGCCGGACCCGGTTTTACGGACAGGCTTGCGCGACCGGACAGGCTTGCATCGACCGTCAGGCTTGGCATCCCGCGCCCGCCGTCCTAGTTCACCTCGCACCCCCGCGCGCGAATCGCGCCAGCCATGAGCGAGGCCGCATGTCCCCTACCCGGCGCGTTTTTCTCGGCTCCGTCGCCGTCACCCTGGCGATCGGGCCGGCGCAGGCGCAGGACGGCGCGGCGTCGCAGCCCCGCGTTCTGACCGCCCGCAAGGCGAAGAAACGGCTCTGGCCGGAGCCGGCGGCCGAGAGCGACATCTCGGGCTTCGACGGCGCGGCGCCGGGGCCGCTCCTGCGGATCCGGCACGGCGAGGAGCTTCGGCTCAAACTCGCCAACGAACTCGACGCGCCGCTGTCGCTGCACTGGCGCGGCGTCCGCGGCCCGAACGCGATGGACGGCGCCGCGCCGCTGACGCAGAAGCCCATCGGCAAGGGCGAACATTTCGACATTGCGATGACGCCGCCGGATTCGGGCGTGTTTCTCTATCATTCCGGCGTTCGCGCCCACGCGATCGAGCAGACCGCGCAAGGGCTCACGGGGCTGCTGATCGTCGAGGAGCGCGAGCCGCCCAGGGTCGACCGGGACATCGCCTGCCTGCTGGCCGACTGGACAGGCCCGGAGGGCGCGGCGCCGCTCGTCACCACCAATGGCGACACGCATGCGGCGCCCGTCGAAATGGCGCCGGGCTCGCGTGTCCGGCTGCGGCTCGCCAGCGGATCGGCGCGACGGATCATGGCGGTGGGGTTCGAAGGCGTGAAAGCGCAGGTCGCCGCCATCGACGGCCAGCCCTGCGATCTGTTCGAGCCGGTGCGGCAGACCCTGCCGCTGGCGCCGGGCGCCCGCTTCGACGTCTTCTTCGACCTGCCCGGTCAGGCGGGCGCCGAGGCCAGCGTCGTTCTCCGGGGCATGACGGGCGCGGCGGCGGGCCAGCCGACCGCCCTGCTGCGCTTCGTCACGAAGGGCGACGCTCGGCCCGCACTGCCGGCGATCGCCGCGCTGCCGCCCAATGGGTCGCTGCCGGGCGCCATTCCGCTGGAAAAGGCCCGCCGTGCGGACCTGACCATCGACGGGGGGCCCACCCCTCAGGGCGAGGCGCGGCCGTGGCGAATCAACGGACAGGCGGCGACGGAGCTTGCCGCCAAGCCGCTGTTTTCGGTGAAACGCGGGACATCGGTGAGCATGGGCTTCATCAACAAGTCGGCGATTCCGCATCAGATGCACATCCACGGTCATGTCGTGCGGCAGCTTCACCTGATGGACGACGGCTGGGAGCCCTATTGGCGAGACGCCGTCATCGCGCCCGAGGGCCGCACCGTCCGCGTGGCTTTCGTCGCCGACAATCCCGGCAAGTGGCTGATTGTGAGCGGATTTGGGACAGCCAGCGGCCCAGTGGCCTGGTTCGAGGTGACGTAATCACAGCGCGCTGGGACAGGTTTGGAAGAGGCTTTGCTCATGACGCAAAGGTAAGTTGCGAGCCATTCGCACAGCGCATAGCGGACATGCGATCTTCACGCTTGAGATTGTGCGCCGCACCATGGATATTGTCACTGCGACAGGGCGCTTGCGCCGGTCGTAGCCCTCCTTGGGCGTTTCCTCCCTAGACTTGGGCCGCTGACGAAAGTCGGCGGCCTTCTTTCTTTCAGGGACCCGATCCACCAACCTCCGGCAAGGCCAGGACGCCCGGCAGGGCTTCCGGCACATCCTCTGCGGCCAGGCCCCGCCCGAGCGCCCGACCCGCCGCGCCATGCAGCCAGACCGCCGCGCAGGCCGCCTCATAGGCGGGCATGCCCTGCGCGAGCAGCCCCCCGATCATTCCAGCCAGCACGTCGCCGGACCCGGCTGTCGCCAGATCGGCCGGGAGATCGGCGGCGATCGACGCGCGGCCGTCGGGGCTCGCCACAACGGTGTCGGGCCCCTTCAGGACGAGGATCGTCCCGAGGGCGCGGGCCATTGCCCGGGCGGCTTCCAGTTTTGAATCAGGCGCCTGAGCGTTTGATTCAAGGACTTGAGAAACTGAATCGTTTTTTCGCAACAAGCCCCTGGCGAGCCTTGAGAATTCACCTGCGTGCGGCGTCAGGACGACCGGACCGTCGCGGCGCGCCACCATGTCGGCGAAGCCTTGCGGGTCGCTGGCGAACAATGTGAGGGCGTCGGCGTCCAGCACGATACCCCGGTTCTG
>JAIEQX010000264.1 GCA_019747375.1 Beijerinckiaceae bacterium | reverse complement strand
ATGAGCATGCCGGGCGTGCAGAATCCGCATTGCAGGCCATGGTTTTCATGAAACGCCTGCTGGAGAACCGACAAGGTTCCGTCCGGGTTCTGCAGCCCCTCGACCGTGGTGATGTCACGACCATTGGCCTGCACCGCGAAAAGAAGACATGACCGCGCGCTCATTCCGTCGAACAGGATCGTGCAGGCGCCGCAAACGCCATGTTCGCAGCCGACATGCGTCCCCGTGAGGTCGAGGACATTGCGCAGGAAGTCGGCAAGGAGCATGCGCGGCTCGACTGTGCGCTCGTATGTCCTGCCATTGACGGTGACGGTGATGGGCCGATCCTCAGACATGAACCGCCTTGCTGGATTGAATGTGAGCGCCCGCGCGTTTCAGGGCGCGCGTTGTCAGGACGGACGCGAGATGGCGGCGGTACTGGCCACTGACATGCGCGTCGTCGGAGGCCTCCAGCGCTTCCGCCGCGTGGGCGAATGATGCGATCAGCGCGTCATTGAACGGCGCGCCTATCGCTTCCCTCTCCTGCCGCCGCAGCCGCCGTGGAACGCGGTCCACGCCGCCGACCACGAGGGCGATTCGCTCCACCTGTCGGCGGCCGTCCAGAAGCAGAAGGGCGCCGGCCGACGCGATGGCGAAGTCGCCGTGACGCCGGGCGTATTCTTCAAAGGCGAAGCCATGCCGCTCGGGCCAGCAGTCGAAATCGACGGATGTGAGCAGTTCATTCTCGGCCAGCGCCGTCGTCATGAAGCCGAGGGCGAAATCCTCCATGGGGATGGTCCGCACGCCGCCGACCGAGCGCGCCGTCAGATTCGCATCATGCAACATCATGATCGCCGACATTTCCGCGGAAGGATCGAGATGGCAGAGAGATCCGCCGACCGTTCCGCGGTTTCGCGTCTGGCGATGGCCGACGTGCAGGAGCGCTTCCCGCAGTATGGGACACCGTTTCGCCACGTCGTCCGAAAACTCGAGACTGCGCTGTCGCGCCATGGCGCCGATCGTCATCGTGTCGCCGCACGTGAACTCGGCGAGCCCCGTGACGCCATTCAGGTCGATGAGGTGATCGGGCGCCGCATAGCGAAAGTTCATCATCGGCACGAGAGATTGCCCGCCCGCCAGCGGCCGCGCGTTCTCCAGACGGCCGTATAGCGCGACCGCCTCGTCAATAGTCGTCGGATCGTGATAACCGAAAGATGCCGGTTTCAAGCGTTCCTCCCTGAAATCGGCACGCTATGAAGCAGACATGCCCCGCCATTATTCGGCGTATACATCAAGCTAATCACATCGATCCGACGGTCGCAACGCCAAAACTGCGGGCTTGCGC
The DNA here is from genome assembly GCA_019747375.1 of Beijerinckiaceae bacterium. Taxonomy (GTDB): domain Bacteria; phylum Pseudomonadota; class Alphaproteobacteria; order Rhizobiales; family Beijerinckiaceae; genus Terripilifer. The sequence continues at coordinate 4,302 of JAIEQX010000264.1, read as the reverse complement.
AGGATCGGCGATCGCCGCTAATCTTGAATCCGTCACGACACGTCTTGCATCAGCAAGAAAGATAAGTCGGGCCGAACTCTGTCCGCGCGGGAACGGACACGAGGGGATAATTCGACACGGAGCGGCGCGGCGAGAGCTGTGCGACGGGACCAAGAACCCGTTGACTTCGTGGATCGACAGGGGAGGACGCGATGGGGGCCATGATAACTGGCAATCTCGATTATTTGCGACGACCGCTTCTGGTCAATGTGGTCGCGGGCATGAAAGTGCTGGTGATTACCGACACACAGCACGACCCGCGCGTCTGGCAGGTCGTGATGGCGACCTTGTCGGAACTGGGAGCGGACGCTGTCCTGGCGATGTTCGACCCCCGGCCCGCCGATTATTATGATCCGCCCGCCGCCGTGTGCGAGGCGATGACGAAAGTCGATCTGAACATCCTTCTCGCATCGACCGGCATGCTTCACTGTCACGCCAATCACAACGCCATGGTGGCGGGCGTTCCGACAATCTGCATGGACGGCGGAATGACGCTGGAAATGTTCCAGTCGGGCGCCGTCACGGAAGATCAGCGCGAAATGGCGATCCGCAATCACTGGGTCGCCACCAATATTTTTGGTCGGGACGCCAAATGGTGTCACGTCACATCGGCCTACGGCACGGATTTCCATTACGACGTGACCGACCGCATCTTCATTCCAAAGCTGCCGGACGAGTCGTTTACGCCCTACAAGATCAATGTGCTGGGCCGCAGCAAGGCGATTCCTTTCCATCGTTTCCTTTACCCGAACGGTGAGTTCAACGTCCCGCCGGTGGAAGGTTCGGCGCATGGCAAGCTCGTGATCGACTTGTGCATGCATCAGCTGGGTCGCCTCTCAAGTCCGATCGAGCTGACGGTCGAGAAGGGACGCATCGTCTCGATCGATGGCGGCGCGGACGCTTTCACGCTGCGCAATTATCTCGCCACCTACGGCGACGAGAACGCTTATGTGTGTCCGGCCGAGGCGTCCGTCGGCATCAATTCAAAGGCCCTTATCCGGGGCGTCCAGCGCGAGGACAAGAATATTCTGGGTTCGATGCATTTCGGACTCGGCACGAATGTCGACGTCGGCGGGACAATCCTGTCGAACATCCACATGGACGGCGTGATTCTGGAACCCACGCTTTATGTCGATGGCGATATGCGAATGAAGAGCGGCAAGTTCCTGCGCCCGATCGACGGGCCTCTCACCTAGTCGAAAGCAGCCAGACCGCACGTAGGAAAACACCGACATTCCAGGAGGAATTGATGCGCAGCTTGACCCGTGGGGAGCGTCTTCTTTTCGCCGCAGCGCTTGTTTCGATCAGCGGCGGCGTCGCCAGATCGGACGATGTGGAAGCCTTCTACGCCGGCAAGACATTGCAGATGTTCGTCGGCTATCCCCCCGGCGGCAGCAATGATCTCTACGCGCGCACGGTCGCGGCGCATCTTGGCAAGTTCCTGCCCGGCAAGCCGAACATCATCGTCCAGAACATGCCGGGCGCCGGGAGTCTGGTCGCGGCGAATTTCATGTTTTCGGCCGCCGCAAAGGACGGAACGGCCATTGGCGTCGTGTCGCAAGGCATGCCCCTGCAGGCCAAGCTCGGTCAGGCGCAAGTGCGGTTTGATCCTTCCAAATTCAACTGGATCGGCCGCACCACCCCCTCCGGCAACGTGACCATGGTGTGGCATACGTCGAAAGCCAAAAGCATCGCCGACGCCTATAACACGCAGATCACCCTGTCGGGCACGGGCGCCGGGTCCACCGTCTCGCTGTATCCGAGCGTCATGAATGAAGTGCTGAACACCAGGTTCAAGCTGATCATGGGTTACAAGGGTTCGGCGGACGCCATGCTGGCGATGGAGCGCGGCGAGACGGAGGGTCATTCGACCAGTTGGGAAGCCGTGCAGGCTGTTCATCCTGACTGGCTGAAAGACGGAAAGATCCGGATTCTGGTCCAGCATTCCATCAAGCGCCTTCCGGCGCTGGCGGACGTTCCGACATCCGTCGAACTGGCGAAAACCCCGCAGGACAAGGCCGTGATGCGCACGATCATGAGCGCGGCCGAGGTCGGCAAGGCCTACTTCACCTCCCCGGGCGTGCCGCCCGAGCGCGTCGCCGCTCTACGACGCGCCTTCGACAAGATGGTCAAGGATCCGGCCTTCATCAAGGATCAGGAGAAGCTCGGCGGAGATGTCGATCCGCTCAGCGGCGAAGAATTGCAGGAACTCATCGGCGAGCTCGACACCATTCCCGCCGACGTCATCGAGCGGGTGAAGGCGGTCTACAAGGAATGACGGGGCTCATTGATGTTTTATGATGCGGTCGAGAACGTTCACGGGCTCAGGCACGACCCTTTCAAGGCGCTGGTTTCGCCGCGCCCCATTGGCTGGGTTTCCACGCTCAGCCGCGCCGGCGTCGCCAATCTCGCGCCCTACAGCTTCTTCGCGGCCGTGTCGGAAAAGCCCGCCTACGTGATCTTCTCCGCGAGCGGATCCAAGGACACGAGGCGCAATGTCGAAGACACCGGCGAGTTCGTCTGCTCGATCGCCAGCTACGATCTGCGCGAGCAGATGAACAAGACGTCGGCAAGGCTGCCTGCCGATTGCAGCGAGTTCGAACATGCGGGGCTCGAGCGCGCCCCGTCCCGGATGGTGGCGCCGCCCCGCGTGGCCGCCAGTCCCGCTGCGCTCGAGTGCCGATACTGGAAGACGATCGAACTCCCGGTTGCGAGCGCGCAGGCGAAGCCGCACGCAGTCATCTTCGGTCTCGTGGTCGGCATTTATATCGACGACCGGGTGATCGAAGACGGCATGGTCCTGACCGACAGGATCCGCCCGCTCGCGCGCCTTGGCTATCGAGACTATGCCTTCGTTTCCGCCGAGACGATGTTTTCGCTTCCTCCGCCGAGGGACTGATGCGGATCGTCCCCGGCGCCCAAAATTCGGGAGTGACCTTCATGCGAGCGTTGCGCTTTCCGTGCCTGGCGTTATTCGCGACGATCATGCTCCTGCATGGACCTGATCAAGCCGCCGCGCAGCCGGGGCCGCCTCCGCAGGCGCCGCCGCGGACCGCGCCGGCGCCTGCATGGCCGGCCGACATCGATCCCAAATCGGGGTTTCGCCTGCCGTTGCTGAGGCGCGAGGAACTCGACGAGGCAGGGTGGAAAACCTACGATCGCGGCGCCGTTCCGGGCGCCAATATCGCGGGCCTGCAGGGACCGGCCGGCATCCAGCTCTACAGCACCTATGTGACGCAGCAACTCGGGACCGTGAGCAAATATCTGCGGGACGACGCGGGCTTCACGCCACGGGTCCGGGAAATCGGCTTCCTGACCACGTCGCGAGAAATGGACAACCAGTTCGAGTGGACGGCCCATGAACCGGTCGCGCTGGCGGCTGGCGTTCCGGCGTCGGTGATCGACGTCATCAAGTACAAGAAGAGCCCGCAGGGGCTCGATGAGCAGGATGCGGTGATCATCGAGCTCGGCCGCGCGATATGGTCGGATCACAAGGTGCCGCCGGAACTCTTCGTCCGCGCCAAGGCGTCGTTCGGGCCCAAAATGCTCGTCGACCTGGTTCTTCTCATGGGACATCATGCGACGATCGCGGCGTTGCTGACGACGTTCGACATGCAGCTGCACAAGGGGAAAGAGCCGCTCCTGCCCGAGCTGGATGGCGATACGGCCGCATGACCCGGCGCAGCGGCGTCGATGCGGCCAGGCCCGGGTCTGCGCGGCAAGACCGCGGGCACGGCCGGAAGCGCCGTGCGATAAGCGCCGCTTATGCGCGCATGCGCAGATCCGGTTCCATTTGAAAACCGGCCTTGGAAGCAAGATTGCGGATCTCTCCCTCGACAGAGATCCGACGGCTCAGGGCGGCGCCGGCAAAGCCCTGCGGGCATGACGCGGCCAGCCATGAACGCCGGGCGCTTGGCCCATTTCCTGCTAGGCGATTGCAAGCGCCCCCGCATCTCGGACCGAAAGTTCCAGACATGCCCTACACCAAAGGCAGCACGCGCATCTACTACGAGGTCTATGGCGAAGGTCCGCCGCTCGTCCTGATCCACGCCAACCCGTTCGATCATCGGCTGTGGACCTATCAGATCCAGACATTCTCTCAGATGTACCGGACAATTGCGGTCGACATCCGCGGTTACGGGCGTTCAGACAAGCCCGAGACGCCGTTCAGCCTTCGTGACATGGTGGATGACGTTCTGGAGGCCTGCGCGCAGGAAAACGTCACGCGCGCCATTTTCGCAGGCGTGAGCGTCGGCTCCGGGA
>JAIEQX010000029.1 GCA_019747375.1 Beijerinckiaceae bacterium | reverse complement strand
CCAGAACTCCGATCCGGCGATCCGTTCCGGCGATCGCAAATGAGCCATCGACGAACTCGATGTCGCTCGTCGAAGCCTCGAGGAAATGCGCGGCCGCGTGCCGGGCCTTGTCGAGCACCAGATCGCTCGCCTCGTAAAAAGCCGTGCCGCTCGCCATCAGGGACTTCGATCCGCCGGTGCCGCCGCCCGCGCTAATGACGTCGGAATCCGTCTGCACCAGCCGGATCGAGGAAAACGGCACGCCGAGCCGCTCGGAAACGATCTGGGCGAACGATGTCAGATGTCCCTGACCATGGTCGTGAGTTCCGGTCGACAGGGTGACGCCGCCGTCTGCATCGAAACGAATGGCGCCGAGTTCCTTGGCGGGCGGCGCAGTCACTTCGAGAAATTGCCCGATGCCGCGACCCCGCCAGAGCCCGCGCGCGGCGCTGTCGGCGAGGCGTGCGTCAAATCCGTCCCAATCGGCTTCCTGCAGCGCCTCGTTCAGGATCGCCGTGAACTCGCCGCTGTCATAAGTCGCGCCCGACGCGGCTTTATAGGGCATCTGATCCGGCTGGATGTGATTACGGCGGCGCAGATCCGCCGCATCGATCTTCATCTCGCGCGCCGCCGTGTCGATGAGGCGCTCGAGATAATAATTTCCCTCCGGCCGGCCAGCGCCCCGATACGCGGTCGTCGGCACGGTGTTTGTCAGCACGCCGCGCGTATGCACTTCGATCAGGGGCGTCCTGTAGCAGGAAGCGAGGTGCTTGCTGACGTTGACGGTCGGAATCAGCGGGCCGAAGCCGGTCAGATAGGCGCCCAGATTGGCGGTCCCATCAGCGCGAACCGCCAGAAACTTCCCGTCGGCGTCGAGAGCAAGTTCCAGCGAAAATTCATGGTCCCGGCCGTGATGATCGGAAAGAAAGGAATCCGACCGCGTATCCGTCCATTTCACCGGAACGCCGAGATCGCGCGCCGCGTGAGCTGCGCAGATGTACTCGGGGAAGATTGCCGGTTTCATGCCGAACGAGCCGCCGACATTCCTGGCGAGTATGCGCACTTTATGATGCGCGACCCCAAGCACATCCGCCACCGCGGCGCGCGATCCGAGCACGCCCTGTGTCGGAATATGCATGATGAAACGTTCGTCCGCCGCATCATATTGCGCGACCACCGAACGCACTTCCATCGGATTGACGACGATGCGGTTGTTGATGAGATGCAGCCGCGTCACATGCGCGGCGCGCGAAAACGCCTGCGCCACAGCGGCGGCGTCGCCGGAGCGAAAATCGACCGATACATTGTTGGGGATGTCGTCGTAAAGCTGCGGCGCGCCCGGCGCGGCGCCGTCGCGCGAGTCCACGACGCAATCCAGCACCTCGATGTCGAGCGTCACCGCCTCGGCCGCGTCGCGCGCCTCGATTTCGGTGCGCGCCACCACGCAAGCGACCGGATCGCCGACGAAACGCACTTTGTCGACCGCAAGCGCGTGCCGGAACGTCTTGCGCATCGGCGTGCCGTCGGCATTGTTGACGCTCAGCCGGCACGTCTGCGGCTTGTAGCCGGCGGCGAGAAGCTCGGCGCCCGTATAGACCGCCAGCACGCCAGGCATGGACTTGGCCGTCGTCATGTCGACGCCCCGAAGAACGCCGTGCGCCTGCGGGCTGCGCACCATCGCGAGATAGGCCTGTCCCTCGATCGACACATCGTCCGTATATTGACCTTCGCCACGTATGAGCGTCGGGTCTTCGGCGCGCGGAACGGACTGGCCGACGCCGAACTTCATGGTCGCGAGATCGGCTGGGTCGAGCTGAACATTCATGGGTGCGCTGCCTCGCGGGAGAATGGACCGAGGCCGGGAGAATAGCGCAGCGGGGCGGCGCGGCCACCCCGGAACTGCGGCCTCGCCATCACGTCGCCGGGAAGGCTCAGGATTCGGCCAAGGCCTCGATGCGCGCCACATCAAGCAGGCGCACGCCGTCCGGCACGATCAGAATGACCTTTTCGCGGGCGAGACGGGTGAGCATCCGGCTCACTGTCTCGACCGTCAGGCCGAGAAAATCTCCGATGTCCTGCCGCGTCATCGGAAGGGGGATCGTGACCGATGTCGTGGACAACCGCGCCCAGCGCTTGCGCAGGCCGATGAGGAAGGCCGCAACCTTCTCCTCCGCCGTGCGGCGGCCCAGAATAACCATCTGGTCCTGCGCCATCGTCAGCTCATGGCTCGCCTGTTCATGCAGGCGGCGCATCAGGTGCGGAGACTGGTCCATGAACTCGGAAAAGGCCGTCCGGGAGAACTGGCATGCGGTCAGATGCGTCAGCGCGTCCGCCGAAAATTCATTCTTTTCGGCCATGGAAAGCCCGAGAAAGTCGCCCGGAAGCGCGAATCCGACGATCTGGCGCCGCCCGTCAGGCAGCAATTTGTAGAGCCGCGCCGAGCCGGAGGTGATGTTGTAGACGGCCTCGGCCGGCTCATCCTGTTCGAACAGCGTTTCGCGCGCTTCGCAGACAAGGGGACGCGACAACCGGTCGAGGATCACCAGTTCGTCCGGATCCAGGGCGCCGCACACGCTGAGGCTTCGCACGCGGCACTGGTCGCAATGGACAGCGGCTTTCGCGTTTGGGCAAAGGGAAAGAGGCGGAGCGGAGGTGACTTCCCGAACAGCGGCCATTTGGCGCCTCTCTAACGAACGCGTGACTTGACCTGCAAATTAGCACCGACATCGCTTGGACAACAGCCCTTTGATCTGCGTCAAGGCAAAACTGTCTGAAATCGCGCAGGAAACAGGGGTGCTCGCATGTCGGGACGAGGGCCATCGCTCCAAAACAGCGTCGCAGGCCTGCAACGCCCCAGCTAGCATTCACTCACCGAAAGCTTTGCTGGTTGAAATTGCTCAGCTTCCTGTCTAGCTTACTTAGCTAGTAGGGAGAGAAGACTTGGCCGAAAAAAACGAACTGGCGAGCCTCGCGCGATACGCGGCAAAAATGTTCAAGCTGATGAGCAGCCTCAAGAGCCGCCATGGCATTGAATTCGATGAGATCTTGATCTTCTTCGCTCTGGGGCGACTGAATTTCGACCAGCAGCCCGGCGGCCTGATGTTCGTCAAGCCGGCGAATATCGTATCGCTGTCGGATTTTCTCGAAATCCCGCGGGAAACGCTTCGCCGAAAACTGCTGCGCCTCGAGGAAAAGGAGCTGGTCCAGCGAACGAGCTACGGCTTCGTTATCAAGGACGTCAGCACCTGGCGGCGGATCGGCGAACTCGCTCAGCCGGTCGAAGTCGACGCGTGACAGGCGCGCGCCGCCTCAATAGCCGAATTGCTCCCGGAGAATGCGTTCGTCCAGGGAGTGTCCCGGGTCGTGCAGCAGCACCAGCCCGGTATCATGGTCCATGGCGATTTCGACCTTCATCACATCCTTGATCTCGAAATGATCAGCCACGGCCGCGATCGGCCTCTTGTCCGCTTCCAGCACCTCGATCGTCACCCGCGCCTTGTCGGCCAGCAACGCGCCGCGCCAGCGGCGGGGGCGGAAAGCCGAGATCGGCGTCAGCGCCATCAGCGGAGCGTTCAGCGGCAGGATCGGTCCATTGGCTGACAGATTGTAGGCCGTCGATCCCGCCGGGGTCGCGACCAGCAGTCCGTCGGCCACGAGTTCGGCCAGGCGCTCCGTCCCGTCGATTGAAATCCGCATCTTGGCCGCCTGGAACGACTGCCGAAGGACCGAGACTTCATTGATGGCGCGGGCGGTCATGATCTCGCCATGCACGTCGGTCGCGCGCATGATCAATGGGTGCACGATGGAGGGTTCGGCGGCGGCAAGCCTCTCGCGCAGGCCCTCGGTCGCATATTCGTTCATCAGAAATCCGACCGACCCGCGGTTCATCCCGTAGATCGGCTTCTTGGCGCCCATGAAGCGATGCAGCGTCTGCAGCATCAGGCCGTCGCCGCCCAGCGCCACGATCACGTCGGCGCCGTCCGGCGAGACATTGCCGTAGACGCCCGCCAATTCGTCGCGCGCCGCGTCGGCCTCCGGCGTGCCCGAGGACAGGAAGGCGATGCGCTCGAACCGCCCTGCCCCTTGAATGTCGCTCATTCGCAAATCCCCGGCCCAACCGGCGCAGCCTGCGCCTGCCGCACTCATAGAACCAAATGGCCTCGACGAAAAGCGGCCGCGGCGGCGACCCGCGCCGACAACGAAAAACCCCGGCGCCTGAGCGCCGGGGTCCGATGGAAGGCGGAGCTTCAATCAAGAGACATGGATCAGAACGTGCGCTCGACGCGCATGCGGCCCGTCCAGTTGCCTTCCTTTTCCTTCGTAACCAGAACCGTCGAGCGGCGGATGTCCTGCGACACGCGCGCATAGAGGGCCTCGATGCCGATCTCGAAGTTCCGGACCGGCAGCCAGGCAAGTTGGGTCCCCACGTTCCAAACCGTGGCGTCGCCGAAAGCGCCCGTGGTGCCGAAGGTAACCGCCTTGGTAGCGTTCGAACCCTCAATGCGACCGTAGCTGCCGAGGAACGAGTGCCGGATCGAGGGCGCCCAATAATGCGTGAACACGCCGGCAACGACCCAAGACTTAAGCGTTTCGATGCCTGTCGCCGTGTAAACGTAGGACGGATGGTTCGTCACAAACCCGCCGACGTTGCGCTTTACGTCGCTGGACTTGAAGCTGGTCCAGTTGGTCGTGTACTCGGTCATGCCATTGGCGTAGGCAGCGTTCAGGTAGAGAACGTCGCCGGCAGCCAGCATCGGCAGGTTGATCTTCGCGCCGGCGCCCACGGCCCAGACAGTCTTGTCAGTGTCATAGGTTGCAGTCGTATTGACCCCGACCGCTTTGGCAGCCGCGCCCATCACCTGGAATGCGCCCCAGTTCTGCTCGATTGCGATGTTGGCGACGATTTGCGGCAGGTTGTTGTACGAATAAGCTACACCCGCCGGCGCCGAAACATTGACGGGAGCCAGCAGCGTGTCGTTCACGTCCTGCAGCGCAACGGTGGCGCTGATGCCGCCGCCGAGAAGCGCCGTATAGGCGATCTGCTTGGCGCCATTGGCGAAGGAAGCCCAGTGGCCCGCGCCGTAGAAGGTCGACGGCATGAAAGAGAAATTATCCTTCGCGGCGCCGAACGTGAAACCCGCGAAACGAATGTAGGCAGCTTCGAGCGTCGGCGATGCAGAATTGCTCGACAGGGCCGGCCCCACCTCGGAAAGCATGCCGCTGGTGCGGCTCATGCGAAGCGAGAGGACGGTCTGGACCGTGCCCCAAGCCGTCGGGGTACGGGCGTCAAGATCGACACGACCGCGAGCTTCCACACCCCAAGTGTGAACAGCATTCTTCGACGTTCCAAGATTTCCACCGGCCAAAGCGCCAGCGGAAGCGAAGACATTCTGCGCAGCCGAGAAAGCGTAATCAGCGCGAACACGTCCGCCGATCTTGATGCAGGTGTCCGTGCCGGGAATGTAGAAGAAGCCCGCGCCATAGGCGTC
>JAIEQX010000041.1 GCA_019747375.1 Beijerinckiaceae bacterium | reverse complement strand
GCGCCAGGTTCGGGCCGAGGACTTCAACCAGTACGGCACGCGGCGCGGCAACCATGAAGTGATGATGCGCGGCACGTTCGCCAATATCCGCATCAAGAACTTCATCCTGCGCGACGACGCCAACAACGTTCCGGAAGGCGGAAACACGGTCCACTATCCGTCGGGCGAGAAGATGTCGATCTACGACGCCGCGATGAAGTACCAGGCCGAGAACGTGCCGCTGGTCCTGTTCGCGGGCGAGGAATACGGCAACGGATCGTCGCGCGACTGGGCGGCCAAGGGCACGCGACTGCTCGGCGTTCGCGCCGTGATCGCGCAGAGCTTCGAGCGCATCCATCGTTCGAACCTCGTGGGCATGGGCGTTCTGCCCCTCACCTTCGAGGGCGGCACATCCTGGGCGACCCTGAAGCTGAAGGGCGACGAGGTCGTCACCATCCTGGGGCTCGGCGACGAGCTGAAGCCGCGCCAGATGATGGAAATGTCGATCAAATATGCGGACGGCAAGGAAAAGAAGGTGCCGCTGCTCTGCCGCATCGCCACCGAGGACGAGCTGGAATATTTCCGCCATGGCGGCATTCTCCAGTACGTCATCCGCCAGCTGGCCGCCGCCTGACGGGCCGCAGCCCCTCCGCTCGACCAGACCAGCCGCCGGGAGCCCTGCTCCCGGCGGTTTCTTTTTGGGCTGCGGCCTGCGACGCCGCGCCCGGGCCTGACGCCTGCGGCTTGCCAACCGGGAAGGCAGGGGCTAGCAATCGCGCCTCTCCTTTCCATTCAATCGACCGCGAGACTGGCCATGGCGACGCACAAACTCCTTCTTCTGCCCGGCGACGGGATCGGCATCGAAGTCATGCCCGAGGTCGTCAAGGTCATCGACTGGTTCCAGGCCCGCGGCGTCGCGAGCTTCGAGACCGAGACGGGCCTCGTGGGCGGCTCCGCCTATGACGCGTGCGGAAAGGCGATCAGCGAAAGCGACATGGCGCTGGCCATGGAGTCGGACGCGGTGATCTTCGGCGCCGTGGGCGGACCGAAGTGGGATTCCGTACCCTATGACGTGCGCCCGGAGGCGGGCCTGCTGCGGCTGCGCAAGGATCTGGCGCTGTTCGCCAATCTTCGCCCGGCGATCTGCTATCCGGCGCTCGCCGACGCATCGTCCCTGAAGCGCGAGATCGTCGAGAACCTCGACATCATGATCGTGCGCGAGCTCACGGGCGGCGTCTATTTCGGCGAACCCAAGGAGATCATCGATCTCGGCAACGGCCAGAAGCGCGGCATCGACACGCAGGTCTACGACACCTACGAGATCGAGCGCATCGGCCGCGTCGCCTTCGAGCTGGCGCGCAAGCGCGGCAACAAGGTGACGTCGTCCGAGAAGCGCAACGTCATGAAGTCGGGCGTCCTCTGGAACGAGGTCATCACGGCCCTGCACAAGCGCGAATATGCCGACGTGACGCTGGAGCATCAGCTCGCCGACGCGCTCGGCATGCAGCTGGTGCGCTGGCCCAAGCAGTTCGATGTGATCGTGACCGACAATCTGTTCGGCGACATGCTGTCGGATATCGCCGCCATGCTGACCGGATCGCTCGGCATGCTGCCGTCCGCCTCGCTGGGCGAGGTCAATCCGAAGACCGGCAAGCGCAAGTCGATGTATGAGCCCGTGCATGGCTCGGCGCCCGACATCGCCGGCAAGGGCCTCGCCAACCCGATCGCCATGATCGGGTCGTTCGGCATGGCGCTGCGCTACTCGTTCGGACTGGGCGACGCGGCCGACCGTCTCGACAAGGCGATCTCCGACGTGCTGGCTTCGGGTCTGCGCACGGCCGACATCAAGGGCGACGCGACCAGCACCTGCTCGACGACGCAGATGGGCGACGCCATCGTGGCGGCGCTGGACAAGGCCGCGGCCTGAGGCCCGGACGCTCCGTCACGGCTCAAGAAAGCAAAGGCGCGGCGTCGGCCGCGCCTTTCTGTCGTTCAGCGTCCGCCTGAACCGGTCGAGAATTCGACCAGCGGCTGCGGTCGACCCGGAGGGTCGAAGCGGCGGGGCAGGGTCTCGCGGCCGAAGGCGCCGGGCGAGCTCATGTTGTAGACCGGGACATTGAGCGACGTGCCGGCGGCGACGTAATTGCTCATGCTGCCGACGGGCACGATCGGTCCCGGATCAAGAAAGCTGCGGCGCTGGATGGTCAGCGGCGGAGCCAGGGGCTGGCGGGCGCGGTTCTGCGCCTCGGCCAGCGATGCAAACATGGTGAGCCCGGCGAGCGCGCCCGCCGACAAGGCCACGTGTTTCGTGAACGTCCTCATTCTATCCCCCTTCGTCCCGGCCGGGGTCGCAAGGCGCGCCCCGTTCGTCCCATGCTCAACACTCAAGGCGGCAATTGGGTTGCCGTCAACCGCCGTGACGCCGACGCTTGCCCGAGCCTTGCGTGAGGCGTGATTAACGCGCGCCGCGCGCCGACCTGGAGATCGGGGTCAGGGGCGAGCGGCCCGCGCCGGGCTTGCCGCAATCGCGCTTGCGGCCCTTCTCCACCTTGGCGAAGAACTTGCCGAGCGGAAGGTCGTCGCCGAAGGACTGCAGGTCGAGCCGGTCGACCATGCAGGCCAGGGCCGACTCGTCGACCCGGCGTTCGGGGCTCTCGCAGGCGATCCCGTCGATCTGGAGCGCGGGCGCCGGTACGACGATCTGGAAGGCCAGGCAGGCAAGCTCGCCGGCGGCGTCTCCCTCAGAGCTGATCTGCAGGGGCAGCTTCCGCATCGCGCCAAAGCGGGTGGGCGTCGTCGAGGCTTCGGCGCGGCTCACGATGGCGAGGCCCGCCTGCGCGGCATGGCGGCTGGCGGCTTCGGCGAGCGAGGGCTCGGCGGCCGCCTCGGCGCCGGGCCGGTAGACCTGCAGCCTCAGCCATGGCCTGTCCGCCGCCCCGAACGACCCGAAGGTCATGACGTCGCGCCGTCCGTCGCCGCCGCGGTAGCGGCTCGCCTCGTAAAGCCGCGGCTCGGGCCCGAGATCGGGCATTTCCAGGGCATAGATGCGCGCCGGGCGGATGATGTTGATCCAGCCCTGCGGCGCGGGCGTTCCGGCCTCCGCGCTGGTCAGCCCGATGGGCGCCTCGGAGAGGATCGGGATCAGCGCGAAGGCCGTCATGGCGGCGCCGCCCGTCAGGCCGATGCTGGTCGCCGGCCAGCGCCGAAAGATCTTCCACAGACGCGGCGCCAGCCAGCGCAGGGCCGCGAGGGTAAAGCGCGCCGTGGCGCGGGTCGCGCGCCATATGGGTGAAAGGCCCGCCGCCAGGGCCCGCAGGGCGACATAACGTGCGATGCAGCGGGCCTTGATGGCCCGGTAGCCGGCTGCGATGCGGGGCCGAAGCGGTCGTGGTTCGCGCCTTGGCGCGGCGACACGAGGAGGCGCGACCGCAACGGTTTGCGCGACAATCGTCACGGTCTGTGTCGGCGCAGCTGGGGCGCAGAGCGTTTCGGGCGACCGGACCTTCGCCGGCTCAGCCGTCGAGGACGGCGTCGGCTGCGGCTCGGCCGGGGCGGCCAGATGCGGAGGGGCCAGCCAGGCGGCCAGACGTCGCGACAGGGGCGGGGGGCCTTCATTGGCGACGAAGACGAAAGCGGGCAGACCGAGGCGCCCGCCTGAGGCTGAAATATCGGACATGACGCAATGAACTCGAAAAGGTCGCAACGCGAAGAAAACGCAATGAAGCAGGCGGTCGGATCTGCAATTGCGACAGTTTGAGCGGTTCCGTTTCCAATTTCATTACCAGGGCTCGTCGATCGTCCGACAGCGTGAACGCCGTCTTACCAAAGCCGCGCCCGCACCCCGAACGATTGACTTTCGGGCCGCGCCGGTGTTTTGAACCTGTACAACCTTCTCCGACGCACAGATGCGTCCGGCTTCCGGAGCGCCAGTTCATGTCCTCGCTCACATCCAGGGCCATGATCCTCAAGACGACGCGGACGAAAACCGCTCTGCCGACCGGCTTCGCGAAAGCCGGCTTCGGCAAGGCCTGAATGCGCCCGTGATCCCGCCCTCCTCCGCGGGTGCGGAGCGGAGAACCGCCCGGCGGGCGGAAGCGGGGGAGACATCGGGTCCACCAGAACGGGATGCATCAAGATGGGTTACAAGGTCGCCGTCGTCGGCGCCACGGGCAACGTGGGCCGCGAAATGCTGGACATTCTCGCCGAGCGCAAGTTTCCGGCCGATGAAGTCGTCGCCCTCGCCTCGAGCCGCTCGATCGGCACGGAGGTTTCCTACGGCGACAAGATCCTGACCTGCAAGGTTCTGGACAATTACGATTTCTCCGGCACGGACATCTGCCTGATGTCGGCCGGCGGCGACGTCTCGAAGGTCTGGTCGCCGAAGATCGGCGCGCAGGGCTGCGTGGTGATCGACAATTCCTCGGTCTGGCGCATGGACCAGGAGGTCCCGCTGATCGTGCCGGAGGTGAATCCCGGCGCCATCGACGGCTTCCGGAAGAAGAACATCATCGCCAACCCGAACTGCTCGACCGCGCAGCTTGTCGTCGCGCTGAAGCCGCTGCATGACGCATTCGGCATCAAGCGCGTCGTCGTGTCGACCTATCAGTCGGTGTCGGGCGCCGGCAAGGAAGGCATGGACGAGCTCTTCGCGCAGACGCGCGCCGTCTTCGTGTCGGACAGCGTGGAGGGCAAGAAGTTCCCCAAGCGCATCGCCTTCAACCTCATTCCGCAGATCGACGTCTTCATGGAGGACGGCTTCACCAAGGAAGAGTGGAAGATGATGGTCGAGACGAAGAAGATTCTCGATCCGAAGATCCGGCTGACCGCGACCTGCGTGCGCGTGCCGGTGTTCATCTCGCATTCTGAATCCGTCAACGTCGAATTCGAAAAGCCCGTCACGGCCGACGAGGCGCGCGAGATCCTGCGCGAGGCGCCGGGCGTGCTGGTGATCGACAAGCATGAGCCCGGCGGATACATCACGCCGCATGAAGCGGCGGGCGAAGACGCGACCTATATCTCGCGCATCCGCGAGGACGCGACGGTCGAGAACGGCCTGGCGTTCTGGTGCGTGTCCGACAACCTGCGCAAGGGCGCGGCGCTCAACGCGATCCAGATCGCGGAACTGCTGATCAGCCGCAAGCTGATCGCCCCCAGGAAGGCCGCCGCCTGATCGACGCAACGGGAGGCCGGTCGCGATGAAACAGATCGTCCTCCCGCGCACCGACCTTTCGGTCTCGCGCTTCTCCTTCGGCACAGGAAGCCTCGTTCGCATCCTGTCGCCGCAGGATCGCCAGCGGATGCTGCACGCGGCCGCCGACGCCGGCTTCACGCATTTCGACACGTCGCCCTATTACGGATTCGGGGTCGCGGAGCGCGAACTCGGACAATTGCTCGCGGCCCGTCCGGAGCTGAGCGTCGCCACCAAGGCGGGTCTCTATTCGCCCGGCGGCGAAGACAGCGGCAATGCCG
>JAIEQX010000199.1 GCA_019747375.1 Beijerinckiaceae bacterium | reverse complement strand
ATCCGCACCAATATAGGACGCGCGCCGGAGCCCGCGCTGCGTCATATCGGCAACAGAATCCTGCGGCGCCGTGGCGGATCCGTGGCGGGTCCCATTCTGGTCACCTTTTTCCAGCTAAAGTGCCGCCACACCCGTTGATCGATGTCGGACGCCTTAAGTTTTCGTCAATCTTTACGGGCTTTTTAAAGGATCCGGACTGTCTGGACGGTTCCTGAAGGACATGACGCGTGAGCAAAGCCGTGCCGACCCTGAACGCCTTGACGCCCCCTTCCGCGCGCAGCCGCGTCGCCGCCTCCCTCGTGGCGCTGGCTCTGTCGGGCCTCGTCGCCGGCTGCATGCCGGGTGGCGGCCTTGCGGGCATGAGCGCATCCGCAGGCAACATGTTCAGCACGGACGGCGCGACCGCCGGCCGCTCCACCTCGATCTTCGTCGCCTCGACCCGCAAGGGCGATTCGCGCGTGCCCGGCGAGTCCGTGGCGGACGGCGGCGCCCATTACGCCCTGTCGATCGTCTCCGTGCCGCCCGGCCACAAGGCCGGCGAGATCGAGGAGCCGGCCTTCGGCAGCGTCGATCCCAGGAAGCATTTCGCCGTCGTGGGCGGACGGGGTCTCGAGCCCGAGGATTTCCGCCTGCAGGTCGCCACCTATCTGTCGGGCCGCGTCGGCTCGAACCGCGACATCCTTCTCTATGTGCACGGCTTCAACACCTCGCTGGAAGAAGCGCGTTTCCGCCTCGCCCAGCTGGTCAACGACGGCCGCTTCGGCGGCGTGCCGGTGCTGTTCACCTGGCCGTCGCAGTCCAACATGTTCTCCTATGTGTCCGACAAGGAGAGCGCCACGGTGTCGCGCGACGCGCTCCGCAAGGTCATCAGCGACCTCTCCAAGGTCGAGGGGGTCGGCCGCGTGCATGTGCTGGCCCATTCCATGGGCGCCTGGCTCGCCATGGAAGCCCTGCGCGAAAACGCCCTGTCGGGCAGCCGTAATCTCGATGGCCGCCTCGGCGCCGTCATGCTGGCCGCGCCGGATATCGATCTCAACGTTTTCCGCACGCAGCTCGCCCGCGTGCCGAGCTCGAACGTCTCGATCTTTGTCTCCTCGCATGATCGCGCCCTGTCGCTTTCGAGCCGTCTCGCCGGCGCCCGCCCGCGCGTCGGCGCGCTCGATCCGGGAAGCTCGCGCGACCGCGCCGAACTTACCAAGCTCGGCGTCAAGGTGTTCGATCTCTCGGCCGCCTCCAGCGGCTTTATCGGCCACAGCGTCTATGGCGACGCGCCGCTCGTGGTGCGCACCATCGGGGCGCAATTGTCGGCCTCGCGCCGCGAGGACGCCGGCGTGACCTCCATGATCGACGGCAACAACATGCCCCCGGTCGCCGCCAGCACGACGCCGCTCGGCGAAGCCGCCAGCGCCGCCAGCGAAACCGTGCGGTCGAGCCCGCTGCCGCCCCTGGCGCCCGTTCAATAAGGCCGCGCGCCCGAGCCTTCATGACAGGCTCGGGGCCGCATGCTGCGCTCTGGCCATTCTAGACGCGGATCGTCCAGATTTTGGATCGCACGCCATGCCGTCCGTCATCACACGCGCCGCCGAAGGCCTGAACCGCCGTTCTTTCACGCTGGATGAAATCCTGCGCATGCAGGAATCCGGCATCATTTCCGAAGATGAAAATTTCGAACTCGTGGAAGGGGAAATAATCCCCATGCAGGCCAGGAGCCGCACGCAGAAGCTGAATTGCGCATTGCCGACCCGCCGGATTTCGCCGCCCGGTTGAGCGAGACCTGACGCTCAATCCTGCATCGATGCCGCAAACCAAGGTCCGTCATTGCGCGGAGCCCAGCGACGCGGCGATCCCGCGGCGTGAGCGCATCGCCACGCCGCGGCGACAGCCATCACGCCAACTCCCGCTGCGCATAGCCCAGCCGCTGGTTCAGTTCCTCGATCAGCGTCTCCGCCGCCTCGGCGATCACCGTGCCGGGCGGGAAGATCGCGCTCGCGCCCGCGTCCCGCACGGCCTGGAAATCCTGCGGCGGGATCACGCCTCCAACCACGATCATGATGTCGGCGCGCCCGCGCGCCGCCAGCGCCGCCCGCAGTTCCGGCACCAGCGTCAGGTGGCCTGCCGCCAGCGATGAGATCCCCACGATATGCACGTCATTGTCGACAGCCTGTGTGGCGGCTTCGTCGGGCGTTGCGAAAAGCGGCCCGATATCGACGTCGAAACCGAGATCCACGAAGGCGGACGCAATCACTTTCTGGCCTCGGTCATGGCCATCCTGCCCGACCTTTGCGACCAGGATGCGCGGCTTGCGGCCCTCGTTCTCTGCAAAGGCGCGCGTCACGCGCTGCACGCGCTCTACAGCCGAGGCGCCGGCTTCGTCGCTGTAGATGCCCGTGATCGTGCGGATCTCGGCGCGATGGCGGCCGAAGACCTTTTCGAGCGCGTCGGAAATTTCTCCGACCGTCGCCTTGGCCCGCGCGGCTTCGATCGAGAGCGCCAGAAGGTTGCCGCCGCCCGCAGCGCCCGCCGTCAAGGCGTCGAGCGCGCGCGTCACATCGCCTTGGTTGCGCTCCTCGCGCAAGCGGCGCAGCTTTTCGATCTGCTGCTGCCGCACGGAGGAGTTGTCGACCTTCAGCACGTCGATGGGCGCCTCGTCGACCGGCTTGAACATGTTGACGCCCACGACCGCCTGCCGGCCGGCGTCGATGCGCGCCTGCGTGCGGGCCGCCGCTTCCTCGATGCGCAGTTTCGGGATGCCCGCGTCGATGGCCTTGGCCATGCCGCCCAGTCGTTCGACTTCGTCGATATGCGCCTGCGCGCGCTTGGCGAGTTCGGCGGTCAGACGCTCGACATAGAACGAGCCGCCCCACGGGTCGATAATGCGCGTCGTGCCGCTTTCCTGTTGCAGGAAGAGCTGCGTGTTGCGGGCGATGCGCGCCGAGAAATCCGTCGGCAGCGCCAGCGCCTCGTCCAGCGCATTGGTGTGCAGGGATTGCGTATGGCCCTGTGTTGCAGCCATCGCCTCGATCTGCGTGCGCATGACGTTGTTGAACACGTCCTGCGCGGTGAGCGACCACCCGCTGGTTTGCGAATGCGTGCGCAAGGGCAGGGATTTTTCGGATTTTGGCTCGAACTGTTTGACCAGATTCGCCCAGAGCAGCCTGGCTGCGCGCAGCTTCGCCACTTCCATGAAGAAGTTCATGCCGATCGCCCAGAAGAACGAGAGGCGAGGCGCGAATTGATCCACCGTCATGCCGGCGGCAATGCCGGCCCGGATATATTCGACTCCGTCCGCGAGCGTATAGGCGAGTTCGAGATCCTGCGTCGCGCCCGCTTCCTGCATGTGATAGCCGGAAATCGAAATCGAATTGAACTTCGGCATATGCGACGAGGTGAACGAGAAAATGTCGGAAATGATCCGCATCGAATGCGCGGGCGGATAGATGTAGGTGTTGCGCACCATGAATTCTTTGAGAATGTCGTTCTGGATCGTGCCCGACAGTTTCGCCATCGGCACGCCCTGTTCCTCGGCGGCCACGATGTAGAGCGCCAGCACCGGCAGAACGGCGCCGTTCATCGTCATCGACACCGACATCTGGTCGAGCGGAATGCCGGAAAACAGGGTGCGCATGTCGTAGATGGAATCGATCGCCACACCCGCCATGCCGACGTCGCCGCCGACGCGCGGATGATCGGAATCATAGCCGCGATGCGTCGCCAGATCGAAGGCGACTGACAGGCCCTTCTGTCCCGCCGCAAGATTGCGGCGATAGAAGGCGTTGGAATCTTCCGCCGTCGAGAAGCCGGCATATTGGCGCACGGTCCACGGCTGGTTCACATACATGGTCGGATAGGGCCCGCGCAGATAAGGCGCCGCGCCCGGAAATGTTTCAAGAAAATCGAGACCGTCCAGATCTTCGCGCGTGTAGGCGCCTTTCACCGGAATGCCCTCAGGCGTCAGCCAAGGCGCATCGCCCGCTGCTGGAGCCGCGACCGGGGCGGCCGCATAGGCGATCGTCGAGAAATCGGGAATCGAAACCATGTGCGCCGTCCAGCTTCGGGCCGCATGACACGCAGAAATAACCGCGCATCATGCCGGATTGCTGCACTGCTTATACGACGCGGGGCCGACCTTGTCGTGTTGGATCAAGGTCGCACGCCAAGGTTCCGCTCGGCCGCCGTCAGCCGGTTTTTTCGGCGCTCCAGCGACCGTTGCACTGGCGGCTTGGCGAGGTCCACCGGCCTGAGCCGTTGGCGCCGGACACATTTCCGGTGGCGGAAAGCGTGTCCGAGCCGCGCGTGAAATTCACGTTCACGCGTCCGCGCGGATCGATCATGCCGCTGGCCCGCGCGGCTGCATCGCCGATGGGCGTCACGCGTCCGTTGGCGACGGCGAACTCCCAGCGGTAGACTTCGCAATTGCCCTTTTCAGTCACGACGGTCACGGCCCAGCGCCCGTCATTTGGCGCCGCCTGTGCGGCGCCTGCGCTCAAGAGCCCGGTTGCAAGGCCACAGATCAGCGCCGCTCGTTTCAGTCCAGATGCCATTTGGTCCTCCTCTGTCAGGAGGCGGACAGGTGCGCGCTGTCGAGACATGCCACGAGATCTGAACCGGCGTAGATGAAATCCACCACGCCGGCTTCGCGCAATGCCGCTTCGTTCGCGCCCGGCCGCCCGGCAGAGTAGATATGGCGCGCGCCCGCGATGGCGAGCTTGGCCGCTGTTTCCGGGCCTTTCTCGGCGATCAGCGCATCCGACGTACACAGGCACGCGAGCTTGGCTTCGCTTGCCGCAAAGCCCGCCGCGCTGGCTTCGGGCGTCTCGCTTTCCTTCGCAAACACCGTTTCGAATCCGCCGGCCTCGAAAAAGCTGCGGGCGAACATGGCGCGCGCCGTGAAGTCGGCGATCGTCCCGAGCGTGGCGAGATAGATGCGCGGCCGCCGGCCGCTCTGCGCCAGCACGGCGTCCGAACGATCGCGCAGCCGTTCGAATTCCTGCGCGAGCCGCATGGCTGGAAACAGGGAGTTTTCGTCCGCGGCCGCTGGCAGCGGAGCCAGCACCTCGACGGGGCGTTCCGACAGGTCAGGAAACTCGCTTGTGCCGGTCAGCGGATCCTTGCGGCGCGCGACATTCTTCAGACGCTCGGCCCGCACCTTTGCGACCGAGGCTGCAAGAGACGGCAGATGCGCGACGGCGCCGCCCGCCGCCTCCGCCTGCTGGAACAGCGCCCAGCCGGCCCGCGCCAGTTCGTCGGTCAGCGTCTCGAAACCGCCGGCGCCCGCCGCAGGATCGGCGACGCGGCCCAGATTGGCTTCCTCGGTGAGGATCAATTGCGTGTTGCGCGCCAGGCGTCGGGCGAAAGCATCCGGCAGGCCGAGCGCCTGCGTGAACGGCATCACACTGACATGATCTGCGCCGCCAAGCCCCGCCGAGAAGGCCGCCACCGTG
>JAIEQX010000231.1 GCA_019747375.1 Beijerinckiaceae bacterium | reverse complement strand
GAAGGCGCCGCGCTCGGCGCTCGCCACCTTGTTCGGGCGTCCGGCGCCGGGAACGCAGGACCGGATCGACGAGATTCTCGAAATCACGCGGCTGAAGGACCACCGGCGCCGCATGGCGGCGGATCTGTCGCACGGCCAGAAGCAATGGCTGGAAATCGGCATGCTGCTGGCGCAGGACCCGAAGCTGCTGCTCGTCGACGAGCCGGTGGCGGGCATGACGGACGCAGAGACGGCGCAGACCGCCGAACTGCTGCGCGCCATCGCGGTCGATCATTCGGTCGTGGTGGTGGAGCACGACATGACCTTCGTGCGCGACCTCGGCGTGAAGGTCACGGTGCTGCATGAAGGATCGGTTCTGGCGGAAGGTCCGCTCGATGTGGTGAGCGCGGACCCCCGCGTCATCGAAGTTTACCTGGGACGCTGACATGCTCGCGGTGGAAAACATCGACCTCTATTACGGCGCCGCGCAGGCGCTGCGCTCCGTCTCGCTCGCGGCGACGCCCGGCCGCGTCACCTGCGTGATGGGCCGCAACGGCGTCGGCAAATCCTCCCTGCTGCGCGCCATCGTGGGGCACCAGCCGATCGCGGGCGGACGCATCATGTGGGAGGGGCAGGACATTTCGAAACTCGCTCCGCACGCGCGGGCCCGGCGCGGCATCGCCTATGTGCCGCAGGGGCGCGAGATTTTTCCGCTGCTCAGCGTGCGCGAAAATCTCGAGACCGGCTATTCGCCCGTCAAACGGTCCGACAAATTCGTGCCGGACGAGATCTACGACCTGTTTCCGGTGCTCAAGGACATGCTGTGGCGGCGTGGCGGCGATCTGTCGGGCGGGCAGCAGCAGCAGCTCGCGATCGGACGCGCTCTGGTGACGCGGCCGCGCCTGCTGGTCCTGGACGAGCCGACGGAGGGCATCCAGCCCTCCATCATCAAGGATATCGGCCGCGCCATCGAATATCTGCGCAACAAGGGCGACATGGCGATCGTGCTGGTGGAGCAATATTTCGAATTCGCGCGCGACCTGGCGGATGATTTCGCCGTGATGGACCGCGGCGCCGTGGTGATCTCCGGAGACAAGGCCTCCATGGTGGAATCGGATGTGCGCAGCCGGCTCTCGGTGTAGGGTCGCGGCGCAACCGAACAGAGCCGAGCTTTTGAACGCCCCCGTCCCCAATCCTGCCCATCTGCCCGCGCATGCGCGGGCGCGCGGCGAGATCCGCGTCTCGTTCGACGACACCGCCGGGCGCACCAGCGTGTCGCGCCTGCACGAGGCGGGCGGGCTAAGGCTGCGCTTTCCGCGCCCTGTGGACGGGTGCGAGGCCGTGCTGGTGAACACCGGCGGGGGCATTGCGGGCGGCGATGCGGCGCGGATCCGCGTGACGGCGGGCGCGGGCGCGGAAGCCCTGCTGACCACGCAATCGGCTGAAAAGATCTATCGCGCCCAGAACGCGCCCGCGCGCGTCTCGTTGTCGCTTGCGGCGGGCGCGGGCGCGCGGCTCGAATGGCTGCCGCAGGAGACGATCCTGTTCGACGGCGCGCGGCTCGTGCGAACGCTCGATCTCGAGGCCGACGCGAGAGCGCGCGTAACGCTGCTCGAATCCACGGTTTTCGGGCGGCTCGCCATGGGAGAGACGCGCATTTCCGGTCTGCTGGCGGATCGCTGGCGGCTGCGCCGCGGCGGATCGCTCGTCTTCGCCGAAGATCTGCGGCTCGACGGGCCGATCGCGGACCTGCTCGACCGCCCGGCCTGCGGGGCGGGCGCGCGCGCGACCGCGCTGCTCGTGCATCTGGCGCCCGACGCCGAAGCCATGCTGGAGCCGGTGCGGGCGGCGCTCGACGGCGCCGCGTGCCAGCATGGCGCGAGCGCATGGAACGGCGTTCTGGCCGTCCGACTTCTGTCACCCTCGCCAGCGGCCGTGCGGGCCGCTATCGTGCCGCTGCTTGCAACCCTGCGCGGGCGCCCAGCGCCTCGCGTCTGGCAATGATCTTCCGGAGCCGCCCATGAATCTGACGCCGCGCGAAAAGGACAAACTCATGATCGCCATGGCGGCGATCGTCGCCCGCAAGCGGCTCGAGCGCGGCGTCAAGCTGAATTATCCCGAAGCCATTGCGTTGATTACGGACTTCGTCGTGGAAGGGGCGCGCGACGGGCGCAGCGTCGCCGAACTGATGGAGGCGGGCGCGCATGTGGTCGCAGCCGACCAGGTGATGGACGGCATCGCCGAGATGATCCACGACATCCAGATCGAGGCGACCTTTCCGGACGGCACCAAGCTCGTCACCGTGCACGAGCCGATCCGCGGCGGGCGCGCGACCGAAATTCCCGGCGAAGTGATCGCGGGGCCGGGCGACGTGGTGATGAACGAGGGCCGCGCCACCGTGACGATGAATGTCGCCAACACGGGCGACCGTCCGATCCAGGTCGGCTCGCACTATCATTTCTTCGAGACCAATCCGGCGCTCGCCTTCGACCGCGCGGCGGCGCGCGGCATGCGGCTCGACATTCCGGCCGGCACAGCCGTGCGCTTCGAGCCGGGACAGAGCCGCGACGTGCAGCTGGTGGCGCTGGCGGGCGACCGCGAAGTCTATGGATTCCGGCAGGCCGTGATGGGCAAGCTCTGAGGGGAACGACCATGTCCACAAAACTCTCCCGCGCCGCCTATGCCGACATGTTCGGGCCGACGACCGGCGACCGCGTGCGGCTTGCCGACACGGCTCTGTTCATCGAGATCGAAAAAGATTTCACCATCTATGGCGAGGAGGTGAAGTTCGGCGGCGGCAAGGTGATCCGCGACGGCATGGGCCAGTCTCAGATGTCGCGCGCGCAGGGCGCCATGGACACGGTCATCACCAATGCGGTGGTGATCGATCATTGGGGCATCGTGAAATGCGACGTCGGCCTGCGCGAGGGGCGCATTGCGGCGCTCGGCAAGGCGGGCAATCCGGAGATCCAGCCGGGCGTCACCATCGTGATCGGACCCGGCACCGAGATCATCGCGGGCGAAGGCAAGATTCTCACCGCCGGCGGCTTCGACACGCATATCCATTTCATCTGCCCGCAGCAGATCGAGGAGGCGCTGATGTCGGGCGTCACCTCCATGCTGGGCGGCGGCACGGGTCCGGCCACCGGCACTTTCGCGACGACGTGCACGCCCGGCCCCTGGCATATCGCCCGGATGATCGAGGCGGCGGACGCGTTTCCGATGAATCTCGGTTTTGCCGGCAAGGGCAACGCCTCGACGCCCGCGGGCCTCGTCGAGCAGGTGGATGCGGGCGCCTGCGCGCTCAAGCTGCACGAGGACTGGGGCACGACGCCGGCCGCCATCGACAATTGCCTGTCGGTTGCGGACGACACCGACGTGCAGGTGATGCTCCACTCCGACACGCTCAATGAATCCGGCTTCGTGGAAGACACCATCAAGGCCTTCAAGGGCCGGACGATCCACGCATTCCACACCGAAGGCGCGGGCGGCGGGCATGCGCCCGACATCATGCGCGTGGCGGGGCTTGAAAACGTGCTGCCCTCCTCCACCAATCCGACGCGGCCCTTCACCCGCAACACGCTCGACGAACATCTCGACATGCTGATGGTCTGCCATCATCTCGATTCGTCGATCCCGGAAGATCTGGCTTTCGCGGAAAGCCGCATCCGCAAGGAAACAATCGCCGCCGAAGACATCCTGCACGATCTCGGGGCGCTCTCGATGATGTCGTCCGACAGCCAGGCGATGGGCCGCGTCGGCGAAGTCATCATCCGCACGTGGCAGACCGCCGACAAGATGAAGCGCCAGCGCGGCGCGCTGCCGGAAGAGCGCGGCGACAACGACAATGCGCGGGTGAAACGCTATATCGCCAAATATACGATCAATCCGGCGATCGCCCATGGCGTGTCGCGCCACATCGGTTCGGTGGAGGCCGGCAAGCTCGCCGATCTCGTGCTGTGGACGCCGGCCTTTTTCGGCGTAAAGCCCGATCTCATCATCAAGGGCGGGGCCATTGCGGCGGCCCCGATGGGCGATCCCAACGCCTCGATCCCGACGCCGCAGCCGGTGCATTACCGGCCGATGTTCGGCGCCTACGGGGGCGCGATTGCGTCGACGTGCCTGACCTTCGTGTCGCAGAGCGCGCTCGACAAGGGGCTGGCGGAGAAGCTGCGCACGTCGAAGCCCATGGTCGCGGTGTCGAACACGCGCGGCGGCATCGGCAAGAGCAGCATGATCCACAATGGCGCGACCCCGAAGCTCACCATCGATCCGGAATCCTATGCGGTGACGGCCGACGGCGTGCTGCTGACCTGCGAGCCAGCCTCGGTTCTGCCGATGGCGCAACGCTATTTCATGTTCTGAACGAAAGAAAAACCATGATCAGGGCCGGAAAGATTTACGCGCAGGGCGCGGTCAAGAACCAGACCATCGACACGGTGGTGCTCGATTCCACCGAGCGGCATCGCCGGCGCGGCGCGATGACGGGCGTGCGCGGCACGGAATTCCTGCTCGACCTGCCGGAAGCCGTGCTGCTGCGCACCGGCGACGCCATCATGCTGGATGACGGACGACTGGTGGAAGTGCTGGGCAAGGCCGAGCCGCTGGCGGAAATCCGCTGCCGCGACGCGCGCCAGATGGCGCATGTGTCCTGGCATCTGGGCAACCGCCACCTGCCCGTGCAGATTCTCGACAACCGCCTGCGCATCCGCCGCGATCACGTGATCGAGGAGATGGTGCGGGGCCTCGGCGCCAAGGTGGCGCTGATCGAAGCCGCCTTCGATCCGGAAGGCGGCGCCTATGCGGCGGCGGCTCCCGCGCATGATCATGCGCATCACGACCATGGGCATGATGGGCACGGGCATGACGCGCATGCGCCGCACGATCATTCGACCTGCGGGCATGATCATTCCGGCGATACTCACGCGGGCCATGGCCACGCGGGACATGACCACGCGACATGCGGGCACGACCATTCGGGCCACGATCACCACGACCACGGCCATCCGCACAAGCATGGTTGAGCCGACGCCGCTCGCGCTGACGATCTGGCTGTCGCCGTCCTTCCCGGTCGGCGCCTTTGCGTATTCGCACGGGCTCGAATGGGCGGTGGAAAGCCGCCAGGTGACGGAAACGTCGAGCCTGCAGGAATGGATCGCCGACCTGCTGCGTCACGGCTCGGCGCGCAATGATGCGGTGCTGCTGGCGCAGGCCTGGCGCAGCGCCGGGACTCCCGCCCTGCAGGAGGTCGCGGAACTCGCGCTGGCGCTGTGCCCGTCGCGCGAACGCAGGCTCGAGACCGGCGCGCAGGGCGCGGCTTTCGTGCTGGCGGCGCGCGCCGCATGGCCGTGCGCGGCGCTCGATGCGCTCGACGGCGAGGTCGCCTACCCGGTGGCGCTGGGGGCGGCCGCAGCGGG
>JAIEQX010000039.1 GCA_019747375.1 Beijerinckiaceae bacterium | reverse complement strand
CTGCTCGCCGCAAGCGACGTCATCCTGTCGCTCGACTGGCTTGATCTCGCGGGCTTCCTGCGGGCGCGCACGGGCGAATCTCAGACGCAGCGGCCTGTGTCGGCGCAGATCATCCATTGCTCGCTCGACGGACTTCTCGCCAACGGCTGGAGCATGGATCACCAGGCGCTTCCCGCCGTCGACATGCCCTTGCTGGCGCATCCCGACACGCTCGTGGCGCAATTGATGGACGCGCCGTTCGACGCGCCGCCGCCGCGGACGCCCGACCCCGCCCCGCATTGGACACAGCAGAAGCGCGCGCCCTCGCACGAGGCCGCCTTCGACCTGACGCAGCTCGCTTTCGCGATGGCCGACTGGAGCGATGCGCGCGACGTCACCTATGCACGCCTACCGATCGGCTGGCCGCAAAGCGCCTGCCGCTTCCGTCATCCGCTCGATTTTCTCGGCAAGGACGGCGGTGGCGCGGTCGGCACCGGTCCGGCCCACACGGTCGGGGCTGCGCTGGCGCTGAAAGGCGGCGGCCGCATCGTCGCGGGCGTCATCGGGGACGGCGATTTCTCCATGGGGATGAACGCCCTCTGGACGGCCGCCAACCAGGAACTGCCGATGATGCTCGTCATCGCCAACAACGGCTCCTACTACAACGATGAAGTCCATCAGGAACGCGTCGCCATCCAGCGCGGCCGCCCCGTCGAGAACAAGAGCATCGGGCAGCGACTCGACTCTCCCGCCATCGAACTCAGCCAGATCGCCGCCGCCCAGGGCTTCAGGACGGAAGCCCCCGTGACGACGCTCGCGCAGTTCGAGGCCGCGCTGCTGCGCGCCACCGAGGTCGTCCAGCAGGGCGGCTGCTACCTGATCGATGCCCGGATCAAGCCCGGCTATTCCAAGGACTGAAGCGCGGGCGCTCCGAAGCGTCCGCCGCAAACGACCAGAGTTCGCTCTTCAAGAAGTGAAACGGGAGGAAACCATGCAGATGACAACACCGTGCCGCCTCGCGGCTGCGCTCATCGCCGCCATGACGTTCACGCACGCAGGCGCAGCCCGCGCGCAGACATCAGAGCCCTACCCGTCGCGCCGCGTTTCCGTGGTGGTGGGCTACGCCACCGGCGGTTTCGCCGACGGCGTCGCGCGTCTTATCGCCCGAAAATTGTCGGAGCGCTGGAAACAGCCGGTGGTCGTGCAGAACATGCCGGGCGCGGGCGGCAATATCGCGGCGCGCTCCGTCTCCATCGCGGCCCCGGACGGCTACACGCTGCTCGGCACCACGACGTCGCTCGCCATCAATGAGACCGCCTACAAGGACAAGGGTTTCACCAGCAGCGGCCTGACCCCGATCGCGATGCCGGCGGAAGCCCCCGAGCTTCTGGCCGCCAATCCGAAATCAGGCATCCGCACCTTTGCGGACATGATGCAGGAAGCCAGAACCGGCAAGCTCTACATGGGCAGCTCGGGCATCGGCAGCGGCTCGCATATCTCGGCCGAATACTTCTTCAAGGTGCTCGCCAAGGTGGACGTCAAGCACATTCCCTTCCAGGGCGGCAATCCCGCCATGCTGGCGCTGATGACCGGCGACATCAACATCATGGCCAGCACCGCGACCGCCATTCCGTCGATCAAGAACGGCGAACTGGCCGGCATCGCGGTCGGCAGCGAGCAGCGCAGCCCCAATCTGCCGCAAGTGCCCACCTATGCGGAGAACGGGTTTCCGGGTTTCACCGCAAGTTCATGGGCCGGAATGTTCGCGCCGGCCGGCACGCCGGAGCCGATCCTCGAGAAGATCAATCAGGACATCAACGAGACGCTCAAGGATCCCGAAGTCCAGCGTACCTTCGAACTGATGGGACTGCAGACGAATGCGCGGACGCGCAAGGAATCCGTGGACTTCTTCAAGGCGGAGATCGACCGCTGGGGCGTCATGGTGGAGGCGATCGGCCTCGCCAACTGAAAACACGATGCAGCGTCCCGCCGGGCGGCGCGCCGCCCGGCGACTTTCACAAGGCCTGACCCACATGAGCATGCGAGACAAGATTGACCACCTCATCGCCAACGCCTGGACGGACGGTTACGTCTGCCTGCTCGGCAGCACGGGAGAAAACGGCCCCAACATCAGCCCGAAGGGCAGCATGATGCTGTTCGACGCGCAGCATCTCGCCTATTGGGAGCGCTCGAAAAAGAAGGCGCTCGAGAACCTGCGTCACGACAATCGCGTGGTGGTGGTTTACGCCAACATGCAGGCGCAGCGCGACGGCGTGCTCGAATCCGGCATCCTGCGCTTCTACGGAACCGCGGAACTGCACGAGAGCGGCGAGATGCGGGACGCGATCTTCGCCCGCCTGAACGAACGCGAAGCCACGCATGACGGCGCCGATGTCGGGATCGCGGTTTTGATCAAGATCGAGCGCGCACAGGACGTGCGCGGCAAGCCGATCGACCTCTCCTGAAAGACCGGGACATCCCGCTTCACGCCTGACAATCACGACCCGCGGGTCGTCACGGGGACACCACATGAGCCAGATCACATCTGAAGCGTCGCAGACGCGCGTCTATGATTATCTTCCGAAGAACCGCGGCCTCTATTTCGCCGGCGCCTGGCGCGAACCGCGGAACGGCGGGAGCGTCGAACTCGTTTGTCCGGGCACCGGCGGATCGCTCGGCCGCGTCGCGGAGGCCAGCCAGGCGGACGTGGACGCGGCGGTCGCGGCGTCGCTGGCCGCCTATCGCGAATGGCGCCGCGTCGCCCCCGCCGAACGCGCCAGGATCCTGCGCCGCATCGCCCAGATCGTGCGCGAAAACGCGCATGAACTGGCGCTGATCGACGCGCTCGATGGCGGCTCGCCCGTGCATGAAATGGCCGGCGACGTCGCCAATGCGGCCGCGCAGCTCGACTTCTTCGCCGGCATGGTCACGGAGATGAAGGGCGGCTCGGTTCCGCAGGGGCCGGACTCGGTCAATTTCTCCGTGCGCGAATCCCGGGGCGTGATCGGACGCATCATTCCCTTCAATCATCCCTTCATGTTCTGCGCCGCGAAATCCGCCGCTCCGCTCGCCGCCGGAAACACCGTCATCGTCAAGCCGCCCGAACAGGCGCCGCTGAGCGCGCTGCGCTTCGCCGAGCTGATCGACGGCCTGCTGCCGCCCGGCGTCTTCAACGTCCTGCCGGGCGGACGCGATGCGGGAGCCGCCCTGGCGTCGCATCCCGACGTCGCCATGGTGTCGCTGATCGGCAGCGTGCCGGCCGGTCGCGCGGTCATGAAAGCCGCGGCCGAAACCATCAAGCCGCTGCTGCTCGAACTCGGCGGCAAGAACGCTCTCATCGCCATGCCGGACGCCGATCCCGACGAGGTCGCGGCCGCCGTGGTGGCGGGCATGAACTTCACCTGGTGCGGGCAATCCTGCGGCTCGACGAGCCGCGCTTTCATCCATGAGTCGATCCATGACGCAGTCGTGTCGCGGGTGAAGCAGCGCGTCGCCGAATTCAGGCCCGGCGATCCGACCGATCCGGCCACCACCATGGGGGCGATCATCAGCGAGGTTCAGCTTGCCCGCGTGGTCGAATTCATCGAGCGCACGAAAGCCGAAGGCGCGACCCTGATCCACGGCGGCAAGCGTCCCGAAGATGCAAAACTCGCGGGCGGCTTCTTCATGGAGCCGACCATCTTCACGGGCGTCACCACGGCGATGCATATCGCCCGCAACGAGGTTTTTGGTCCGGTTCTGTCGATCCTGCGCTGGAGCGACGAAGCCCGGATGCTGGCCGACGTGAACGATGTCGAATACGGGCTCACCTGTTCGATCTGGACCAATGACGTCAGGAAGGCGCACCGGCTCGCCGCCGACGTCGAAGCCGGCTTCGTCTGGATCAACGAGGTCTCGCGACATTTCCTCGGCTCGCCCTTCGGCGGCTACAAGCAGTCCGGATTGGGCCGCGAGGAATGCCTTGAGGAATTGCTGGCCTACACGCAGGAGAAGCACATCCACGTCAATCTGAAGCGGCCTGCGCGATAGGCCACGGCGTCCGGCGCGACGCAGGCGATGGATCGGCCCACCGCCGGCGTACAAGCTCAAGCCGGATGCCATACAATCGTCGCCGCGTGTTATAAGAAGAGCGCAAGCCGCACTTGCACATTTGTCGATGGCGGCTTGTGATGCATGGCTCACTCGCGCCACGGGAACAGATTTGGAGCGCCATCAGATCCAACGCCTCCGCCACGAAACGCGCCGGCGGATTCTCACCCTGACCGCCGTCGAGAGGCTGACGCCCAATATCGCGCGGCTGACCTTTGCGGCGCCGGACCTGCAGGATTTCGTCAGCGCCTCGCATGACGACCACATCAAGCTGTTCTTTCCCGCCCCGGCGGGGTCCGACCCGGGCGCGAAACCCGTTGCGCGGGATTTCACGCCGCGCCGTTTCGACACGAAGACCGGCGCGCTCACGATCGACTTCGCCCTTCACGAAGCCGGGCCGGCCACCGGTTGGGCGGCCTCCGCGCGCGTCGGCGACACGTTGGAGATCGGCGGTCCGCGCGGATCGTCGGTCACGCCGGACGATTTCGACTGGTATCTTCTGATCGGCGACGAGACGGCGCTGCCGGCCATCGGACGACGAGTCGAGGAACTGCGGGCAGGCGCGCCCGTCACGACATGCGTCGTCGTGGCGAGCGAGGCCGACGCGCAGCAGTTTGAAACGCGGGCGATCTGGTCGCCGATCTGGGTGACGCGGACATCGCGCGCGCACGACGCCGCTTCTCTTTGCGCCGCACTGTCGACCTTTCAGCCGCCGCCAGGGGACGGCTTCGTGTGGATCGCGGCCGAAGCCTCGGTCGCCCGCGCGATGCGCGCCTACATGCTCGAAGAACGCGGGCATCCGCGCGCCTGGATCAAGGCCGCGGGCTATTGGAAGCAGGGACAGGCGGAAACGCACGAGCGGATCGAAGACTGAGTTGCGGCTCTGAGATACGTCGCGGCGCCCGCGGGAAGACAAACGACAAGCCGACAAGCAACAAGAAACGACAGAGGACGACGCATGGAGCAGGCCAGCCGGGTTTCCCTCACATCTATCTATCGCGTTTTTTTCGAGATCGGTCTCTTCAGTTTTGGCGGCGCGGTTTCGGGCTGGATTCAGCGCGAAGTCGTCGAGGTGCGCAAATGGATGAGCTATGAGGATTTCCTGTCCGGCATCGCGCTGACGCAGATCATGCCGGGCGCCAACGCCACCAATGCGGCCGTCTATGTGGGGCAGAGATTGCGCGGCGTCGCGGGCGCGGCCACCGCGCTCACCGCCATGCTGACCGGCCCCTTCTGCGCCGTGGTGCTGGCCGCCATCATCTACCAGAAGCTGCTTGTGCTGCCGGGCTTTCAGGAGGCCATGATCGGCACGGCCGC
>JAIEQX010000204.1 GCA_019747375.1 Beijerinckiaceae bacterium | reverse complement strand
GGCGGCGCCGACGCAGGGCGACGCACACCGGGTTGGATTGCCGCGTCGCTCCGCTCCTCGCAATGACGGCGGAAAGTGTACGGCCAGCGCCCAGGTTTCCGGAAAGACCCGAAACCCGGGCCCGTCATTGCGAGCGGAGCGAAGCAATCCGGCGGCGCCGACGCAGGGCGACGCACACCGGGTTGGATTGCCGCGTCGCTCCGCTCCTCGCAATGACGGCGGAAAGTGTACGGCCAGCGCCCAGGTTTCCGGAAAGACCCGAAACCCGGGCCCGTCATTGCGAGCGGAGCGAAGCAATCCAGCGGCGCATGGCCGGGCCATAAACGCGAGGCGCGCCGCCGCGCTTGACGAAACGTCATGGCCGCGATGAGCTTCCACATCTCATCGGCTCAATCCATTTTCAAAATCGCACTCAGACAAAGCGCATCTAGAAACGAGTGAGGGCGGCGTCCCTTTCAGGACCCGCCCTCGAATTTGTCCGCGGGAGGGGTGTCTCCACAACCTCACCGCAGCGCCAAAGCCAAGCTTAAGGCTTTAACGCATTCGCATCAAGGCATGGCTGACCGGACTAAAGATCGAAGCCGATCTGCGAGTCTTTGCCCTTCTCGCGCTTTGCGCGTTTCGAAGGAGGGGCAATCCAAGGAAGATGCGGTTTCTGCTGATTGAACAGGTCTTCGATGGTGATGATCTGGATTTTTGCGAAGCGTCCGTGGTTGGGGCTTTCATAAAAACCCGCCGCGGCGGCTTCCGTCTTCATGGGCCGCGTCGGCTCCGTCAGCGTGATGAAGATCCCGACTTTGGCCTTCTCGCGGTCCACCGTGGCGATGAGGTCGCGGATCATCTTCACGTCGACGTTCTCGCCGCCCTTCACGGAGACGATCGCCTTCTCGTGGTTGCGACCGTCCGGCTGGAACCAGATGTAACCGTCGACGCCCCCGTCCGCGCCCTTGCGCCCGCCTTTGTAAGGTTGCGCGCTCACCATCGACAGCGCCCAGAGCTGGAATTCGTGCTTGTCGGCGCGGGCGAGTTCATGCGCGGCGGCGAGATCGCGCGGCACGCCGAGCACTTCGAAGTCCGCCATCGGGAAGGCGTTCATCAGCCGGTCGCGGATGAGGCCGACGGCGAGATGCGTGATGTCGATGCCGATCCAGCGGCGATTGAGTTTCTCGGCCGCGTGGATGGTGGTGCCGCAGCCGCAGAATGGATCGAGCACAAGATCGCCCTCATTGGACGAGGCCTTGAGGATGCGTTCGAGAAGGGCGACGGGCTTTTGGGTGGGGTAGCCGAGGCGTTCGTCGGACAAATTGTGGATTGGTCGTAAGTCCGTCCAAACGTCTTGAAGAGGTATCCCCGGCAAATCTTCAGGATATTGCTTTAATCTGGGAACACCGGTTGCGGCTTTGGGCCAATGAATTCGACCGGTCTTATCTAGCGTTTCTAGGTAAGACGGCGAATATGCCCAATGGCGTCCCTTTGCCGTCACATCTATGCCGCGCCAACTTTGACCAGTTTCACCGTTACGCGTGTCGGCCCCCGTCAAGTCACTTCTCTTCCATCGGCGGCCGTCAGCGTCTTTCATATCGAAAAAAATTTCCAAATATTCATCTGAATATGGCTGATAGATTTTGTGCCAATAAAATGAATCTGACTTACGGTAGTAAAGGATCGTATCATGGACAGGGCCATACCGCTTGGCACTGCTATGCGCGCTGGTTCGCTTCCAGATTACTTCACTTGTAAAGTTCGCGACTCCAAAAACTGCATCCAACAATATCTTCAGATAATGGCTCGCCGTCGGATCGCAGTGCAAATAAAGCGAGCCCGTCGGCTTCAGCACGCGATGCAATTCAATCAGCCGAACAGCCATCATGGCGAGATACGCCATCATGTCGTTCTCTTTCAGCACCGCCCGCATGGCGCGCAGCATTTCGGCGGCGTCCGAATGGCCGGAGCGCATCACGTCGTCGTAAGCGGCCTCCGCCGAATCCGTCCAGTGCCACGTGTCGTCGAACGCCGCGATCTGCGACTGGCTCTGGCTGCCGTCGGGCGATTTAAACAGCACGTTATAATTGGCGTTCGAGTTGAACGGCGGATCGAGATAGACGAGATCGACGCTCTCGTCCTCGATGTGGTTGCGCAGGATGTCGAGGTTGTCGCCATAGAAAAGCGCGTCGCCGTCCGGGGTTCCGCTCATCCGCGCAACCCGCAATCTTGGCAGCTGAAACAGGACATTTCGGAATCTCGGATCTTGCAATCCGAAAAGCTTAGCTTCAGCTGGCCCGCAATGAAAGAGCGCCGCCGGATTTGGGCACAGGACTTTGGCCACCCGCCCCAGATTGACGCTTCTCCGCCCCCTGCCTAGAACAATCGCCCGAACGTCTCACAGCTCGCACCCGCGAGGAGCCAAGCCCATGACCGAGCCCACAGCCCCCGGTTTCTCCACCCTGGCGATCCATGCCGGCGCAGCGCCCGATCCCGCGACCGGCGCGCGCGCCACGCCGATCTACCAGACCACCTCCTTCGTGTTCGACGATGTCGACCACGCCGCCTCGCTGTTCGGCCTGCAGGCCTTCGGCAACATCTACACGCGCATCACCAACCCGACCAACGCCGTGCTGGAGGAGCGCATCGCCGCGCTCGAGGGCGGCACGGCGGCGCTCGCCGTCGCGTCCGGCCATGCGGCGGAGTTTTTGTGCTGCCATACGCTGATGCAGCCGGGCGACGAGCTGATCGCCTCCAACAAGCTCTATGGCGGCTCGATCAACCAGTTCAACCACGCCTACAAGAACTTCGGCTGGAACGTGAAATGGGCCGACCCTGACGATCTCTCGACCTTCGAGGCCGCCATCGGCCCGCGCACCAAGGCGATCTTCATCGAGTCCATCGCCAATCCGGGCGGCATCGTCTGCGACATCGAGGGCATCGCCAAGATCGCCCGCCGCGCCCGCGTGCCGCTGATCGTCGACAACACTCTGGCCTCGCCCTATCTCGTGCGCCCGTTCGAGCACGGCGCCGACATCATCGTGCATTCGGCCACCAAGTTTCTCGGCGGCCACGGCAATTCCATCGGCGGCCTGATCGTCGACGGCGGCACGTTCGACTGGATGGCCGACAAGCGCTACCCCATGCTGTCCGCCCCGCGCCCCGAATATGGCGGCATGGTGCTGGGCGAGACTTTTGGCAACTTCGCCTTCGCGATCGCATGCCGGGTTCTGGGCCTGCGCGATCTCGGCCCCGCCCTGTCGCCCTTCAACGCCTTCATGCTGCTGACCGGCATCGAGACCCTGCCGCTGCGCATGCAGCGCCATTCGGAAAATGCGCTGGCGGTGGCCGAGCATCTGTCCAATCACCCGGCGGTGAAATGGGTCAGCTATCCGGGCCTCAAGGGCGACCGCTATTACAATCTCGCCCAGAAATACTGCCCCAAGGGCGCGGGCGCGGTCTTCACCTTCGGGCTCAAGGGCGGGTATGACGCGGGCCTGTCGCTCGTCGCCAATCTGAAACTCTTCTCGCATCTCGCCAATGTCGGCGACACGCGCTCGCTGGTCATCCACCCGGCCTCGACCACGCATCGCCAGCTCACCGACGACCAGAAGATCGCGTCCGGCGCCGGCCCCGACGTGGTGCGCCTGTCGGTCGGCCTCGAAGACAAGATCGACATCATCGCGGATCTCGATCAGGCGCTGTCGGCGGCCTGATCCATTAACGAAACCGCTTCCCAAAAAACTTCGGGCCCGGACGGCAAACCGTTCGGGCCCTTTGATTTTCTCACTTCAGGTTCCGGCTTTTCTTTCGAGCCCGCATCTTTAACTTGAAGCAGGTTCCGCCGTCCCCGCAGGCCGCGCGAAGACGATTTTCTGGTAGACGAGCCCGATGCCGATCAGCACGGCGCCCAGCCCGATGAAGGACAGCGCGCGGAAAATTCCGTCGAGCCCCGCGAGGTCGAGCAGGAAGACTTTCAGCACCGTCACCACGATGAACAGCGCCGAGGCGATGCGCGCTTCGAGCGACTGGCGGACGAGGCCATAGGCCAGCAGGAAAATGCCGAGCGCCAGCCACACCGCCGAATAGGACCAGGATTCCGCATCGCTCGTGGAGCGCAGCCAGCCGATCCGCTCATCGTGAAACAGCCGCCGCGTCTCGAGCGTGGCGTAGAGAAACAGGAATCCGATCGTGCTGATTCCGGCCGCCCGCGCCACCCAGCGCCGCCCGAGCGCGCGCGCCCGGCGCGCCAGCACGAAGGCCGCGAGTCCCGGCAGCACATAGCCGAGGATCAGCCCGTTGAACAAAGCCCCGCCCTCGATCCGCCGGCCCGTGAAAAACGGATTCTGCACAAAGCCCAGGCCCACGACCGCCGTGGCGATGCCCAGAAACGCCGCCGCCATCGAGGCGTAGCGGAACACGATGTTGGTGCGCCGCGCGTCGAGCGACATCAGCACGACGCTGAACGCGAAGGAGCACATGGCCATCAGCCCCTGTTCCACCAGCCCGCTGCTGCGCGCA
The DNA here is from genome assembly GCA_019747375.1 of Beijerinckiaceae bacterium. Classification (GTDB taxonomy): domain Bacteria; phylum Pseudomonadota; class Alphaproteobacteria; order Rhizobiales; family Beijerinckiaceae; genus Terripilifer. The sequence continues at coordinate 674 of JAIEQX010000204.1, read as the reverse complement.
AATGCGTTGCCATTATTGACCCCGTGGCGGATTTCGAAAAACACCAGCAGCGCCGCAAACAGGACCGCGCAGCCATCGGCCACGCGCACCGGCGTGTCGTCGCCGCGCCGCGCCAGGATGCGCGCCGCATAGGCGAAGGCGGCCGCGGGCGCGCCATAGCCGAACAGCAGCCAGTTGAAGACCGGCGTGGCGCCGAGCGCCGGGCCGACGATGCGCGGGTCCCACGCATAGCGCGCCGCCACCAACAGGCCGAAACCGCAGACGCACCAGCGCAGCGCCGGAATCTCGAACCTGTCCGACACATAAGCCGCGCCGAGCGCCGCGAGCGCGAGCGCGACCGTCAGCGTGCCGCCTTCCAGAATGAACACGAAGCCGAGCGCCAGCGCCGCGATGGCCGCAGACGCGAAGGCGCCGAGCCCGAGCCGCACGGTGGGACTTTCGGCGAAGCGCCGCGAGGTCTGGAACAGCCGCGCCGCATACACGAAGGCGATGGCCAGCACGGCGGCGGCCGTCGCCATCGGCGCCGAGGACTCGCCGCGCGTGAAGCGCAGGAACACGAGGCCGAGCGCCGCCAGAGGCGCAAGGCCCGCGACGCCTGCAAAAATCGCCGCGACCGGCAGCCGCAGCGCCGTGGCGGTGAACAGCCGCCAGCCGCAGGCCGCCGACGCCCCGCC
>JAIEQX010000119.1 GCA_019747375.1 Beijerinckiaceae bacterium | reverse complement strand
TGCACCGAGATCGGCGGCATGTCGCCCGTGCTCGTCACCGGCGCGATCCTCGGCCAGCACAAGCTCGTCAAGCCGCTGGCCAAAAAGGCCGCGGCCCTGTTCGGCCTGTCGGAGGCCGAGGAGCGCATGCTCAACGAAGTGCCGCACCGGGGCGGCGGAACGCCGATGCCCCCGACCGACCCGCTGATCTACCGCTTCTACGAACTCGTGCTGGTCAACGGCCCGGCGTGGAAAGCCTTGATCGAGGAACAGTTCGGCGACGGCATCATGTCGGCCATCGACTTCAACATGAATTTCGAACGCGAGCCCAACCCCAAGGGCGACCGCGTCCGCATCACCATGTCGGGCAAGTTCCTGCCGTTCAAATATTACGAGAACGAACAGGGCATTCCGGACTACGGCTTCAAGGAAGACTAGGCTTCATCGCGGGCGCGGAGCGACGCGGCGTCTCGCCGCGCGCTTCGTCGCTTGCGGGTCGCTCAATGTCCCTGCACGGCCATGCGCCTTTCGAGCGCCTTGGCGCCGAGCGACAGCGGGTAGCAGAGCGCGAAATAGAACAGCGCCACGAAACCGTAGACGCGGAACGCGTCGAACGTGGCGTTGACGATCACCGAGCCGGCCTTGGTCAATTCGACGAAGCCGATCACGGATGCGAGCGCCGTTCCCTTCACGACCTGCACGGAAAATCCGACCGTCGGGGCGACGCCGACTTTCAGCGCCTGCGGCAGGATGATGAACCGCATCTGTTGCCAGCGCGACAGGGCGACGGATTTCGCCCCCTCCCATTGTCCGCGCGGCACGGACTCGATGGCGCCGCGCCAGATCTCCGCCAGGAAGGCGCTGGTGTAGAGCGTCAGCGCCAGGGCCGCGGCGGCCAATGGCGTCACATTGAAACCGAGCAGCGCCAGACCGAAAAACGCCAGGAACAATTGCACCAGAAGCGGCGTGCCCTGCAGCACCGCAATATAGGCCTTGGCGGCGACGCGCGGCGCCCAGGCCTCCGAAATGCGGCCGAGCGTCACCAGGCCGGCGACGAGTCCCCCGCTCGCGAAGGCGATCAGGGACAGGAGAATCGTCCAGCGCGCCGCAAGCAGAAGATTGCGCAGAATGTCCCAGAGGGTGAATTCGATCATCGCCGATGCTCCGCATAGGCGAAGACGCGCCGCCCCACGGCCGCGAACATCTGCTGGAAGCCGAGCGCCAGCAGCAGATAGATGGCCGCGACGACGAGCGTCGTCTCAAAAGCCCGGAAATTGCGGGACTGGATATAGCTGCCCACATAGGTCAGCTCCTCCACGGCGATCTGCGACACGACGGAGGAGCCGAGCAATATGATGATGAACTGGCTGGTCAGCGCCGGATAGACTTTCTGCAGGGCCGGCACGAGCACGACGAGGCGAAACGTCTGGAAGCGCGTGAGGCCGAGGCTGTAGCCCGCTTCCCACGCGCCCTTGCTGATGGAGTCGAGTCCGGCGCGGATGATCTCCGTCGCATAGCCGCCGAGATTGAGCGACATGGCGAGAAACGCCGCCTCCACGCTGCCCATCTTCAGGCCGAGCCGCGGCAGGCCGAAATAGATGAAGAACAATTGCACGATGAACGGCGTGTTGCGGATCAGTTCGACATAGGCGCCGGCGAACCAGCGCAAAGGCGCGATCTGCGAGCGCCGCCCGGCGGCGCCGAAGACGCCGAGCAGCATGCCCGTGAAAATCGCCGCCGCCGACAGGCCGACGGTCCAGAGCGCTCCCTTGAAAAAGAGCAACCCATTGTCCGTCAGGTCGGTGAGGGCGAGGTTCACGCCAGGGGCCGATCAGGTCGGCAGGTCGGCCGGGATCGGGGCGCCGAGCCATTTTTTCGCGATGGCGTCGAGCGAGCCGTCGCCCCGCGCCTTCTTGATGATGGCGTTGACCTTCTCGAGCAGCTTCGGCTCATCCTTGGCCAGACCGATGAAACAGGGCGAATCCTTGATGACGAATTTCGGCTCCGGCCGCGTCGGAGGATTGCGCGCCAGAATCGCCGCCGCCACCACATTGCCGGTGGCGATCAGGCTCACCTGCCCCGAGAGAAACGCCGAGATCGTCGTATTATTGTCCTCGAAGCGGCGGACATCCGCGGTGGGCGGCGCGATCTTCGACAATTCGAGATCTTCCAGCGCGCCGCGCGTCACCCCGATGGACTTGCCCGCGAGATCGGCCGGACCGGCGATCTTGGCGGCGGCGGGGCCGAACACGCCCGAATAGAACGGCGCATATGCGACCGTGAAGTCGATGGCCTTCTCGCGCTCGGGATTCTTGCCGAGGCTGGAGATGATCAGTTCGACCTTTTTGGTCTGCAAATAAGGCAGGCGGTTTGCACTTGTAACAGGCACAAGCTCGAGCTTGACGCCTAATTCCTTGGCAATCAGCGCCGCCGTGTCGATATCGTAGCCACGCGGCTGCAGGTCGGTGCCGACCGATCCGAACGGCGGGAAATCCTGCGGCACGGCCACGCGGAGAACCTTTGTCTTCATGATGTCGTCGAGCGCGTCGGCCTTTGCGGAAACACTGGCCAGCGCCGCGAGGCCAAGGACGCAGCCCGTCAGGGCGATCCGGCGAAGAGAAGAAAGCATGATGAACCTCCAGAGCAATGCGGAGGCTCGTGCAACCCTGATGCCATGGCCCGCAGACGAATCGGCCAAGCCGCCGGCTCTTCGCACATGCGTAATGATTAGCAATGCATTAACTGAGGGGGTCACACCCCTGTGATTAACCCGAAAATGTGAAGACGCTCACAGATCCGTAAGAATTCTGGTGCGTAATCACAACAGGACAGCCGAAATGCTGTGCAGAGCATGCAGGAAACGCATAGCTGCATCGCAGCAAAACCCCTGCCTCAGCAATTCGGATCGCTCTATATTGCAATGCATCAAACGAAAGCGCCGTCCCCTCCCCGGCGCACTGAAGGACCAAGACCGTGACCCTCAAGTCTATCTCCGAGAAGCTCAACGCCTGGCGCCGGTATCGTGCGTCGCTCCGCGAGCTTTACAGCCTGACCGACCGCGAATTGAACGACCTCGGCATTTCCCGCTGGGAAATCGACGATGTCGCGCGCCGCAGCGCTGGCCTCTAGAAATTCATAGCTTCCGGACGGGGTCCCTCCGCCTCGTCCCATCGGAAAGCGCCCGCCGGATCCTCCCCCGGCGGGCGTTTTCTGTTTTAGGTGAACGCATCCTTGCGAGCCCCGGGCCGCCTGCCTATGGTCCGCGCCATGTCGAATGAACCCACCAACCTGAAGCCCGTTCACGTCATCGGCGGCGGCCTCGCCGGCTCCGAGGCCGCGTGGCAGATCGCCGAGGCCGGCGTGCCGGTCGTCCTGCACGAGATGCGGCCGGTGCGCGGAACCGACGCGCATCACACGGACCAGCTGGCCGAACTCGTCTGCTCGAATTCCTTCCGGTCGGACGAGGCCAGCACCAATGCGGTGGGTCTCATCCACCGCGAGATGCGGCGCATGAGCTCGATCATCATGGCCTGCGCCGACCGCAACCAGGTTCCGGCCGGCGGCGCGCTGGCGGTCGACCGCGACGGCTTCGCCCAGGCGGTGACGCAGGCGCTGGAAGCCCACCCGCTGATCTCCATCGCGCGCGAAGAAGTTGCGGGCCTGCCGCCGGAAGATTGGGACAATGTGATCGTCGCGACCGGGCCGCTCACCTCGGCAGCGCTCGCCGCCGCCATCGGCGAGAGGACCGGCGAGGACGAGCTGGCGTTTTTCGACGCCATCGCGCCGATCGTCTATCGCGAATCGGTCGACATGACGAAGGCCTGGTTCCAGTCGCGCTACGACAAGGTGGGCCCCGGCGGCACCGGCGCCGACTACATCAACTGCCCGCTCGACCGCGATCAATACGCCGCCTTCGTGGACGGCCTTCTGGCGGGCGACAAGACCAGCTTCAAGGAATGGGAAGGCACGCCCTATTTCGATGGCTGCCTGCCGATCGAGATCATGGCCGAGCGCGGCCGCGAGACGCTGCGCCACGGCCCGATGAAGCCCGTGGGCCTGACCAATCCGCACAATCCGACCGTCAAGGCCTACGCCATCGTCCAGCTGCGGCAGGACAATGCGCTGGGCACGCTCTACAACATGGTCGGCTTTCAGACGAAGCTGAAATGGGGCGAGCAGCAAAGGCTGTTCCGCACCATTCCGGGGCTGGAGAACGCCGAATTCGCGCGGCTTGGCGGCCTGCACCGCAACACCTTCCTCAACTCGCCGAAAGTGCTCGACCAGGCCTTGCGGCTGAAGTCGGAGCCGCGCCTGCGCTTCGCGGGCCAGATCACAGGTTGCGAGGGCTATGTGGAGAGCGCCGCCGTCGGCCTGATCGCCGGCCGCATGGCCGCCGCCGAGCGCAAGGGCGAGCCCTTCGAGCGGCCGCCGTCCACCACGGCCATCGGGGCCCTGCTCAACCACATCACGGGCGGACATCTGGAGACGATCGACGCCGGGCCGCGCTCCTTCCAGCCCATGAACGTCAATTTCGGCCTGTTCCCGCCACTGACGGAGCCGATCCGCGCCGAAGACGGGCGCAGGCTCAAGGGGCCGGAAAAATCCGTCTATCGCAAGAAGGCGCTGACGGCGCGGGCCGGGGTCGATCTCGAAACCTGGCTGACGGGCGCCGGCTGAGCCTCAATGGGCGAGGCGCCGCGCCTCTTTCCAGAGCGCCCACTGACGGCGCCATTGCGGCAGCTCGATCGTCGTCTTGAATGGCTGATAGCCGGGCTTTTCCATCAGGGCCAGATAGGGCTCGACGAGGCCCAGCGGAATGAGCGCGGCGCGCGCCTCGGGCGCGAGAGACGGCGTCGCCTTGTGGGCCGCGATCAGGTGGCGGCGCGCCTGCCCGCGCATGTCGGCCAGCGCCTCGTGCAAGGCCGGCGTCGCGCGCCCGCTCACGACATCGTCGCGCGTCACCCCATATTCGCCCAGCAGGTCGGCCGGAATATAAAGCTGCCCGCGCGCCGCGTGCCATGGCAGCGCGCGCATGAGGCCCGTCATCGCATAGGCGACCCCGGCGTGCCCGACAGCGTCCGCCCCGCCCGGCTCGCGTCCGTCCGCCAGCACCAGCGAGGCGAGCCGCATCAGCGCCGATGAAGTCTCGCCGCAATAGCCTTCGAGATCTCCGAGC
>JAIEQX010000348.1 GCA_019747375.1 Beijerinckiaceae bacterium | reverse complement strand
GTGTCGGCGCCGGACGCCGCCTGCTGCTCGACGGAAGAGAGCCCCGCCATGTTGAGCGACGTGACGCCCCGGTCGGGATCTTCGGGCGACAGGACCGCCTGACTGGCCGTGCCGTCGATGGCGCCGCCGATTTCATGGCGCATCGTGTGCACGGGATCGAAATTCACGTCGACCTTGGCCGAATCGGCCATCTTGGCGACATCCTTGCGGATATCCTCGAGATCGGCCTCCCGCATGGCGTCCATGAACTGGCCCTGGAAGTCGCCGGCGATTCGCCGCATCTTGCCGATGGCCTGCCCGACCTGCCGCAGGACGCGCGGCAACTCCTTGGGTCCAATCACGATAAGCGCGACGATCCCGATAACGATGAGTTTGCCCGCGTCGAAATCGAACATGGAACCTGTGGTCCTGAACTAAGCGACCGTCATCGCGCGCCCATGGCGCGCGAGACGGTGCCCGATCTTATAGCGTGAACGCGAGCCGACGGAAGGCTCAGCCGACCTTGCGGGTCTCTGTCGCCACCTTGTCCGGCGTCGTCACCGGAGCCGGCGGAACCGTCGGGCTCGTGGCGGCCGGCGGCGTGGTCAGGGTCGTATGGTCGATGCTGCGGGGCGGCTCGACCGGCTTTGCAGCCGTCTCTTCATCCTCGCTCATGCCCTTCTTGAAGGACTTGATGCCCTTGGCGACATCGCCCATGAGGTCGGAAATCTTGCCCTTGCCGCCGAACAGCAGAAGCACGATCGCGCCGACGACCAGCCAATGCCAGATCGAGAAACTACCCATAAGCAAACCTCCGAAAACCGAGACCGCGCTGCGCGCAGCCGGGGATTACCCTCGAAACTATGCGCCGCTCGCGGCAAAAACAAGGAGTCTCAGCGCGCAGGATGAATTCGCGAACACGAGATCGCGAGTTGGCGGGGCCGCGTCGCCCGACCGGACGGAAAAGCGACGCTCTCCTGCGACCTACTTCAGGATTTCCTGCGCCTTGGCGATCATCTCGGGCGACGCTTCGGCGGTTTCGGCCACCAGCTTCTGCATGAAATCGCCCGACGCAGGCTGGAACTCGACCTTGAGCTTGTCCACTTCCGCCAGGAATTCCGGATCCTTGACCATGGCGTCGAAAGCGTCGCGCAGAAGCTTCACGCGTTCCGCCGGCAGGCCCGGAGGCGCAACGATGGAACGCCCGACCTCGCCGCCGCTGGCGTAGAAGCCCAAAATCTTCTTGCCTTCCTCAGTGTTCGACAGCTCGGTCACGGCCGGCACGTTCGGCAGGTCGGGATGGCGGCTGAGCGCATATTGCACCAGCACGGAGAATTCGCCCTTGGCCAGTTCATTGGTCTTGGTGCGCTTCAGGGTGTTCCAGGACGTCAGCGCGCCGTCGACCTCGCCCGATTCGGCCGCCATCATGCCCTGCGTGGAGCCCGGATAGCCGGCGATCACCTTGAATTTGGTGCCGCCCAGGGCATTCATCAGCTTGGGGTAGCTTTCCGACGGCGAGCCGGAGCCGGTGCTGGCGACCGGCGTCTCGATCTTGCGCGCGTCTTCGATCGTCCGGGCCTTGGCCTTGGGTCCGACGAGCGACACTTCGAGAATCGCGGTGACGCGGCCGATCCAGTTGAACTGGGCCGACTTGTACTGCACGCCCTTGGTCTTCAGCGCCTCTTCCAGCGCCAGCGTCTGGGTCAGCACGCCAAGCGCCGTGCCGTCCTTCGGGGCCGCGTGGAACAGGAAGTTGGCGGCCACGAACGAGCCGGCGCCCGGCATGTTCTGCGGCACGATGTTGGGATTGCCGGGGATATGCTTGCCGAGATAGCGCGCGGCGAGGCGACCGTAATAATCGTAGCCGCCGCCAGGCGCGAAGCCGATGTAGAGAATGATGGTCTTGCCCTTGTAGAAATCCTGCTGGGCGACGGCCGGGCGCGTGCCCGCCGCCGTGGCCCCGAGAGCCGCCAGCGAGGCGGCGAGCGCGAGGGACAGAACCTTCCGGCGCGGGAAAGAGGTCTCGCGCGACGCGCGCACGAGCGGCGCATTCCCGATCTTGGAACCGAACATCGTTTCACTCCCGGAGCGCCGGTCCTTGGTGGTCCGGCATCAAATAGGGGTGAAACATATCGCGACGCCCGGCCGCGCTGTCAATTGCGCAAACCCTGACGACTTTAGACCAACGGCCCGCAGGCCTTCAGCGGTCTTCGTCAGGCTTGCGCGAGTCCTCGTCGTCCGTCGCGGCGGGAATCTGCGGAGAGTCTTTGGCTTCGGGATCGGCCCCGGACGTCGGCTCCGACGCGGCCTCGGCGACAATGCCGCCCGTCGACTCCGCCTCTTCCTCGATCTCGGTGAACAGATCGTCGTCGAGCGGATCTTCGCTGTCGGTCAGGTCGGGATCGTCGTTGGGGCTCGGCACGCCGAAGCCCTGCGGCAGGCGTCCGTCGAACAGGCCCGCGCCCTTGAGCTCTTCGAGGCCCGGCAGGTCGCTGATGTTCTCGAGCCCGAAATGCAGCAGGAACGATTCGGTGGTGCCATAGGTCACCGGACGCCCCGGCGCCTTGCGCCGTCCGCGCAGCCGCACCCAACTCGTCTCGATCAGCACGTCCATCGTGCCCTTGGAAATCGCGACGCCGCGAATATCCTCGATCTCGGCGCGCGTCACCGGCTGGTGGTAGGCCACGATCGCGAGCGTTTCCAGCGCGGCGCGCGAAAGTTTCTTCTGCTCCGACGTCTCGCGCGACAGCAGCCAGCCGAGATCGGCGGCGGTGCGGAAGATCCACTTTTTGGCGACGCGCACGAGATTGATCCCGCGTGTCGCATAATCCGACTTCAGGGCCTCCAGCACGGCCGGAACGTCCGTCCCGTCCGGCAGACGGCGGGCGATCTCGCTTTCGTCGAGCGGATCCGGGGCGGCGAACAGCAGGGCTTCGGCGATCCGCTTGGCCTCGTTCAGGGCGTGCTGCTCCGCGCCGTCTTCGCCGGCGGGCTTCTGCGGAAACAGGATGGCGACGTCTGCCACGTGACTCTCGTCCTTGTCTGTGTCGGCCATTCACGGCCCCCGGTTTCAGGCGGTCAGGCCGCCTGCTCCTGAGATTGCTTGCCGCGCACCCAGATCGGCGCGAAGGGCCGATCCTGCCGGATGTCGATCCGGCCTTCCCGCACCATTTCGAGCGAGGCCGAAAAGGAAGATGCCCGCACGGTGCGGCGCAATTCGGGAGTGACGCAATATTCGATCAGATATTCGTCCATCACGGTCCATTCCGAGATGGCGCCCGCCAGCCGCTCCAGCGCCTCGCGCGCTTCGGCCAGGGACCAGACGACGCGACGCTTCAGCGTCACGCGCGACAGCGCCTGGATCTGCCGCTGCTGGGCATAGGCCGAGAGAAGGTCATAGAGGCTCGCCTGGAACTGCGAATGCCGCACCACAGACACGCCTTCCGGCCGCCCGCGCAGGAACATGTCGCGCCCGAGGCGCGGCCGGTTGACCAATTGCTCCGCCGCCTTGCGGATCTGTTCGAGCCGGCGCAGGCGATGGGCCAGCGCGGCCGCGAGATCGGCGGCGGCAGGCTCGTCGCCTTTCGGCGGCTCGGGCAGCAGCAGGCGGGATTTCAGATAGGCGAGCCAGGCCGCCATGACGAGGTAATCGGCCGCGAGTTCGAGGCGCACGCGGCGCGCTTCCTCCACGAAGGCCAGATATTGCTCGGCCAGGGCCAGAACGGAGATTTTGTGAAGATCGACTTTCTGGCGGCGCGCGAGTTCGAGCAGCAGATCGAGCGGTCCCTCGAACCCGTCCACATCGACGAGGAAGGACGGCTCGGCATCCGCCTTGTCGATCTCGACGACGCCGTCGAAAGGCAGTTCCTTCGCCACGAATCACGCCTCCACATCACCCGGAACCCCAGGATGGTGGCGGAGACTAACCCTCTAGGCCCCCATCGCAAGCGCTGATTCGAGCTCTGCGCGGGCGTCCACAGGAGACAGCGCCGCCACGGCCACGCCTTTCGGCGATGCGATCAAGGCAAGCGCTTTCTGCGCCCTCTCTTCGGCTTTTCCACTGAGAAACGGCGACGCCTGAGCCACTTCGCGCGCTTCCGGCAGGACGCCGTTGCAATGCAGGGCCATGTCGACCCCGGCCCCGAACAGCGCCGCGCAGCGCTGCGTGAACGAGCCCGACAGCGCCTTCATCGACAGGTCGTCGCTCATCAGCAGGCCGTCGAAGCCGATCGCGCCGCGAATGATCTCCTGCACGACCTTGCGCGACGTGGTCGCCGGCCCGGACGGATCCAGCGCCTCGTAGACGACATGCGCGGTCATCGCCATGGGCAGATGCGACAGCGCCCGGAACGGCGCGAAATCGCCGGCTTCGAGGTCAGCCAGACTCGCGCTCACGCGCGGCAGTTCGAAATGACTGTCCGCCCCGGCCCGTCCATGGCCCGGCACATGTTTCATCACCGGCAAGACCCGCGCCTGCATCAGCCCCTCGGCCACGGCCGCCCCCAGCCGCGCGACAGTCTCGGGCGTGAGGCCATAGGCCCGGTCGCCGATGACGGAATGGCCGCCTGGCGCCGGGACGTCCAGCACCGGCAGGCAGTCCACATCGATGCCGCAGGCCCGCAGATCCTCGCCCATCAGGCGGGCCGACAGTCGGGCCAGCTCGGTCTTGCGGTCCTGGGAGACAGGCAGACGGTCGAAACGCGCCGCCGCCGGATAGGCCGGCCAATGCGGCGGACCGAGCCGCTGCACGCGCCCGCCCTCCTGATCGACGAGGACGGGGGCGTCCGCGCGACCGACGATCTCGCGGAAGCTGCGGGTGAGCGCCGCGACCTGCGCGGGGCTCTCGACATTGCGCCTGAACAGGATGAGGCCCCACGGGGAGGCCTCGGCGATGAAGCGACGCTCGTCTTCGGAAAATTCGAAACCGGCACAGCCGCAGATGAAGGCGCGGATGGACATAAACGGGAAGGCTCCGGTCAGATCGGGGGGCGACGACGGGCTCTGTGAACCCGCCGTCTCCGGATCAGTTGCGGGCGACGAAGCAGGATCCGCCGCTCGCCTTCAGCTTGGCGCAGAGCGAATTGGCTTCCTCGCTCGAAAGGCCGGTGACGCGCACGCGATAGACCGACTTGCTGCCGA
>JAIEQX010000337.1 GCA_019747375.1 Beijerinckiaceae bacterium | reverse complement strand
CGAGGCGCGCGGGTCATCACCTCGTCGACTTTCGCGGCCATGAGATCAGAGCGCATGTGACGCCGGAGATCGCCATCCGTCACGATGCCCGCCAGGACGCCGCCGCCGTCAACGACGCCAACGCAGCCGAAACCCTTGCTCGAGATTTCGACCACCGCGTCCCCCATGGCCGCCCCGAGTCCGACGCGCGGAACCCGCTCGTCGCGATGCATGAGATCGCGCACGAAGGTCAGCTTGGCGCCCAGCTTTCCGCCCGGATGGAAGACCCGGAAATCCTGCGCGGTGAAACCCTTGGCTTCCAGCAACGCGATCGCCAGCGCGTCCGCTATGGCCAGCTGCATGGTCGTGGAAGTGGTGGGCGCGAGGCCATTCGGACAAGCCTCTTCGCTCTTGGGGAGGCACAGGCAGACGTCCGCCTCGCGCCCCAGGGCGCCTTCGGCATTCGACGTTATGGCGATCAGCCCGATCCGGAAGCGCCGTGAATAAGTAATGATGTCGGCCAGCTCTGCGGTCTCCCCGGACCACGACAGGGCCAGAACCACGTCGCCCGACTGGATCATGCCGAGGTCGCCATGGCTCGCCTCGCCCGGATGAACGAAATAGGCGGGTTGCCCGGTTGACGCGAGGGTGGCGGCGATCTTGCGACCGATATGCCCGGACTTGCCCATGCCGGTCACGATCACGCGGCCGGGCGCGCGGCTGATGAGCTCGACCGCGGCGGTGAAGTCTTGGCCGAGCCCGTTCTCGATCAGCGCCGCCTCGAGCGCAGCGATTCCGGCACGTTCCAGTTCGAGCGTGCGCAGTGCGGAGGCGGTGGCGGCGGTGGCGGTGGCGCGCGTCGAGTCGGCGGGATGTTTCATGGGCACGTCATACCAGCGCGCCCTTCTCCTGTCAGCCGCGCAGGCGGGGTCCGGTAACGTCTTCTTAACCATGACGCCTTAACGATGTGTTCAGACTTTGGGCGCGCGTCGCTCCGCCCTGGCGGACGAGGCGGCATTCAAGAGACTTCTTTTTTGCCAAAGGCAGACGGCAGATTCGCGCCTGCGCCCTCGGCCGTCTGCAGGGCGGCCCTGTTGATCTCGCTCGCGTTTTCAGCGACCCCGGGCTCGGCGCAGCAGCGTTTGCCGGGCGACGACACGTTACGCGGCAGCTTCGCGCTGCCGCCCCCCGAACCCCTTGTTCCGCCTCAGGATCCAGACGAATGGCCGCGCCGCGCGACGCCCGGCTGGAAGGAGCGCGTCGATCGCAAGCCGGCCCCGGGCTCAGCCAGAATGGAGCGCCCGCCCATGCCGCCGCTTGTGCCCTACCCGAGCGAGCCATCGCAGCGCCGGCGCCGCCCAGCCCCGCCTGACGAACGCGATGCGCCTGTTCCAGCTCTCGAAACCCCATCCCCGTCAGTCTCGACGGCGGCGATTCCCGGCCCGCCGGCAACACGCCGGCCGCCCGTCGACGCCGACCCGTTCGCGCCCACCGGGGTTCGGGCGGGCGCGTTCGTTCTCAGGCCCTCGCTGGAGCAGTCGGTCGGATATGACAGCAATCCCAATCGCCTGACGGCCAATCCCAAGGGCTCTGCGGCGATTCGGACGGAGGGACGGCTGAACGCGCAGAGCGACTGGTCGGTGCATAAGCTCGAGCTGGATCTGCGCGGCGGCTATTCGGCTTTCCCGAGCGTCCCCAACAGCGACCAGCCCGAAGGCGCGGCCCGCGCCACCCTCAGGCTGGACGCTGACCGCGCCACCGCGATTGAACTCGAGACGCGCGCCGCGCTTTCAACGTCGCGCCCGGGATCGCCCGAGACTGGCGGCGCCGTCGGCCGAACCCGGATCCTGACGCTCGGCGCGTCAGCCGGCATGAACCGCCGCCTGGGGCGATTGCTTTTCGACGTCAAAGCCTTGGCGGACCACACGCAATATGAGGACGGGAAGCTGGCGGGCGGCGGAACCCTGCCCCTGTCGCTGGACGATTTCGGCAGCTACGGGCTCAAGACGAGGGTCTCTTACGAGATCGGCACGGCGTTGAATCCCTTCGTGGAAACGCTGGTCGACCTGCGCCGGCACGACAGCCGGCTCGACGCCAATCTGTACCGCCGCGACTCGCATGGCCTGGCGGCCCGTATTGGAAATTCATTTGACGTCACCCGCACGCTAACCGGCGAACTGGGCGTCGGATATGCCCGCCGCACCTATGAGGACGCCCGGTTCAAGCCCGTCGAGGGAGCGACCTTCGGGGGCCAGCTCGTCTGGCTGGCGTCGCCGCTGACCAAGCTGACAATGCGCGCTTCGACCGACATAGGAGAGACCAACGTTATTGGCGTAGCTGGCGTTTTTGTCCGCAAGGGCGAACTCGAAATCGTCCATGCGATGCGCCGTTACCTGACGTTTACGGCCACCGGCGGCTACTCGAAATCGGTCTACGAGGGGGCCGGCCTTGAACAGGATTCCTGGTCGGGCGGCTTCAAGGCCGAATACAACCTGACCCGCAATCTGGCGATCCGCGGAAGCTACACCCACGAGCTTCTTCGCAGCACCGCGCCAGCGTCAAACTATCGGGCCAGCATCTTTATGTTTGGACTGAAACTTCAGCGTTAAAAAGCATATGCTGCTGGGACAATGTCCGAGCCTGCGTCACCCCTCGACACGCCTCCGAGTCCGGTCGCCGCCCCGACGAAACCGCGTCTTTTGCGCTTTCTCGGGCCGGGCCTGATCACCGGCGCGTCGGACGACGATCCGAGCGGAATCGCCACATATGCGCAGGCCGGAGCGCAATTTGGCTATGCGCTATCATGGACGTTGGTGCTCACCTGGCCACTGATGGTCGCGACCCAGATGGTCAGCGCCCGCATCGGCCGCACAACCGGCCACGGCATCGCCGGCGTGCTGCGCCTGCACTATCCCGCCTGGCTCCTGCAGACGCTCGTATTTTTGCTGCTGGTCGCCAATATTCTCAATCTCGGGGCCGACCTCGGCGCCATGGCGGACGCGACCGGCCTGCTGATCGACGCCCCGCGCCCCCTTCTGGTCATCCTGTACGGCGCCATCTGCATCTACCTGCAGATCTTTTTGCAATATACGCGCTACGTTTCGGTGCTGAAATGGCTGTCGCTGACGCTGCTTTCATACTTGGCGTGTGTCGCTGTCGTTCGCGTCGATTGGGAAGCGCTGGCCCGCAGCATCGTGGTTCCCGCGCTAAGTCTCGACGCCGCCTACCTGACTACCGTCGTGGCCGTGCTCGGCACCACGATCAGCCCCTACCTCTTCTTCTGGCAATCGGCCGAAGAGGCGGAGGACATCCGCGCCGATCCGCGCGGCATCAATCTTTTCGACGCGCCCGAACAGGGCGCCGACGAATTGTCGCGCATCGAAGGCGACACGATGGTGGGGATGGGTTTCTCGAATCTCGTGGCGCTCGCGATCCTGGTCACCACGGCCGCGACCCTGCATGCGTCCGGCATCTTCGACGTGCAGACTTCCGCGCAGGCTGCCCTGGCGCTTCGGCCGATCGCGGGCGAATTCGCCTCGCTGGTCTTTGCGCTCGGCGTGGTCGGAACCGGCCTGCTCGCCGTGCCGGTGCTGGCGGGCTCGGCCGCCTATGCGATCGGTGAAGCGCGGGACTGGCCGATCGGGCTGTCGCGCCGTCCGCAGGAGGCCAAGGCCTTCTACGCGACGATCACGCTGGCGACGATCATCGGGGTGATCATTTCGCTGACGCCGGTCAATCCCATCAAGGCGCTTTACTGGAGCGCGGTCCTGAACGGCGTGACGGCCGTGCCCCTGATGGTCGCTATGATGCTGATGGCCTCCCGCGCCGACATCATGGGGCCCTTCGCTCTGCGCGGAACCTTGCGCTGGGTCGGCTGGCTGGCGACGGGCGTCATGCTGATCGCCGTCGCCGCCATGTTCGCCTTCATGCTCTGAGACGGATCAAAGCCCCGCCGCGATCTTCTTCAGCTCGGCCTTGAAGGCCGGCGCGATATCGTCCCGCGCCAGCGCGAAATGCACGTTGGCGAGCAGGAAGCCGAGCTTCGAACCGGTGTCGCAGGTGCGCCCGTCGAAGCGCACGCCGAAGAACTTCTGCATCTCCGCCAGTTTCTTCATGCCGTCGGTCAGCTGCACTTCGCCGCCCGCGCCCTTTTCGAGCGATTCAAGAATGCTGAAGATCTGCGGCTCGAGCACGTAGCGGCCCGAGATGATCAGGTTGGATGGCGCCGTCCCCTTGGCGGGCTTTTCAACCATCGCGCCGATCTCGAACGCATTGCCGAAGTCCTGCTTCACCGACACGACGCCGTAGAGATGCGTCTCGTCGGCCGGCACTTCCTCGACCGCGATGATATTGCCGCCGTGTTGTTCATAGGCTTCCAGGCACTGCGCGATGCAGCGCGACTTGCGTGCGCCCGGCAGCGTGATCATGTCGGGCAGGATCACCGCGAATGGCTCGTCGCCGATGATGTCGCGCGCGCACCACACGGCGTGGCCGAGGCCCAGCGGCGCCTGCTGGCGCGTGAAGCTGGTCGCGCCGGCACGCGGCAGGTCGGCCATAAGGGCTTCGTATTCCTTGGTCTTTCCACGCTTCTGCAACGTGTCTTCGAGCTCGTACGACATGTCGAAATGATCTTCGATCACGGCCTTGTTACGCCCGGTCACGAAGACGAAATGCTCGATGCCGGCTTCCCGCGCTTCGTCCACAGCGTGCTGCAGCACCGGTCGATCGACAACCGTCAGCATTTCCTTGGGGATAGCCTTGGTGGCGGGCAGGACGCGCGTTCCGAGCCCCGCGACGGGGAAAATAGCCTTGCGTACGCGTTTCGACATGGACAAGCTTCCGGTCTGCTGTTGTTGAGAAGAATTGCGACGGCGGTTCAGTCGACGGATTCGTGCAGGCGTCGCAACTGACGTATGTACGAAATGGAGCCGAGCAGCCCCCTGTGACGTGGGTGAACTTACCATTAAGTCGCCCTTCGATATAGATGACGTGGGCTCAGGATGGGAAAAGGGCTAACAGCATGACGGTTCTGGTGACGGGGGGCGCGGGCTACATTGGCAGCCACATGGTCCTCGAACTGCTCGACGCCGGCGAATCCGTCGTGGTTCTGGACA
>JAIEQX010000317.1 GCA_019747375.1 Beijerinckiaceae bacterium | reverse complement strand
GCCGCAATATTGCCGATGGCGTTGGCGAAGACGCTCGCGGCCGTGAACAGGCTGGCGCTGGCGATCGAAAGACCCAGGCTGCCCACCAGAATGACGGGCAGGAAACCCGCCAGAATAAAATACTGGAATGCATAGACGCCGAAGATGAAGGACAGGAGCCGGCTGTCGCGATCTCCCAGCACCAGCAGCGCCGTTTTCAGAAAGCCGCTCGCGGCGCTCGTTCCCGCGCCTCGGGCCGCCGGCAGGACGATCATGGCGGCAAGCGCGTAAGCGAGCGTGAGGGCGGTCTGCGACAGCCAGAGCGCACGCCAGCCAAACAGCGGCAGAACGGGGCCGAGCAGCAGCATCAGGGCCGTGCCTGTCGGCATGAACGAGCCCCACATGCCGAAGAAGAGCAGGCGGTCCTTGCCGCGCACGACGGAGTTCAGCAGATCGGGAATGACCACGACGACGCCGAGGAAGCCGATTCCTTCCAGAATGCGCGAGGCGATGAGAAGCGGCGGATGGGCGGCGGCGGCGCCGAGCAGGCTGCCGGTCGCCATGACGGACATGCCGCGGACGAGCGACCGCCGCGCGCCGATGCGCCTGGCGACGAGACCCGCGCCCATGCCGAGCGTTGCGCCGAGCGTCGCGAAAGTCGCGATGATGAGGGACACGACATCGATGCCGAGCGACATTTCGCTCTGCAGAAGCGGCATGGCGACGATGGCCTTGCCGAGTTGCGCGGAAGAGATGATTCCGCCGAGCAGGAGAAACAGCGCGAGGGGGATGTGTCGCGAGTCTTTCGCACCCGTCACGCCGGCCGGATCAGTCCGGATCGTCTTCGTATCCTGCATCTGTCGTCCCGCCGCCGCGGCCTGCTCGCCGCGCCGGTTCTTCGTAGCCGCCGGATGCGCCGGACGCCAGAGCGGGCGTCCGCATATCCCGGCTGACGGAGCGGCCGGGCCGCTCCGCCGGGTCGATCAGCGCAGGCCGAAGAAGCTCAGGATTGCGAGAACAACGACCACGAGACCGACGAGATAGATAACGCCATTCATTTGACTTCTCCTGTGATGAAACCTGTTCCTGAGACGAACGCCTAGAACGTGGCCGGGTTCCGGCTCAGCTATGTCGCGGCGCGCGACCAGCGATGCGTCCACGTTTCGCTGAAGGGCTGCCCCTTGCGAATGAGCCGCGCGTCGAAGTCCGCCGTCTGGCCCGGTTCGATGCGCGCGGTGAAGCGCGCGCGGATGCCGGGACCGTTCGGATTCCAGCGCAGGCGGGCGCCGGTCGCCTCGCCCTGGCTCGCGCCCACGACGAGCTCGATCTCTTCGAGAGCGTTCTCCCAGAAGGCGATGTCGTCGCCGGTGAAATCGATGACATAGAGGCGGGAGCCGCTGGGCTGGCCGGCGCGCGGGCGCGCCAGATCGCTGATCAAGGTGCGGCTGGCTTTCGCCAGATCGTGGATCGCGTCGCCGTCCTGCATCGCCTCGATGCGATAGCGCCATGTGACGGGCGCCAGGGGCTCGAGCGGCGCGGATGGACGAAACGACGCCACGATATTGTCGGCAGTCTCCGTCGGCGTCGTCAGTTCGGAAAGCTGGAAAGCGCCTGCGCCCCAGTCGCCTTGTGGCGTCACCCAATAGGTCGGGCGCATCTCGTAAGTGGCTTCGAGATCCTGGTAGACGTCGAAATCCCGGTTTCGCTGAAGCAGGCCGAAGCCGAGCGGCGTCGTCACCGGGAAGGACGAGACTTCGCTGTCGAGCGGATTGCGCAGCGGACGCCATTTGAATCCGTCGGAGGCCTTCATCAGGAGTCCGTCGGAATCATGCACTTCGGCGCGGAAGAGATCGGCCTCGCGCGGACCGCTGGCGCCGGTGTAGAACATCGAGCTCATGGGCGCGATGCTGGCGGTCGCCACGGTCCTTCGGGCCAGGATGGTGGCGGTGACGTCGACCGCCGTATGCACGCCCGGATGCACCGTAAAGGCGAAGGCGCCCGCCAGAGACGGGCTGTCGAGCAGGCCCATGATGTTCACGTGGTTCTGCCCGTCCGGCGCTTCCTCGATCCAGAATTCCCGGAAGAACGGGAATTCCTCCTCCTGCATCGGCACGCCCGCGTTGATCGCAAAGGCGCGCGCCGACAGGCCGTATCGCTGGTCGCGGCCGAGGAAGCGGAAGTAGCTGGCGCCGAGGAAGACGATCAGCTCGTCAAAGACGTCGGGCCGGTTCAGCGGCGTGCGGATGCGGAAGCCCGCGAAGCCGAGGGTTTCCGGAAACGGGCCGATCTCCAGATCGTCGAAATCGAATTGTTCGTGGAGATAGGGAACGGGCGCGGATTCGCCGTTGCGTAGCAGGTTGATGCCGACGCGCCGGTTGAACAGGTTGCCGCGATGGAAGAGATCGAGCCGGAAAGCGCCGCCGCCCATCGGCAGGCGTGCGTCTTCGCGAAACCTGATCTTGCGATAATCGTCGTAATCGAGACCGGCGAGCTGGGGGAATTCCTGCGTGCTGGAATCCTCGAAAGGCGATTCCGCCAAAACGCGCGCGCGTTCGACCACGTCGATGAAGCGAAACGGACGCGCGGGCGAGGGCGCATCGGACTGCGCCAGCACGCCGCCGGCCGCCAGCGTGCCTGCGCCGGCGAGGAAGACGCGCCGCGACAGCCCGCCGGTCAACAGCGGGGCGCTCATGGAGGTGGATCGATCTGCGCGCAAGTCTGGCCTCGTGATGGTTGCGGGAAGAACGGGCGCGGGCGGAGCCGGTTCCGGCAAAGCTGGAATTTTGTCGCGGCGCGGATGAAAAAGATCGGCCGGGACAGAATTGCGTCACGTTGTGACGCTTATGCTTGCGCTCCACCGCCATTGCTTTACTGCAACGCGGCAACCAAAGCGGCGCCTGAGGATTGACCTCCTGCACCGCCCCAGAATTGGAAGTCCCGAATGAAGCGCCCCCGCCGGGAGGACCTGTACAAACTCGGCGCCCTCGCACTCGTCGCCGCCATCGTTCTCGCCGCCGTCGGGTTCTGGTTCTTCACCAGACCCACGCAATTGCGCGTCGCCGTGGCCCCGCGCGACAGCGTTGAAGAGAAGCTGATCAGCGCCTTCAGCAGCGCCCTGAAGGAGAGCGACATCAACATCGGGCTTCGCACGCAGTTTTATGGAGACCTGAAGGAAACCGCGACGGCGCTGCAGACCGGCAAGACGCAGCTCGCCATCGTGCGGCCCGACGTCGAGCTGCCGAGCAACGGACTGACGCTGGCGATCCTGCGGGAAGAGGCGCTGGTCTTCGCCGCGCCGGCGGCGAGCAAGATAGCCGATATCGCCGATCTGTCGGGCCGCAAACTCGGCCTGGTGGATGCGCGCGAGGCCGATCGCGCGCTGATCGAGCGCGTGCTGGCGCGATATGAACTGGCCGAGGACGACATCGAATATGTGGAGCTGACCGCGCAGGAGATGCCCGCCGCGGTGTCGAGCGGCAAGGTCGACGCCATCGCGTTCGTGGCGGCGGCGGTGAGTTCGGAGGCCGGCACGCTGATGCGCGCCTTTTCCAAGGCGGCCGGCAACGACATTGCGGTTCTGCCGGTCGAGGAAGCCGAGGCGCTGAGCCTGCGCTATCCCGCCTTCACCAAAGTGACGATTCCCGCGGGGGCTTTCGGCGGACGCCCGAAGCAGCCGGCCGAGGAGCTGACGACGATCGGCGTATCGTACCGGCTGATGGCCGCCTCGACGCTGGATCGCGGCCCGGCTTCGGTGCTGACGGAAAACCTGTTCCGGATGCGGTCGCGCCTCAGCCAGGCGACCGCGACGGTCAATCTCATGAAGGCTCCGGAGATCGACAGCGCGACGAGCGCGGCGCTGCCGAACCATCCGGGCGCGGTGGATTATTTCAACCGCGAGCAGCTGACCTTCATGGACCGCTACGGCGACTGGCTGTGGATCGGGCTGTTCGCGGGCGGCGGCATCACCTCTGTGTTCGCCTCGATCCGCCAGTTCTTCTCGCGCAAGAAGCGGATCGCGGTCGACGGCGTGCTGGACGGGCTCGGGCAGCTGCTGACCCGCGCCCGCAAGGCGACATCGCAGGACGAACTCGAAAAGCTGTCTCTGGAAGTCGATACGCTGGTGCGCCAGTCGATCCGGTTCACGCGGCGCGGGCTGACAAACGACAGGACCCTGAGCGTGCTCATTCTGGCGATCGATTCCACGCGCGCGGCGGTGGCCGACCGGCGCCGGCTGCTCGAAGCCCGGTCGCGCCACACGATGCCGGGGCCCGGCGGGGACCTGCCAGACATTTCCGGAGGCGCCGCCATATGATGGGCTTTGAAGACCTGCTCGGCATCGGCCGCCCCAGCCAGGACATCGGCGTGCTGCAGATGGGCCTGCGCGCCGTCGTGATCTACCTGGCGACGATTCTGACGATCCGGCTGGGGCGCAAGCGTTTCCGCGGGCGCGCGACCGCCTTCGACATCGTGCTGGGCATCATGATCGGCTCGGTGGCGAGCCGCGCCATCACGGGCGACGCGCCCATGCTGCCCGCCATGGTGGCCACGGCGGTGCTGGTCGGGCTGCACTATCTGCTGTCGTTGCTGACCATTCGCTGGGACGCGCTGGGATCGGCCCTGAAGGGGCAACCCATCCCTCTGGTGCGCGACGGCGTCATCGACGAGGACAACCTCCGCAAATCGCACATCAGCGAGGACGACCTGCGCGAGGAGCTGCGCTGCAAGGGCATCCGCGACCTGCGCGAGGTGGGTCTGGCGAGTCTCGAGGGCAGCGGATCGATCAGCGTGCTGCGGACGACGTCGAAGACGAAAGTGATCGAAATACCCATCACCGAAGGAATTCACGTCGTGCGCGTCGAAATCGCGCAATAGCGCGTTGATGCCCGAACGCATTGTCGTTTCACACATTGCAAGGGCGACGACATGACTGACAGACGATATCCGGTGGGCGCCGAATTTGTCGACGGACGCGCGTCGTTCCGCGTCTTCGCGGGCGCATGCGCGCGGGTCGATCTCTGCATCGAGGGCCAGCCGGAGCGACGGATGACGCGCGAGGACGCGGGCTATTTTTCGCTCGAGGTCGAGGGGCTGAAGCCGGGCGCGCGCTAT
>JAIEQX010000063.1 GCA_019747375.1 Beijerinckiaceae bacterium | reverse complement strand
CCCAACGTGCGCGGCCTCTCGGTCTTGGGCCTGGGTTTCGCCACGCCCTACTTGCAGCCCTTCCAAAGCGAAGCCGTCGTGCGCCGATTCGTTAATCTACCTTTTGTGGTGCAGGCCGAGATCAAGCGGGGACGCATGACTCCGGGCCGCGCGGCCGAGCGCGCCTTTGCTGCGGCGGCGATCGCCATCCTGACGGTGGCGCCGATCCGCATCAAGAACCTGCGCGACATCGAGATCGGCAAGCATTTGCGCGTTCACGGCGACCGCCTGGTGCTGTCCTTCGACGAGCATGAGGTCAAGAACGCGGTGCACCTGAGTTTCGAGTTCGAGCGCCCGACCGCAGACCTGCTGCGCTGGTACATCGACCAGCACCGCCCGCGGCTGAACCCGACGGGCTCGGCCTTCCTGTTTCCGGGCTTGAACGGCGGCCCCCGCTCGGACTGCGGCATGAGCGCGCCGATCGCCAAGGAGATGCGCAAGAGCCTCGGCCTCGAAGTCAATCCGCATCTGTTCCGGCACATTTCGGCGAAGATCTTCCTCGACCGCCATCCTGGCCAGTGGGAAACGGTGCGCCAGCTGCTCGGCCACAAGTCGATCGCCACGACGATGCGCTTCTACGCCGAGTTTGACCGCACCGTCGCTGCCAAACTTTATCAGAAAGTGGTCACCGGCCTCCGCGCATCGGCTGGCGCGCCATGACGCGCGGCATCAGCAAGGACAAGGATGGCGGCGCCGCGCGGCTCTGCACGCCGGTCGCGAACTGGCCAGCCAAAGACCGCGAGATCTGGCAGTCAGCTTTGACCAAGGGCACGCCGTTTGACGACAACGGCGCCCGCGCGAAGCTCAGGCCGATCACCAATCGCGGCGTCGAGAAGGGCTACGGCCGCTGGCTCGATTTTCTGGCGCGCCATGACCCCGCCAGCCTCGCAGCTCCGGCGGCGACGCGGATCACTCGCGTGCGGGTGCGCGCCTACATCGCCGGACTGATGGAGTCCGGCAACCACCTGGCCACGATCGGCTTGCGGGTCGAGCACTTGCGCTCGGCGGCGCGGGTCATAGAACCGAGCAGCGCCTGGGACTGGCTCAAGACGCCGGCGCGTAACCTGCGCACGCGCTCGCAGCCCAAACGCGACAAGCGCGAACGCCTGGTGGCGGCGGCCGACCTGACGCGACTTGGGGTGACGTTGATGGAAGAGGCGCCGCAGCAGGCGCGGCCGGGACATGCTGCGGTCCATTTCAGGGATGGTTTGATCACGGCGCTTCTGATCAGCGTACCGTTACGACTGAAGAACCTGTCGGAACTGACGCTGGGCGCAACACTGCGCAAGATCGAGGGCCGCTGGCTGATCAGCCTTCCCGGCTCGGAAACCAAGACGCACAAGCCTTATGAGGTCGGATGGCCTGACCATCTCGTAAAGCCGTTGGAACAATATCTCGCGGTCTGGCGCCCCCTGCTGGCG
Source organism: Beijerinckiaceae bacterium (assembly GCA_019747375.1). Lineage (GTDB taxonomy): Bacteria > Pseudomonadota > Alphaproteobacteria > Rhizobiales > Beijerinckiaceae > Terripilifer. Next base: position 3,533 of record JAIEQX010000063.1, on the reverse strand, counting down.
GGCCGCCGCCGCACCAGCCCGATCCCCGCCGGCGACTGGCTATGGATTTCAGCCGAAGGCCGGCCGCTCAGCGCCAAGCGGATCAACCACGCGATTAAACTGCGGACCGAGGCTGCGTTCGGCCGACGCCTGAACCCGCATCTGTTTCGCGACGCCGCCGCGACGAGCATGGCGATCGGGGACCCAGCCAACATCGGCATCATGACCGCAGTCCTCGGCCACGCCACGCCCGCCACCATGGAGCGCCATTACCAGCAAGCCTCGAGCCTGCAGGCGCAGCGCGCCTATGCGCAGGGATTGGCCAGCCTTCGGGGCGATCTATGATGCCCGGTCGGTCAACCTTGCCAACGGGCGCGGATCATCCATACTCAAGCCCGCATCAAGAGACAGGCCTCTCGCCTGTCGCCAACCGATCCAGCCCGGACACGGTGGCTTCTGCGTCACGCAGGATGCGGCCCCGACGGGCAAACTTCGGGCCGCTTCCTCCAAATTGGAGGTTCGCATGATCGTCTCCCGCCGCATCTTTCTCGGAAGTCTCGCCGCCGCCTTCGGCGCCTCCTGCCTGACGGATCTGCGCAAGCGCATCGAGGACGTCGGGCGTCCGATACTCCTTCAGCCCCCTGCCCCGGCGCAGACCCTGCACATCTATGAAGGCGGCTATCTAACTTTCGGTTCCGAGACCCTCAACGAGGACGTCGAGCGACCGACGTGGCGAGATGTGTTGCGCGTGGAAGGCGTCGAGGTGGACGATCCCGTCACGCTCTCCAAAGTCATGCGCCAGCGTTGGATGGAGCCGAACGAACTCGACGCGCCGGTGTCCGACGTCTGCTGGCCGATGGTCTACGAGAGCACCTGGACGCCTGCAGCACGCGCCGTGCGGTACCTCGAGCGCGTCGACATCGGCCCGCAGTTCCGGACGCGCAAGGGATGCGCCGGGCGCCTGAACTTTCACGAGGGCGACAACCATCCCGGCAGCAGCGAACGCTGGGTCGACGTTCCTGACGACCTTTCGGCGTCGCTTCTGCAGGCGCGGTTGATCGAGCTTGGCGAGCGAACGCGGGTGGTGATGGACGTCCCGACGATCTGGCGGGACGAGGAATGACGCGCTCTGTTGGTGCCGCGCGTTTGCCGGAGTTGCAATCCGCACGCACACTGAGCACGCTGTATGAACTGCCGGGGGCAATGCCATGCGCGCCGTGATCTACGCCCGTTATTCGTCGGACCTGCAGCGAGAGGCCTCCATCGAGGATCAGGTCCGCGTCTGCCGGGAGCTGGCGCAAACGCGCGGCTGGCGAGAGATCAGGGTCTACAGCGACCGCGCGTCGAGCGGCTCGAACAAGTTTCGGCCCGCCTATCAAGAGCTGCTTGCCGACGCGCGCAGCGGCGCGTTTGACGTCATCATCGCCGAAGCCCTCGATCGACTGTCGCGCGACCAGGAGGACGTAGCCGCCCTGTTCAAGGCGCTGCGCTTCGCCGATGTCGCCCTGCACACATTGTCGGAGGGCGAGATCACCGAACTGCACGTCGGCCTTAAGGGCACGATGAATGCGCTCTTCCTAAAGGACCTCGCCGCCAAGACACATCGCGGCCTACGCGGTCGCATCGAACAGAAGCGTTCGGCCGGCGGGCGGTGCTTCGGTTATCGCGTGACCCGTGAGTTCGACGCTGCTGGCGACAAGGTCTGCGGCGGACGCGAGATCGACGTCGCCGAAGCCGCTGTCGTGCGCCGCATTTTTGAAGAGTTTTCGACCGGCGCCTCGCCGCGGGCCATCGCCAAGCGGCTGAACGGCGAACAGGTCGCGGGGCCGAATGGCGCGCCGTGGCAGGACACCACGATCCGCGGCCACGGCGCGCGCGGGACTGGCATCTTGCGCAATGAACTCTACGTCGGTCGTCTTGTCTGGAACCGGCAACGTTTCATCCGCGACCCGCAGACCGGCAAGCGCGTCGCGCGGATGAATCCAGCCAGCGAATGGCTAATCGAGGAGGTCCCGGATCTGCGCATCATCGACGAAGCGCTTTGGACAAAGACCAAAGCGCGCCTAGTCGACATCGCCGCGTCGCCGACGGCGGCCGCCCTGCGCGAAAGCGGCTTCTGGACCAAGCGGCGGCCCAAACACCTTCTGACTGGGCTCGTGCATTGCGGCTCTTGCGGCCATCCGATGGCGGCGGTCGGCAAAGACTATTTGCGCTGCGCTCGGGCGTACCGCAACGGGCTCTGCGACAGCCGGGCCAGCATTCGCCGCGGCTTGCTGGAGGACATCGTCGTCAAGGCGCTGCAGCACAATCTGATGGCGCCCGAGCTGGTCCAGGAGTTCGTCGCTGCGGCCAACGCCGAGATCAACAGGAGCCGCGCCGAAGAGACCGCCGAGCGTGACCAGCTCGGCGGCAAACTCGCCAGCGTAGAGCGTCAACTCGACTCTATAGTCGAGGCCATCGCCAACGGCCTGCGCTCCGGCTCCTTGCAGGCTAAACTCGATCAGCTAGAATCCGAGCGCGCGGAACTCGTCGCGAAAATGGCGGCCCCTGCGCCAAGCCCGGTGCGCCTGCATCCCAATCTCGCCGAAGCCTACCGCGAGAAGGTCGCGGCCCTGCGCGACGCACTGCAAGATGATGCGACGCGCGCGGAAGCCTTTGAGATCGTCCGCAGCCTGATCGAAAAGATCCTCGTCCACGACCGCGCCGGCGATAAGCCCGAGATCGAACTGATCGGTGAGATCGCGAGAATGGTCGAGATCTCGATTCCGGGTTTTGAAATGCAAAAAGCCGCCCCGGGAGGGGCGGCGTTTGATGACCGAACGGTTAGTTCGGTAAAACTGGTTGCGGGGACAGGATTTGAACCTGTGACCTTCAGGTTATGAGCCTGACGAGCTACCGGGCTGCTCCACCCCGCGTCAACCTGTTTGGTTTTCCGGTCTGGCGATGGCCGTTCCGGAAGACCGAAGGGGCGTGCGGCTTTTGGCCGGCACGCCCCTTTGGGTTTGTGTGTGATGAGGAACGATTCTTATGCTCTTGGCAGGCCTGGCAGCGACCTACTCTCCCAGGTCTTGAGACATAGTACCATTGGCGCGGAAGCGTTTGACGGCCGAGTTCGGGATGGGATCGGGTCTGGACACTTCGCAAGAGCCACCAGGCCGGCGAAGAGCATAAGGATTGTGAAGCAACATGGTCTTTGAAGTCGTGTCTCTGGTTGAGATGGACATTGATTAATGAGAGCGATCAAGCCTATCGAGCGATTAGTACCGGTAAGCTGCACAGGTTACCCTGCTTCCACACCCGGCCTATCAACGTGGTCGTCTTCCACGGCTCTCGAGGGAGAACTCGTTTTGAGGTTGGTTTCCCGCTTAGATGCCTTCAGCGGTTATCCAGTCCATACATAGCTACCCTGCACTGCGGCTGGCGCCACAACAGGTCCACCAGAGGTATGTTCATCCCGGTCCTCTCGTACTAGGGACAAATCCTCTCAATTCTCCTACACCCACGGCAGATAGGGACCAAACTGTCTCACGACGTTTTGAACCCAGCTCACGTAC
>JAIEQX010000214.1 GCA_019747375.1 Beijerinckiaceae bacterium | reverse complement strand
TGCGCGCCTTTCTGGACCGCTTCGGGTTCGAGTACGAATTCGCCTCCTCGACCGACTATTATCGCTCGGGCCGCTTCGACGCGGCGCTGCTGCACATGCTTGCGCGGCTCGACGACGTGCAGGCCATCATGCTGCCGTCCCTGCGTCAGGAGCGCGCCTCCACCTATTCGCCCTTCCTGCCGATTCATCCGGTCACCGGCGTGGTCATGCAGGTTCCGCTCGACGCGCATGATGCCGCCGCCGGCACGATCACGTGGCGCGACCCCGACACCGGCAAGAGCTACGAAACCCCTGTCACGGGCGGACATGTGAAGCTGCAGTGGAAGCCCGACTGGGCGATGCGCTGGTATGCCCTGCATGTCGATTATGAAATGGCCGGCAAGGACCTGATCGACTCGGTCAAGCTGTCGAGCAATATCGTACGGGCGCTCGGCGGCGCGCCGCCCGAGGGCTTCAATTACGAATTGTTCCTGGACGACAAGGGACAGAAGATCTCGAAGTCGAAGGGCAACGGCCTGACCATCGACGAATGGCTCACCTATGCGAGCCCCGAAAGCCTGTCGCTGTTCATGTATCAGAAGCCGCGCGAGGCGAAGCGTCTCTATTTCGACGTCATTCCCCGCACGGTCGACGAATATCTGCAGTTTCTGGCCGGCTATCCGCGCCAGGACGCAAAGAGCCGTCTCGGCAATCCGGTCTGGCACATTCATGCGGGCGCGCCGCCGGCTCCCGAACTGCTGCAGCATCCGGGCGAGAACGGGCCCGGCACGGCCATTTCCTTCGTCATGCTGCTCAATCTCGCGGCCGTGGCCAACAGCGAAGATCCGCAGGTTTTATGGGCGTTTCTGCGCCGCTACGCGCCCGGCGTCTCGCCCGCCTCCCATCCGCGCCTCGATGCGCTGGTCGGCTATGCGGTCGCGTATTTCCGCGATTTCGTGCGCCCCGCCAAGACCTATCGTCTGCCCGACGAGGTCGAGCGCGACGCGCTGGAAAAGCTCGACGCCATGCTGGCCGCCTTGCCGGCCGGCGCCAGCGCCGAAGAGATCCAGACCGCGCTCTACGATGTCGCGCGGCCGATCCCGCGCTATCAGGATTTGAAGGCCAAGAACGCGACGCCGGAGCGGCCGGGCGTGTCGAACGAATGGTTCAACATGCTCTATCAGGTGCTGCTCGGCGAAAGCCGCGGCCCGCGCTTCGGGTCCTTCGCGGCGCTCTACGGCGTGCCGGAGACCCGCGCCCTGGTGGCCGACGCGCTGTCGGGCGAACTGGCGAAAAAGCACGAAGCCTTTTTGGCGACGCGCCAGCCGAGGTAGGGCGCCCTGTCATTGCGAGGAGCGAAGCGACGCGGCGATCCATCTTCGGGCGCGCATCGGCGGGCCGCGCTCACTGGATGGCGTCGCCTCTACTGGCTCGACCACATGATCCGCGCCACCCAGGCGACCTTGTCCATGGGCAACACGCGGTCGGGATGTTCGGGGTTGTGCGAGCGCAGTTCGATGGTTTTCTCGGTCCGGCGCTTCAGTTCCTTGGCCAGGACTTCGCCTTCCAGCGTCTTGACCACCACGCGGTCGCCGCGCCGCACATTGGCGCCGGGCGACACGATCACGATGTCGCCGTCGCGATACAGGGGCTGCATGGAATCGCCGGAAATTTCCAGCGCATAGGCCTGCGGGTCGCCGAGATTGGGGAACGCCACCTCGTCCCAGCCGGCCCCGACCGGAAATCCCGCATCGTCGAAAAAGCCGCCGACGCCCGCCTGCGCCAGGCCGATCAGCGGAATCGTGCGCTTGGCTCCGCCGGAATCGCGGCTTTCGAGGAAGCCCATGAACTCGTCGATCGAGGCGCCGGTCGCGTCCAGGATTTTGGCCAGCGACTCGGTCGAGGGCCAGCGCAGCCGACCGTCCGGAGTCTGGCGTTTGGACTTGTTGAACGTGGTTGCGTCCAGCCCCGCCTTGCGGGCGAGTCCCGACGGCGACATGCCGTAGCGCTTGGCCAGAGTGTCGATGGCGGCCCAGACCTGAGCATGAGACAGCATGGCTTTTCCCAACGACAGCGCTGAACGTGTTCCTAGAACGGGTTTATAAACCTGTTTCACGAACGGAAGCAATTGGTTTCACGACGTCAGGCCTGTGAAACTCTGACGTCGACCCTATGTTTGGCTGAGCATGTCCCTCACCGACCTCCTAACTCTCACGCCTGAGGGCCTTTTTTGCCCGCGGGCCGACTTTCACATCGATCCGGTGAGACCCGTGCCACGCGCGCTTGTCACGCATGGCCATTCCGACCACGCGCGCGCCGGACACGGCTCGGTCCTGGCCACCCGGCAAACGCTCGACATCATGGCCCTGCGCTATGGCGAGGGCTTCTGCCAGACGCGGCAACCCATTGAATATTCAGAATCAATCAGGGTCGGGGACGTTGACGTCAGCTTCCATCCGGCGGGCCATGTGCTCGGCTCGGCTCAAATTCGCCTGAAAACCGAAAAAATCTGCGCGGTCATTTCGGGCGATTACAAATGCGCCCCGGATCCGACCTGCCTCCCGTTCGAACTCGTCCGCTGCGACGCGTTCGTGACCGAAGCCACGTTCGGACTTCCGGTTTTTCGCCATCCGGACGCCGCCCGCGAGGTGGATCGGCTTCTGGAATCCTGCCGCCTGTTCCCCGACCGCGCCCATCTGGTCGGCGCCTACTCGCTGGGTAAGGCGCAGCGAGTGATGAAGCTGCTGCGCAACGCCGGATGGGACCGGCCGATCTGGGTCCATGGAGCCATGGAGAAGATCACCGAGTTTTATCAACAACAAGGCGTCGATCTGGGCGAGATCCGCAAGGTCACGGCGGCCGACCGGCCGAAGCTTGCGGGCGACATTGTCATCTGCCCGCCCGGTCAGCTGACCGACCTCTGGGCGCGCAAATTTCCCGATCCCGTCACGGCCTTCGCCTCGGGCTGGATGCGGGTTCGCGCAAGGGCGCGGCAACGCGGCGTCGAACTCCCGCTAGTCATCTCGGATCATGTTGATTGGGATGATCTTTGCGCGACCGTCGTGGCGACCGGCGCCTCCGAGATATGGGTCACGCATGGCGCGGAGGACGCGATCGTGCACTGGTGCCGCGCCCGAGGCCTCGACGCCCAGCCCCTGCACATGATCGGTTACGGTGACGAAGACGTTGAAAACGCGGCGCTTTCGGAGCCGTCCGAATGAACAGGTTTGCGGGACTTCTCGATCGCCTGGCCTACGAACCCTCACGCAACAACAAGCTGCGCCTGATCACCGACTACTTCCGCCAGACGCCGGATCCGGAACGCGGTTACGCGCTGGCGGCCATGACGGGCGCGCTCTCGTTCACGCATGCAAAGCCGGGGGTTATCCGCGCCTTGATCGCCGAGCGCACGGACCCGGTGCTGTTCGACATGTCCTATGATTACGTCGGCGACCTGTCGGAAACCGTCGCGCTCATGTGGCCGACGCCGCAAGCCGCGCATCACGATCGCCGCAATGCCGAGCCTCCATCGCTGAACGAGGTCGTGCAGATTCTGGCAGGCGCCGGCAAGACCGACATCCCGCGCTTGCTCGCTGATTGGCTTGACGATCTTGACGAGACGGGGCGCTGGGCCCTGCTCAAACTTATCACTGGTTCGCTGCGCATCGGCGTATCCGCGAGGCTCGCAAAAACCGCGCTCGCCGCGCTGGGCGACCTCCCGCCAAACGAGATCGAGGAAGTCTGGCACGGGCTGGAGCCTCCCTACATCGACCTGTTTGCCTGGGTAGAATGCCGCGAACCCAAGCCAGACGCTCGCAATCCCGCGCCATTTCGCACGCCGATGCTGTCGCACGCGATCGAAGACGCCGATTTCGGCAATCTGGATCCCGCGGATTTCGTCGCTGAGTGGAAATGGGACGGCATCCGCGTGCAGGCGGTCACCGGCATTGATGCAAAAGGCGTGCGGGTTCAAAGACTTTATTCGCGCACCGGCGAGGACATTTCAGCCAGCTTCCCCGATCTCGTCGACGCTTTTTCCTCGGATACATTCGGCGAACTCGCCATCGACGGCGAGCTTCTCATTCTGCGCGATCGGCTTGTCGAGCCATTTTCCATTTTGCAGCAACGTCTTAACCGCAAGACCGTATCGGCCAAGCTGGCCGCGCAATATCCAGCTCACATCCGCGCCTACGACCTGCTCTCCGAAAACGGCGAGGACCTGCGCGCCCTGACATTCACGCAGCGTCGCACGCGCCTCGAAGCGCTCGTCGCGCGGCTCGGACATGAGAGGCTAGACCTCTCGCAGAGCGTTGATTTCACGACCTGGGACGAACTTGCCTCAGCCCGCCGAGATCCGGCGGGCGCCGGGGCCGGGGGCGACGCGGAGGCGATCGAAGGGGTCATGCTGAAACGCCGGGACAGCATCTATGTCCCTGGCCGACCAAAGGGACTTTGGTACAAGTGGAAACGCGATCCGTTCAATGTCGACGCGGTTCTGATGTATGCGCAACGGGGCCACGGCAAGCGGTCGTCCTTCTACTCCGACTACACGTTCGGGGTCTGGCGCGGCGAGGAGCTCGTGCCGGTCGGCAAAGCCTATTTCGGCTTTACCGACCAGGAGTTGCTTGAGCTTGACCGCTACGTCCGCAACCATACGCGCAATCGCTTCGGGCCGGTCCGCGAACTTGATTTCAGCCGTGACGAGGGCCTCGTTCTGGAGATCGCCTTCGAAGGACTCAACCGCTCGAGCCGCCATAAGTCGGGCGTGGCCATGCGCTTTCCGAGGGTCTCGCGCATACGCTGGGACAAGCCTGCCCGTGAGGCCGACGAACTCGCGGCTCTCGAAGCTTTGCTGAAGGCCACAGTTTAGCTGCGCCGCACTGCGGTAAATTCGCCACCTGAGACAAGAAATTGTGGCCTGACATAAGCTTGGCTAAAATTTAC
>JAIEQX010000153.1 GCA_019747375.1 Beijerinckiaceae bacterium | reverse complement strand
CGCTTCGTCCGCCTGGTTGATCATCATGCCGCGATCGAGCAGCGTCGTTTCGAGCTTCTTGTTGAGCGCGTCCGTGGCGGCCCGCTGCATGTCGACATTCTTGGCGACATTGCGCTCGACGATGCGGCGCACGTCCTGCGGGAGCTTTTTCCAGAAGGCGTTGTTGGCGAGCAAGTTGAAGCCCGACCACATATGGTTTGTCATCGAGATGTATTTCGTCACTTCATAGAGCTTGTTGGTTTCCGCGATGACGAGCGGATTTTCCTGTCCGTCGACACGGCCATCCTTCAGGCCGGCGTAGAGCTGGTTAATGTTGAGCGTGACGGGATCGGCCCCGACCGTCTTGAAGAAATCGCGGAACATGTCGCCGTCGGGCACGCGGATCTTTTCGCCCGCCAGATCGTCGACGTTGCGAATGGCCTTCTCGCGCATGTTGATCTGGCGGAAGCCGTTCTGGAACAGGCCATGCTTGAGACGGTGAATTCCCTTGGCTTCGCACTCGCGATCGAGATAGCGGCCGAGCGGACCGTCATCCATCTTGTAGACCTGCGGCACGTTCTTGAACGCGAACGGCAAGCCCTGGATGTCCATCACCGGCACGGCCTGCGAGAGAATGCCGCCCATCAGCGTGTAGAACTCGATCTCGCCGCTCTGGAGCAATTTGAGCGCGGCAGGATCGGAGCCAGGAAGGCCGTTGTTCTGTGGATAAACGGTGACGTCGAGACGACCTTTCGTCTCCTCGCGCACGGCGGTCCAGATATCGGTCAGCGCCTTGAACAGCGGACTTCCGGCGGGCTGGTTGAGATATTGACGCGCTTTCCACTGCGGCTCGACAGCTGCATGTGCGCCCGTGATGAGAAAGGCCGACCCGATCCCGGCCTGAGCGACGAAAGACCGGCGTGAGAGAAATTTTTGCATCGATGGTGCTCCAGGATTGAGACCAAGACAAATGGCCCTTAATTGCGTCATCTTTGCAGTAGCATATTGAAACGTTAGCTCGTTTTTTCGCCCCGATTTTGACGAATTGGGGGTAAATGCCGAACTACGGTTTTTAAGAGACGCCTCAAGCGTCGCCTGCAGCCAGCGGCGTGCAGTTCATCCGTTCGCGGAGTTGGTCCTATGTTCCGTGTCATCGCGCTTTGCGCACTTCTGTTCCTACCCTCTGCAGGCTTTACCCCTTCATTCGCTCAGCCCAGCAAGCCTACGGGCGCTGTGGATAGCGAAAATGCGATTAGAAATAGAAAGAATGCCTGGACGGTGGGCGTCGCGTCGGGTCAGCTCGAGGGGCTGTATCCGCGCTTCGCGGCTGAAATCGCGCGCGTGCTCGACGACGGCGACAATCTCCGCGTTCTGCCGTTTCTGGCTTACGGCGCCGCCTCGAATGTCGAGGACCTGCTGTATCTGCGCGGCGTCGATGTCGCCTTCACTCAGTCTGACGTGCTGGAATATTACCGCACGCAGCTGAAGGTCACGAACCTGCAGAACCGCATCAGCTATCTGATGCGGCTTTATACGACGGAGGTCCATATCCTCGCCGGCAAGGACATCAAGTCGCTCGAGGATCTGCGCGGCAAGAAGGTCAGTTTCGGGCCGCCCGGCAATTCCGCCGCCCTGACCGGTCCCGTCATCCTGCAACGCTTGAACATTCCCGTCGAAATGCTGCTGATCGATCATTCCGCCGGTCTCGAGCAGCTTCGCAAGGGTGAGATCGCCGCCCTCGTGCGCGTCGTCGGAAAACCTGTGGATTACTTCACGAAAATTCCGGCCGAATGGGGCCTGCATTTCGTGCCGATACGCAGCAACAAGATTTTCGACGACATTTATGCGTTCGGTGAATTGACAAGCACGGACTATCCGACGCTTGTGCCCAAGGGCGAGGCTGTCGACACCATCGCCGTGCCGACCGTGCTCGCGGTTTTCAACTGGCCTCGCAACAGCGACCGGTATCTGCGCCTGCAGAAATTCACCGACGCCTTGTTTGCGAAATGGGATCGCTTCCAGCAGCCGCCGTTTCATCCGAAATGGCGCGAGGTGAACCTGGCGGCCGACGTGCCCAGCTGGACGCGTTCGCCGCTCGCCGAAGCCGCGTTGAAAAACATCGGCGCCAAAAACGCGACTGTCGACCAGAAGGCCTTCGACGCCTTCCTGGCGCAGGCCCAGGGCGGACGTGCGCTTCCTCCTGCGGAACGCGACAAATTATTTCGCGATTTCATGCAATGGCGCGCACAGCAAAATCAGCGATGATCTCGGGAAAATCCCATTTACGCCATATTCAAGCGTAATCATTGCTGGATCAAATCCGGGTCAATCATGTAAGGTTTTCAGGTGCTTCCGCGCACGCTCGCAGCCCCGCCAAAGTGGGGCTGCGGAGGGGGCGGGCTGGGAGCGCGGTGTCTGGCGCGCGTGTGTCGCATGCGCCGAGAGTTTGGTTGGAGTTGGGGGGAGATGCGCGCATGAGGAACAACGCGTGGAGGGGTCCACGGCTGAGAAAGCGCCGCAGCGGAGTGCGGATTTTCTCGGCATCGATCGTCGGTCTGTCGACGCTGGCGGTCATCGGCGGATTCGCGCTTCTCAAATATGATGGCGGCAATTCGCCGCTGCTGAGCCGGCTGACGAGTTCAGCGCAATCGCGCTTTCAGGCGCCGCTCGAAGCTCGCCTCGAGAATCCTTCTCCGCCGCGCGACATCGCCCAGACCGAGGCGGCGCGCGTTGACGCCGAAAAGCGGATCGCCGACGCCATGGCGCTGCAGTTCAGCACCGTGCCGAGCGTGCTGCAGTCATCCGCCGCGCCCCAGCAACAGGCGAGCGTGGCGAAGCAGCAGGGAATGAGCGCCGAAGCCCGCCTTGCCGAGTTGCCACGCGACGCATTGCCGCGCACCGAGCCCGTGCGCGAGGCCGTCGTGCAGGCCGAAGGCGGCTCGACCGTGGTGGCCCGTGCCGCTCCTGCTCCAGCGCCTGCTCCTGCGCCTCAGAATATCGCTGCTCTGAACGCCGCAACGGCGCCGGGGCTTCCCGGCGTGTCGTCGATGCCGGCGGAGGAACAGGCCGCCATGATGGCGCGCGTCGCCGGACTGATGCGGCAGGGCGACGTCGGCGCCGCCCGCGCCATCCTCAAGCGTCTCGTGCGGGAGAACAACCCGCAGGCCGCTTATTCGCTGGCGCGCAGCTATGATCCGCAGGTGCTGCGCGAAGAGCGCGTCATCGGCATCCGTCCCGATCCCGAACTGGCGCGCGACCTTTACGAACAGGCGCTCAGAGGCGGCGTGAAGGAAGCACGATCGGCGCTCGCGACACTGCAGGCTCCGGCGCAATAAAAAACGATTGGACGCGAGCGTCGCCGGCCTGCACGTCGCCCCCGACAGGTCCATGATGGAATGGACCTGTCGATTCGCGGGAGAGGCGCGCACGTGACATCCCGACCAGACCTGCCCCTGTTCGAAGCGCCTTATGCGCCGCCGGATGAAGCCGTCGCGCGCCGATTGCTGGCGCAGATGCGCATCAGGCCGGATCGCATCGAGGGCATCGAGGCCGAGGCGAAGTCGCTCGTCCTCGCGCTTCGACGCGCGCCCGTTCGTCTTGGGTCGATCGAGCAGATGTTGCGCGAATATGCGCTGACGACGCGCGAAGGCCTCGCCCTGATGGTGCTGGCCGAAGCGCTGCTGCGCATCCCCGACAAATCCACCATGGACGAATTGATCGAAGATCGGCTCGGCCAGCCTGATTTCGCCGATCACGTTCCGCGCTCGGGCGGCATGATCGCGCAAGCTTCCGTCTGGGCGCTTGGCGCGGCGTCGAGCCTCTTCCAGCCGTCGGAAACGCCGGTCGGCATACTCGTTCAAGCGGCGCGCAGGCTCGGCAGGCCCGCGCTGCGCACAGCCATGCGTCAGGCGATCCGCCTGATGAGCGACCATTTCGTTTTCGGCACGACCATCGAGGGCGCCTGCGCGCGCGTTGCGCAGGATTCGCATGTTCTCCAGAGCCTCTATTCTTTCGACATGCTGGGAGAAGGCGCACGAACGCTGGCGGACGCCGGACGCTACGCCGACGCATATCGCCACGCCATCGAAGTCCTGGCCGCGCAGGTGCGCGAATCCGCTTCGGCCGCCGGACGTTCGGGGATCTCGGTCAAGCTCTCGGCCCTGCATCCGCGCTACGAACCGCTCTCCCGCAAACGCGTGGTCGAGGAGCTCACCCCGGTCGTGCGCGACCTCGCGCGCGCAGCCAAAGAGGCGGATCTTTTTTTCACGGTCGACGCCGAGGAGGCGGACAGACTGGACCTCTCGCTCGAAATCATCGGCCGCGTGCTCGCCGACCCCGAGCTCGCTGGATGGGACAAGTTCGGCGTGGCCGTGCAGGCGTACCAGAAGCGCGCCATGGCGGTGATCGACCATATGCTCGCGCTGGCCGAACATCTCGACCGCCGCATCACGATCCGGCTCGTGAAAGGCGCCTATTGGGACGCCGAGATCAAGCGCGCGCAGGAGCGCGGCCTCGCGGATTTTCCGGTCTTCACCCGCAAGGCGATGACCGACCTCAATTACCTTGCCTGCGCTCAAAGGCTGCTGGGATGCCGCCCGCGCATTTTTCCGCAATTCGCCACACATAACGCGCTCACCATCGCGACAGTGCGCGACATGGCGGGAGACGACTTCCGCTCCTATGAGTTCCAGCGCCTCTTTGGCATGGGCGAAGCAATCTACGAAGAATTCTCCAGCCTGCATCCCGGCGTCGTCTGCCGCATCTACGCGCCGGTCGGGCCGACGCGCGACCTGCTGGCCTATCTGGTGCGTCGGCTGATCGAGAATGGGGCGAGCACGTCTTTTGTGGCGCGCGCGTCCGATCCCGATGCGCCGCTCGACACATTGCTGCGGCAACCCGCCAGCGTCATTGAAGCGGATCATCCGCGCGCGTCGCATGTGGCG
>JAIEQX010000106.1 GCA_019747375.1 Beijerinckiaceae bacterium | reverse complement strand
ATGCATGGCGTAGCGCGTGAAAATGGATTGCCGCGTCGCTGCGCTCCTCGCAATGACGGTGGAAGCGACGAAAGTCGAGGCGCGCGGAGACAGAAAAGCCGCGACGCCGGGGCCGTCATTGCGAGCGGAGCGCGGCAATCCAGCGGCGCCGACGCATGGCGTAGCGCCCGAAGTTGGATTGCCGCGTCGCTGCGCTCCCCGCAATGACGGTGGAAGCGACGAAGGCCGAGGCGCGCGGCGTCCGAAAGGCGGCTCACCCTCAAGCGGCCGGCGTGCCGTAAATCTCGTCGGCGCGGGCCTCGAAGGCCTCGGCGAATTTCCGGAACGCCGTGTCGAACATGGCGCCCATCAGCAGGCCGAGCGTGCGGCTCTTGAACTCGTAGCTGATGGCGAAATCGACATGCGAGGCGCCCTCGCCCGCGTCGCGGAACGTCCACCGGTTCTCGAGATGGCTGAACGGGCCGTCGATATATTCGACCAGAATCTTCAGGCGCGGCCGATCGAGCGTGACGCGGCTCGTGAAGGTCTCGCGGATGGCCTTGTAGCCGACCTCCATCTCGGCCACCACCACCTGCACGCCCTCGCCGCTTTCGACGCGGCGGCGCACCCTGAGCGCGCGGCAGAGCGGCAGGAATTCAGGATAGGATTCCACATCGGCCACGAGGTCGAACATTTTGGGCGCGACATGGCGGACGCGGCGGCTCGTATTGAAGGAAGGCATGAATGATCCCGTTTCAGCCGGGCTGTCTTAGCATGTGAGAGGACAAGTGAAAGCCCGCCGTCGCGCATCAGGCCTGCGGTCTGGAATCCTCCGGGGCTGCCCGTCCGGTTCCGCCAAGGGTCGGCACACGCGCCAGAAACTCCTCGAGCTCGGCTTTCGAGCGCACGATGAAGATCGATCTGTTGCGCCGCTCGCGCGCGATCATCGTGGCGATGAGCGGAGCGGTGACGGCCGGGAACGACCAGGTGAAGCGCAGCAGGCGAAAATCGAAGCGCGTCGGGCAACCGGGCGCGATTTCCACCGTCTTGGCCGCGCCCTTGCCGAGCATCTGGCTGAGCTTTCGGGAAAAGCACGGGATCATCGGAAGGTCGAGCCAGACGATCCAGTCGGCTCGGGCGGCCCGGAGATCGAGGGTCGCCGGGAACGTCCCGCTCATCACCCACTCGTCGCCGTCCGCCAGTTCCTTCACCCGCCGGGCCCAGGACTGGGCGTCGGGGCGCGTCCACCCGGGCTTCCAATATTCCCGCTGCAACTCGATGAAAGGCAGGTTGAGGCGGGACGCCATGATCTGACCGAGGCCGGTCTTGTTCGATCCCGGCAGCCCGATGATCATCACGCGGCGCGGCGGCTCCAGTTCGATCCGGCGCGGATGATACATGCGGCAGCCTCCTCGACCATCCTTCGGGATGGCCTGCGGGGCGACCGTGCGGGGCCGTCCCTCAGGCCTTGTTCTTGGCGGCCCGGGCCGCCTTCAGCCGGGCGAAATCCTCGCCCGCATGATGGGAAGAACGCGTGAGCGGCGAAGCGGATGCAAGCAGGAAGCCCTTTGCGCGCGCCACGCTTTCGAACGACGTGAATTCGTCCGGCGTGACGAAACGCAGCACCGGATGATGCTTCTTGGTCGGCTGCAGATACTGGCCGATGGTGAGAAAATCGACGTCCGCCGAGCGAAGGTCGTCCATCAGCTGCAGCACCTCGTGCCGCTCCTCGCCGAGCCCCACCATGATGCCCGACTTGGTGAAGATCGAGGAATCGAGTTCCTTCACCCGCTGGAGCAGGCGGATCGAATGGAAGTAACGGGCGCCGGGCCGGACCGTCAGATATTTCGACGGCACCGTCTCCAGATTGTGGTTGAACACGTCGGGACGCGCCGCCACCACCACCTCGAGCGCGCCGTCCTTGCGCAGGAAGTCGGGCGTCAGGATTTCGATGGTGGTTTTGGGCGAAAGCTCGCGGATCGCCCGGATCACCTGGGCGAAATGCGCGGCGCCGCCATCCGCGAGATCGTCGCGGTCGACTGAGGTGATCACGACATGCGACAGGCCGAGCTTGGCGACCGCCTCGGCGATGTGGCGCGGCTCATTGGCGTCGAGCGCGCCCGGCATGCCGGTCTTCACGTTGCAGAACGCGCAGGCGCGCGTGCAGGTGTCGCCCATGATCATGAAGGTCGCGTGCTTCTTTTCCCAGCACTCGCCGATATTGGGGCAGCCCGCCTCCTCGCAGACGGTGACGAGGCCGTTCTCCTTGACGATCTTGTTCGTCTCGGCCCATTTCGCCGAGCCCGGCGCCTTGACGCGGATCCAGTCCGGCTTGCGCAGCACGGGCTGGTCCGGACGATGCGCCTTCTCGGGATGGCGCGGAGCCGCCCCGGGACCGCCGCTTTTCCGGCGGGGATCGTTGTTCAGAAGGTCGATGACAAGCGCCATGTGGTCTCTCTCGCGTGCCGCTACGGTTTACGACCAATCGCGCCGCGCGCCAACCCATGCGGGCGACGGACGGCCATGCGCCCCACGCAGTCCGCTCAGCGCGTGAGGGGCCCGCTCGGGCGGTCGTCCCTGCGCCCGCGGATCGCCCGCCAGGCCCAGAGCAGCAGGATCGCGCCGACGGCCGCCGCGACCAGATGGCCCCAGAAGCCGCTGATCCGCACATCCAGCGCATCCGCCAGCTTCGATCCGATGAACGAGCCCGCGATGCCCACGATGATGTTCGTGAGCAGTCCGTGGTCGGACCGGGTGACGCGCTCGGCGATCCAGCCCGCGATCGCGCCGATGAACAGCAGCATGAAGAAGCCGACGCCCGGTGTGCCCATCACGCCCATAGGTTGATCCATCGCGCCTCTCCGCAAAATGTCGCCGCCGTCGGCGCCCGGTCAGGTGTGAATCACCCGGCCATAGGCGTCGAGCACGCTCTCGTGCATCATCTCCGAAAGCGTCGGATGTGGGAAGACGGCGTTGATCAGCTCTTCCTCGGTGGTCTCGCAGTTCATCGCCACGACATAGCCCTGGATCAGCTCGGTCACTTCCGCGCCGATCATGTGCGCGCCGAGCAGCTTGCCGGTCTTGGCGTCGAAGATCGTCTTGACCAGCCCCTCCGGCTCGCCGAGCGCGATGGCCTTGCCGTTGCCCACGAACGGGAAGCGCCCGACCTTGATCGCAAGCCCCTGCTCCTTCGCCTTCGCCTCCGTCAGGCCGACGCTGGCGATCTGGGGGTGGCAATAGGTGCAGCCCGGGATCATGGTCTTTTCCATCGCATGCGGATGCAGGCCCTTGATGCCCTCGACGCAGATCACGCCCTCATGCTCGGCCTTGTGGGCGAGCATCGGCGGCCCCGCCACGTCGCCGATGGCGAACACGCCCGGCACGTTGGTGCGGCCCAGCCCGTCGGTCACGATGGCGCCGCGGTCCATCTTCACGCCGAGCTTTTCGAGCCCCAGATTTTCCGTGTTGCAGACGACGCCCACCGCCGAGATCAGCCGCTCGGCCTCGGTCTGCGACGTCTTGCCCTTGTCGTCCTCGATCGTGCAGGTGACGGAATTCGCCCCCTTCACGACCTTCACGACCTTGGTCGAGGTCAGCACCTTGATGCCCTGCTTCTCGAAGCGCTTGCGCGCCAGCGCGGCGATCTCGGCGTCCTCGACGGGCAGGATCTGCGGCAGCACTTCCACGACCGTCACCTCGCAGCCCATCGTCTTGTAGAAGCTCGCGAATTCGATGCCGATGGCGCCCGAGCCCATGACGATGAGCGACTTCGGGAACGCCGGCGGCACCATGGCCTCGAAATAGGTCCAGATCAGCTTGCCGTCCGGCTCGATGCCCGGCAGCACGCGCGGACGCGCGCCCGTCGCCACGATGATGTTCTTGGCCTGGTAGACGCCCTCGCCCAGCACGCCCTTGGGAATCGGGTTCTGCGGCTGGACGATGGCCTTTTTCGTCGGCGCGACCGTCACCTGCCCGGCCTTGTCGATGGTCGCCTCGCCCCAGATGACGTCGACCTTGTTCTTCTTGAGCAGGAAGCCGACGCCGCCGTTGAGCTGCGCCGACACGCCGCGCGAGCGTTTCACCACCGCCGCCGGATCGAACGTCACCTTGCCCTCGATCTTCAGCCCGTAGGCCTCGGCATGCGTGGCGTAATGATAGATCTCGGCGGAGCGCAGCAGCGCCTTGGTGGGGATGCACCCCCAGTTGAGGCAGATGCCGCCCAGATGCTCGCGCTCGACGATGGCCGTCTTGAACCCGAGCTGCGCCGACCGGATCGCCGTGACATAGCCGCCGGGGCCCGAGCCGATGATGAGAACGTCGTAATTATCGGCCATGCTAAAAACTCCGGGCGCGTCCCCCTCCCCCTTGCGGGGAGGGGCTAGGGGTGGGGGTTGACGGAACCAGATCGCTGGCCGCATCGAGCGCGGCGCGAATGGTGTCGAAAACGGAAGCTGTCGACGTCATGACATCACGATTTGAAAAACGGAGAATTTGGAAACCCTCCGCCGCAAGAAAAGCGTCTCGCGTTGCGTCATGCGCAAGACCTTCGACGCTGCCGTGTTGATGACCATCGATCTCGATGACGAGGCGGCGCCCCAAGCAGCAAAAGTCAGCCACATATGGGCCCAACGCGACCTGACGACGGAAATGCGTGTTCGAGGTAACAAGACCTTCCCGCATTGCGCGCCAAAGGCGGCGCTCGGCATCCGTTTGATTGCGACGCAGAGATAAGGCCAGTCCGCGCGCGGATGTTGTGGAGCGCGGATAAGGCGGCCGTCCTGTGGTCATGGCGCTTACCAAACCAGAGTTTTTTGTAAAAGGACCGTCGGCGCCACCTGACTGAAGATCGGCGCGCCCCCCACCCCCAGCCCCACCCCGCAGGGGGGAGGGGGGCCGGTGCGTCCCAGT
>JAIEQX010000259.1 GCA_019747375.1 Beijerinckiaceae bacterium | reverse complement strand
GACCTCGGGCGGGCGCTAGGTTGTCTGGGCCACGTGACCGCATTGCGCCGCACACGTGTGGGACCATTCACAGAGGTGGACGCCTGTTCGCTCGCCGATATTGAGGGTTCGCTGGACAGCATTTTCGAGTACCTGAGGCCGGTTGAGGCGGGGCTGACAGAGGTTCCCTGTGTTGTCGTCGACCGCGATGGCGCCTCGCGGTTGCGCCGCGGCCAGTCACTGCTGCTTCGTGGTCGAGATGCCCCGTCCGAAGGCCATGCCTATGCGGCCTGCGGCGGAGTGGTGGTGGCGTTAGGAATTGTCGAACACGGCGAACTCGTGCCCAGTCGGGTCTTCAATTTGCCAATCTGACCGCTTGGCGCGCTATCCCCGATTCGTTTCGATCTGGCCTTCATGGCGCATTCGTGTATAAGAGCGCGCGTGTGGGGGACCGTTCCTCCACGATCGGTCGCGAGACCCTGCTGGACGACATCCCGGCTCGGCCTCTCCTCTGGTTACATGTCTCATCTCGAAAGGACACACGATGTCGATCACTGCAGAGCGCAAGCAGGCGCTTATCAAGGAATACGCGACCAAAGCCGATGACACGGGTTCGCCGGAAGTACAGGTCGCGATCCTCACCGAGCGGATTTCGAATCTGACCGGTCATTTCAAGACCCATGTCAAGGACAACCACTCCCGGCGCGGCCTTCTGAAGCTCGTGTCGCAGCGCCGTCAGCTCCTTGACTACGTCAAGAAGCAGGATGACGCGCGCTACAAGACGCTCATCGAGCGCTTGGGCATCCGCCGGTAAGGCAGACGTCGACAAGACTGGACGCCGGCCCCTCGTGGCCGGCGACCTTTAAAATGCAGGCGCATGAACGCGCCTGAAATCCCGGACCGGCCGCATAGGGCTGTCGGCTCTCGCGGGAATGAGGCCGAGCCATGGCAGGATCGCCGGACGCTGTCTTTTCGCTGGTTCCTGAGAGAACCGCGTCGGCAGCCTCTTGCCGTCTTGCTCATGGCCGTTCGCGCATCCCGACCATGAAAGACCAACCACATGTTCGAAATCCATCGTGAAGAACTAGACTGGGCTGGGCGGAAGCTCGTTCTGGAAACCGGGCGCATCGCCCGTCAGGCCGACGGCGCCGTGCTGGCCACTTGGGGGGAAACAACGCTCCTGGCCACCGTCGTATCTGCCAAGGCTCCGAAGCCTGGCGTCGACTTTTTCCCCCTGACCGTTAATTACCAGGAGAAAGCTTTCGCGGCAGGCCGCATTCCGGGCGGATATTTCAAGCGTGAAGGGCGCCCTTCCGAAAAGGAGACCCTGACCTCGCGCCTGATCGATCGTCCGATCCGCCCGCTGTTCCCGGAAGGCTACCGCCACGACACACAGGTTGTCGTGACCGTCCTCAGCCATGATCTGGAGAATGACCCGGACGTCCTCGCCATGGTGGCGACCTCCGCGGCTCTGACCATTTCCGGCATCCCGTTCATGGGGCCGATTGGCGGAGCCCGTGTCGGCCATATCAAGGGTGAGTTGAAGCTCAACCCCACGATCGACGAGATGAAAGAATCCGCTCTCGACCTCGTTGTCGCCGGCACGGCGGACGCCGTTCTGATGGTCGAGTCTGAGGCCAAGGAACTTTCCGAGGCCACGATGCTCGAGGCCGTCATGGTCGGCCATCGCGGCTTCCAGCCCGTCATCGAAGCGATCATTCGCCTTGCCGAAAAGGCCGCCAAGGACCCGCGCGATCTCGTCATCGCGGACAAGTCCGAGGTCGAAGAAGCTGTCCGCGCCGTTGCTGAGGCCGAACTTCGCGAAGCCTACAAGCATACCGTAAAACAGCAGCGCTACGCCGCTGTCGACGCCGTAAAGGCTAAGGTCACCGCCGCCCTGTTCCCCGAAGGTCAAGACCCCAAATTCGACAAGCAGAAAGTCGGCGAGGCCTTCCACGACCTTCAGGCCAAGGTCGTTCGGTGGAACATCCTGGACACCGGTATCCGCATCGACGGCCGCGACTCGAAGACTGTTCGGCCGATCCTCGCTCAGGTCGGCATCTTGCCGCGTGCGCATGGCTCTGCTTTGTTCACGCGTGGCGAAACGCAGGCCCTCGTCGTGGCGACGCTCGGCACCGGGGAAGATGAGCAGTTCGTTGACTCACTGGAAGGCACGTACAAAGAGCGCTTCCTGCTGCACTACAACTTTCCTCCCTACAGCGTCGGCGAGACTGGCCGTATGGGTTCGCCGGGCCGCCGCGAAATCGGGCACGGAAAACTCGCCTGGCGCGCCCTCCGCCCGATGCTGCCGACGGCGGCTGAGTTCCCCTACACGCTGCGCGTCGTTTCGGAGATTACCGAGTCGAACGGTTCCTCTTCGATGGCGACCGTCTGCGGCGCTTCCTTGTCGTTGATGGATGCAGGCGTGCCGCTGAAGCGTCCGACCGCCGGCATCGCCATGGGGCTGATTCTGGAAGGCGAGCGTTTCGCGGTTCTCTCCGACATTCTCGGCGACGAGGATCACCTTGGCGATATGGATTTCAAGGTCGCGGGTACGTCGGAAGGTGTCACATCTCTTCAGATGGACATCAAGATTGCCGGGATCACGGAAGAAATCATGCGTGTCGCTCTGGACCAGGCGAAGCATGGCCGCCTTCACATCCTTGACGAAATGTCCAAGGCATTGACGGGCGCGCGCGCGGAACTCGGTGAATTCGCGCCCCGCATCGAGACCCTGAAGATCCCGACCGACAAGATCCGTGAAGTGATCGGCACCGGCGGCAAGGTGATCCGCGAGATCGTGGAAAAGACCGGCGCCAAGATTAACATCGAGGACGACGGAACCGTCAAAGTTGCCTCCAGCGACGGTAACTCGATCAAGGCGGCAATCGCTTGGATCAAATCCATCGCTTCCGACCCGGAAGTTGGCCTGGTTTATGAGGGCACCGTCGTCAAGACGACGGATTTCGGCGCCTTCGTGAATTTCTTCGGCGCACGTGACGGTCTGGTCCACATCTCGCAGCTTTCCAAGCAGCGCGTGAACAAGACCACCGATGTCGTCAAGGAAGGCGACAAGGTCAAGGTCAAGCTCATGGGCTTTGACGACCGTGGCAAGGTCCGCCTCTCCATGCGCGTCGTTGACCAGGAGACGGGTGAAGACCTCGAAGGAAAAGAAGAGAAGAAAGAGGGCGCGGCGGAATAATTTCCTCCCGCGGTTCTCCGCTTCCCGCAACTTCGATCAGTCAAAAAAAGGGCGGCTCCTAAAAGGGCCGCCCTTGCAAGTTGAGGGTCTTTCAAATCCGTCTGCAGTCTTAACTCGCAGGCAGCCTCGATCGTTCACTCACCGCCGATAATAATCTTCACGCATGCCGCGGCGGGAGTCATCCTGTTGCCAGCCATAGCCGTGACGGTCATAACCTCCGCTGTATCTTTCGCCCTGGCCGCCCCGGTCCCGGCCTTCGCCATGACGCCCACCCCCTCGCATCATGCCATGGTGCTCATGTCGCTCTTCGGCGTGACGTCTGTCGCCGCCATGCCGGCCCCCTCCCATCATGCGATGCGGGCCGTCGCCGCCACGCATTGGATGCGCCAGCACCATCAAGCGGCGTTTTTGTTCCTCGTTGAGCGATGTGTAGAGTGGGCGCGCTGCATCGGCGAGCTTAGTCATCGTAGCCCCGCGCGCTGTTGCCGCTTCCCCCATGCGCGCTATGCGTTCGATGGGGTCGGCCGGAGCAGCTTGCGCTTGAGCCTTTTCACGAGCTTCCATGCGCTGTCTCACCATGTCGCGCACGGCCGTTTCGACGGCCGGCCACATTTTTTCTTGGTCGGGCGTCAGTCGCAACCCGGCCTTGACCGCAGCAATACGGGCATCGAAGAAAGCCGCGCGGTCCTCTGCCGAGTATCGCGGCCCGCTACCCGCGCCTTCACCCGACCGACCCCGCTGATGCATGCCGGGGCCGCCCATCGGGCCGCCGGGGCTACCCATCGGACCGGCGCCCGCTCCGCTCGGACCAGACCCTTCGGTGGCTTGTGGCGCCGGCGGCGCGGCCTGCTGCGCGTTCGCTCCCGCCACAATGGCGCCAGCACCCGCCAAGGTTGTGAAGGCGAGAAGTAAGGCTGTACGGGATTTCATCGGATCTCTCCATTGCTTGGACTATGCAAAGAAGATGAGCCGGACGGACGTGACATTCAAATTAAGCTTTGGTCATGCTGAAGGGTCCAACATGAACCCTTGGTCATTTTTGCACGCGGAAAATCAGAATGCCGCCAGTGCTCGGCAGCCGATCCAGCCAGTCGAAGGCGTCCCCAAGCGACAGTCGGCCTTCGAATGAAGCGTCGAATCTGAAGGCGCATACAACCAGGTAATCGGCTCCGGAGCGCCGCACGCTCTCTCGCACAACCGAGAGATCCCCAGCAAAGCCCTCAAGCACCAGGCGATTGCCTTCATTATTGCGATGATAGGGCGCCGCCACGACGGAATGATGCGACTGCGCCAAGAGATGCGCTCCCATGTCCAGAGGCGCAAAAATGCGCCCCGGCGGTAAATCTCTAAGTGCGCGATAGTCTTTTGGATCGAAGCAGGCTCTCGGCATTGCGATGCCGCGATCAGCCCCTCCCGCGCTGGTTGGCATCATCGCCGCCACTGCAACCGGGGATATCACGAGCGCACCCAGAATGGCCGCCCAACGCGACGCCACCGGTCCGTAGGGGGCGCAAACTCTTTGCAGTCGCTCAAGCGGCCAAAGGAGGCCCAGTCCCGCCACCGCCACGAAGCCAGAGATCGCCGCTATTTTCCACCAGGTCGTGGCAAGCGCCGCAAGCCCGACAACCGCGATGACCATCCAGGCCCTGCGTTTTGGACCCGTCTCAGCAAAGCTTCCGACGATCGCTC
>JAIEQX010000246.1 GCA_019747375.1 Beijerinckiaceae bacterium | reverse complement strand
CGGCGGCACGATCGCGACTGCCCAGCTCGCGAAATCCAAACCCGACGGCTATACGCTGATGTTCGGCTCGGCCGGCCAGACCACCATCCTGCCGATGGTCCAGAAGGTGACTTACGATCCCGTGAAGGAGCTCATGCCGCTGAGCATCTTCGGCACAGGACCGTTCATTCTGGGGGCCAAGAACGATCTCCCGGCCAAAAGCCTCAAGGAGTTGATCGCCTACGCGAAGGCCAACCCGGGCAAGCTCAACATCGCCACGCCAAATCCTGGCTCGATCAGCCATCTGTCCGCGACATTGTTCGCCAAGCGGGCCGGCATCGATCTCGTGCAGGTCCCCTACAAGGGCGGTGGACCGGCCGTCGCGGCGCTGATTGGCGGCGAAGTCGATCTTTATTTCGGCAACGCATCCGAGCTGCTGCAATATTCCAGCGGCGGACGCCTGCGTCTCTTCGCGGTCTCGTCGCTCGAGCCCATCAAGCAGATCCCGGACGTGCCGCCGGTCGCATCCGTTTTCCCGGGGTTCAAGACCAGTTCGTGGAACGGACTGATCGCGCCGGCCGGCCTGCCCAAGGACATCGCCGACAAGATCGTGGCCGCCACTATCGAAGCGTCTAAACAGCCCGCCGTCGTGACCCGTCTGACGAGCCTCGGAATCGAGCCTACCGGCTCGACCATGCAGGAGTTCACCGAAATCGTCGCGGCGGAGCGCCCGCTTTATCGCGAAGCCGTGGACGCCGCCGGTCTCAAGATGGAGTGAGGTTCAGGCGAGCGCGGGACTGATCACGGCCCCGGGACGTCCCGCGTCCCGCCGAGATGATGGTCGAGAAACGCGGCCGAGCGCGCCCAGGCGTCCTCGGCCGCAACTGCGTCATAGCTGGCCTGCTCGGGATTGCAGAACGCGTGCCCCGCGCCCGCGTAGATGCGCACGTCCACCTCGGGATGGCGCGCCATGATGCTTTGGACCTTCGCCATCGGCATGATCGGATCGCAGTCTCCGTAATGCATGAGCGTCGGCGCCGGCTGCGGCAGTTCGAGATGCGCCGGCACATGGCTGCCGTAGAAATTCACCTGTGCGTCGAAGGGCAGGACGGACGCCGCGCGCCACGCCCATGTGCCTCCCGTGCAGAAGCCCGAAATCGCGACGCGCAGCGGCGCCAGGGCGTCGCGGCAGGCCGCGACATCCGCAAGGATCTGGGCTTCCGTCAACGCCTCGTAACTCGCAATGCCCGCGTCGGCGCCTGCTCGGCTGTAGGGATGAACCACGCCGCGCTGCTGACGGTCGTAGAGCGCCGGCGCGATGGCTGCATAGCCCATCTCCGCCCAGCGAGCGCAGACGTCGCCCATGTGCCCGGTAAGTCCGTAGACGGCGTGCAGAACGACGACGCCGCCCTTCGCCTGTCCCGTGGGATCGGCGCGCCACGCGTCGCACACATGCCCGTCGCGAGCCGTAATCCTGATCTTCCGCTGCATGACGCTTCGCCCCCGACGCACGACGTCCTGTCGCGCGCCGGGATGGTCGTGGCGAATGGCGGAAGCGTCAAGCCTCTAGAAGTTGACGCGGTCTCCGCCCTTGAGGCCGAGCGTCTGACGGGCTTCGGCGGGCGTGGCGATCTCATGGCCCAGTTCTTCCAGAATGCGGCGGATCTTCATCACCTGCTCGGCGTTGGACGCCGCGAGCTTGCCGCGCCCGATGAACAGGCTGTCCTCGAGCCCGACCCGCACATTGCCGCCCATCATGGCGGCCTGCGTGGCGAACGGCATCTGGAAGCGCCCGGCGGCCAGCACCGACCAGCGGTAATCCTTGCCGAACAGCTTGTCGGCCGTGCGCTTCATGAACATCAGATTTTCCGGATCAGGACCGATGCCGCCAAGAATGCCGAAGATCAGCTGCAGAAAGACCGGCGGCTTGAACAGGCCTTTGTCGAGGCAGTGCGCGAGATTGTAGAGATGGCCGACGTCGTAGCATTCATGCTCGAACTTCGTGCCGTGCTCCTCGCCCAGCATCTTGTAGATCCGCTCGATGTCGCCGAACGTGTTCCGAAAGA
This sequence comes from Beijerinckiaceae bacterium, assembly GCA_019747375.1. Lineage (GTDB taxonomy): Bacteria > Pseudomonadota > Alphaproteobacteria > Rhizobiales > Beijerinckiaceae > Terripilifer. The sequence continues at coordinate 2,791 of JAIEQX010000246.1, read as the reverse complement.
TGAATTCCTTGGTGCCGCGCAGATAGGGCTCTTCCCAGGCGTGCTTCCAGTTTGTGTAGCGATCCGCCAATGGATGCAGGGCGAAATTCATCGTCCCCATGTTGAGCGAGCACATTTCCGGCGAGGCCGCGAGCGGCGCGGCGAGGCGCTCATCCACCGTCATGGTGAGGCCGCCGCCCGTCGTGATGTTGATGACGGCGTCGCAGGACTGCTTGATGCGCGGCAGGAACTGCATGAACACCGCGGGGTCGGGCGTGGGTCGCCCGTCGTTCGGATCTCGCGCGTGCAGATGCAGGATCGAGGCGCCGGCCTCAGCGGCGGCGATCGCCTGTTCGGCGATCTGGTCGGGCGTGATCGGCAGCGCATCCGACATGGTCGGCGTATGAATGCCGCCGGTCACGGCGCAGGTGATGATCACCTTTTTGGACGGATCGGACATGCGAGAACTCCTGTTTGCATCGAATCGGATCAGCGCGCGTCGGGATGGACGACGCGCCGGCGTACGGGGAAGAGAACGATGCCCGTGCGGGCCGAAAACAGCCCCCAGAGGCCCTTGGGCGCCTTGAGCATCACCGCGATCGCGACGACGCCGAGAATGACGAGGTAGGTCGTGCCGAGATCAGCCAGAGTCTCGCGCAGGAGGAAAAACACGATGGCCCCGATGATCGGGCCCTCGATGGTGCCGATGCCGCCGATCACCACGATGAAGATCACATAGGCGGTCCAGTCGTTCACGCTGAAGGCGGCGTCCGGCGAAATACGCAGCTTCTGCAGGAAGACCAGCGCGCCCACCATCGAGGTGACGGCGGCGGTTGCGACATAGACGAGGAGTTTCGTGCGGACGATGTCGACGCCCAGACTTTCGGATGCGATCTCGCTGTCGCGGATCGCGGTGAGCGCCAGCCCTGCGCGCGAGCGCAGCAGCAGATAGATCATCGCCACCGTGCCAAGTCCCAGCGCGAGCGCGAACCAGTAGAGCAGCATGTCGCGCTGGTCGCGCGTCGCCGCAATGCCGATGACGAGCCGCGCCGGGAGACTTGTGCCTGAGCCGCCGCCCAGCGCGGACACCTGCGCGAAAGAGAGCCGGAAGACTTCCGCCGCCACCCATGTGCCAATGGCGAAATAGGCTCCCTGGAGGCGAAACAACAGCGGCGCCATGGGAAGCGCCACGATGGCGCCGACGACGCCCGCGAGGACGACGGCGACGAGCGGCGGCACGCCATAGAACATGGCGGCGGCGAACAGGACGTAGCCTCCGAGCCCGACGAACGCCTGCTGCCCGACCGATACGAGGCCGGTATAGCCCGCCAGAAGGTTCCACAGGCTCGCCAGCGCGATGAAGGCGTAGACTTCGCCCAGAAGCCGCAAGTTGGCGCGGCCGGTCCACCAGGGCGCCGCCGCCAGCCCAACGAGCGTCAACAGGCTCACGACCGCGGCGATGCGGCTGGCGTGCGTGGCGCGTTCGATGGAGACGGGCGCGCGCATCAGTCCATCCTCGGAAACAGGCCGCGGGGACGCACGACCAGAATGAGAAAGAACACGATGTGGCCGGCCAGAATCTGAAAGCCGGGATTGATCTGCGCGCCGAGCGTCTGCGCGACCCCGAGGACGATCCCGCCCGCAAGCGTGCCCCACAGGCTTCCCAGCCCGCCGATGATCACCGCTTCGAAACCGAACAGCAGACGCAGCGGCCCGGTCGACGGATCGAAATTCGTACGCACAGCCAGGAAAACGCCTGCAAGCGCGATGATGGCGGCCGAAAGCGCCATCGCGGCCGCGTAGACATGACGGCGGTCGATGCCCATCAGTTGCGCGATCTCGGCGTCGTCGGACGTCGCCCGGAAGGCGCGGCCGATGCGGGTTCGGGTAAACATGAATTCGAGCCCGACGATCACCGCCACCGCCGCCGCGAACATCGCCAGCGGCAGCAGCCCGACGCTCAAGCCGCCGCCGATTCCGATGCTGGCTGTTTCTATCGCGCCGGCGGAAAGCTTGCGGCTGTCGGCGCTGAACTGACCCAGCAACAGGTTCTGGATGATGATCGAAAGCCCGAAGGTGACGAGAAGCGGCGACAGAAGATCCTTGTCGAGCGTCGGATTGAGCAGGATTCGCTGCAGGGCATAGCCGATCAGCGCCATCAGCGGCACGACGATCAACGCCGCGACGAACGGATTGAGCCCTGTCGCCTGCACCACCACCAGAGCCATGTAGGCTGAGAGCACGATCAGATCGCCATGCGCGATGTTGACGAGGCGCATGACCCCGAAGATCAACGACAGGCCTGCGGCGAAGAGAGCATAGAGTCCGCCGAGCAGCACACCCTGGACGAGAGCGTTGAGAATCTCCATCGCTCAGGTCCCGAAATAGGCGGCGGTGATGTCCGCGCGGGAGAAGTCATGCGGAGCGCCCGCGAGCGAGATGCGCCCCTCCTGCAGGCACAGGAAGGAATCCGCAAGTCCGAGGGCGCGCGTGACGTCCTGCTCGACCAGCACGATGCTGACGCCCGTGGCCACGATCGCCGGCAACGCTGCATAAATGTCCCTGATGACCAGCGGAGCGAGGCCGAGAGATATTTCATCGAACAGCACCAGCTCCGGATTCGACATCAGCGCGCGCGCGATCGCCACCATCTGCTGCTGTCCGCCGGACAGGGACGTTGACGGCGCATGCCGTTTTTCGCGCAGGATCGGAAACAATCGATAAAGACTGTCGAGCGTCCACGGACCCTTGCGGCCGCGCTCGCCGCCGATCACGAGATTCTCCTCGACCGAGAGCGAGCGGAACAGGCGCC
>JAIEQX010000048.1 GCA_019747375.1 Beijerinckiaceae bacterium | reverse complement strand
GCGGGCACGAAGCGGGACGGCGCGGATCTCATCGCCAATGGAGGGCGGGTGCTCAATGTGACGGCCCTGGGCGCGACCGTTCGCGAAGCGCGCGAACGCGCCTATGAGGCGATTGCCAAGATCGAGTGGCCGGAAGGTTTTTACAGACGCGATATCGGCTGGCGCGCCGTCCCGTAGTCACGGCCCCCGCACATTCCCCTAAGTTGTGCCACCATTTCTGTTGCACCGCGATACCAAGAATCCTTCACTTGTGCTCAAATCAGGCGCGCAATAGTTAAGCTATAGCTATTGGGAGGCCGCATCATGAGAGCTAGAAAGCCGGAAGCCGACACCACCACGACGGAGATCGGGGGCGTGACCCTGCTGAGGCTGGCGCTTTTCGGCCTCGATCAGGCGCACCGCCTCTCCTTTCGCGACGCCGCACGCTGTTTCGACCAAGCCGCCCTGGCGCTTGTCGCCTCGGACCCGCAGGCCCGCGCGTATGCAGAGCTGGTCAGCAGCGGCGGAAAAGCGAGCGCATCATGAATTTCATCGCCGATGACGCCGAAGGTTTGCGCATGACGGTCGCGGCGCTCAGCCGTGTGCGGACGAGCGACCAACTGGCCGCCCTGACTCATCGCATCTCGACATTCGAGCCGGTGAAATTCGTCGGCTTTTCCTATTGGCGGGGGCTGGACTCGGACAGGCCCGTGGATTGGTGGGCCAGCACGTTTCCGAAGAGCTTTCATGCAATATTCGGATCGACGGCGTCCCTGCGGCGCCATCAGGTGGCCAATCGCAGCGTCTGCGCATTGCTTCCGGTCGACTGGCTTGAAGTGTCGCAAGAGCTCGGAGACGATCATCCCGACGTTCAGGCCTGTCTGGCCATGGGTCTGTCACGCACCGGCCTGTCCTGCGCGGCGCGGGGACGGGGACGCAGCTTCGGCATTCTCTACGTCAATTTTGACGTGGAGGAAGCGGATTGGCCCACACGACGCCTGAGCCTCGCCGCCTGCGTGCAACTGGTGTCCATCTACATGCACCAGAAGCTCGTCGAGGTTCGCCTCGATCTCGGGGCTCCGGAGATTCTCAGCAGCCGCGAGACCGCCTGCATCAAGCTCGCGGCCGAAGGCAAGCGCGTGAAGCAGATCGCGCATCTGCTGGCCGTGTCCGAACAGACGGTCAATTTCTATCTCGGCCGCGCGCGGATAAAACTCGGGGTTTCAAATACGACCCAGGCGGCCGTGATGGCGACCGAACTCGGTCTTCTTGACACCGAGCAGCGAGACTATTGAGCCGCCGCGGCGGATGGAGTCTTGCCGGGATCGCGCACGGACGGAGCCGTTTCGAATTCCACGTTCCACAAGGCCCCGTCCCGCCGCTCAACCTTGCGGATATAGACGTTCTGGACGATGTCGCGGGTTTGCGGATCGATGCTGATCGGGCCACGCGGGCTCATCCAGGCCTTGCCCTTCATGGCCTCGACGAGCGCGGCGCCACTGCCCTCGCCGCCGGTCGCCCTCAGGGCCTCGAAGACCAGATGCATGCCGTCATAACCGCCGATCGCCATGAGATTGGGCCGCACGCCATAGGCCTTCATGAAGGCCTCGCGATAAGCGGCATTTTCGGGAGAAGGGTGCGCGGCCGAATAATGATGCGAGGTGATCATGCCGAGAACCGGATCGCCCATGTCGTCCAGCGTGAGATCGTCAACGACGTCGCCCGTGGCGATGACCTTGATGCCCGCTTCCGCAAATCCACGCTCGGCGACGCTTTTCATCAGGTCGGCGCCCTGCCCGTTGGGCACGAACAGGAAGATGGCGTCGGGCGCGAGATCCTTGGCGCGCTGAAGATAGGGCCCGAAGGCCGGACTGGCGAGCGGCGCGCGCAAGCTGCCCAGCACGGATCCGCCTGCGGATTCGAGACCTTTCGCAAACGCCTTTTCGGCGTCCTGACCGGGGCCGTAATCGGATACGAGCGTGACGACGCGGCGCAGATTGTTGCGCGCGGCCCATTCCGCCAGCGGCGTGACATTCTGCGCCATCGTGAAGGACGTGCGCAGGACGAAGGGCGATTGTTCGGTGATGATGGACGTTGCGGCCGCCATGACGATCATGGGGACCTGCGCGCGCGTGGCCACCGGCGCCGCAGCGAGCGCCGTCGGCGTCAGGCCGAAGCCCGCCAGCATGTCGACGCGGCCTGACGTGACAAGTTCCTGGGCGTGGCGGCGGGTCGCATCCGCCTGACCGGCGTCGTCGCGCACGATGATCTCGATCTTTCGGCCGGCGACCTCATGGCCATTCCGCTGCAGGTAAAGCCGCAGGCCATTGTCGACCTGGCGGCCGATGGAGCCTGCGAACGGCCCGCTCATGGGCAGGATCAAGCCGATGCGAAACGGCTCGGCGGCGAGCGAGGGGGCCAGCGAACACAACAGCCAGGCCATAGCCAGTGAGAGACGAACCATGATCAAAACTCCGCGGCGCGAGCCCTCGACGACAGGCCTGCTCCGTTCCGACATAGGCCCGTGCTTGTCAATGCCCGGCTGTTCACGACGCCGCGTGACGCGCCTCAAGGATCACGTCGATCCGTCGCTTGATCTCGTCGCGCATCGGCGACGCAGCCGACAGAATCTGGGCCGCCTTGAAGAAGTCGAGCACGCGGAAGCCATTGACCAAAGGCACGAGCAGAATGTCAGGCTGACTGACTTTCAGCATTTCGGCCGTGATGGCGTGCTGCATGATCTGCGCTGTCCCGAACATGGCCTCGAAGGGCGCCGGCGGCCCGGCCCTTTCGGCCACGGGGCCGCCCGTGACATCGACCGCGATGACGACATCCGCGCGCGAGACAAGGCCCCGAAACGGCAAAGGATTGACCGCGCCGCCGTCGACCAGGATGCGGCCATTGGCCTGCACGGGTTTGATCAGGCCGGGGATCGCCATCGAGCCGGCGACCGCCGGCGCCAGGGGCCCTGAGTTCATCGCGGCTTCGCAGCGGCCAACATAATCGGTGGCGATCGCCGTGAACGGAATTTTCAGTTGCTCGAACCTGTCCGGCACGATCGCAGGCCAGAACAGATCGAGGAAGACCTCGCCGTCGATCAACACCGGATTGGCGCCGCTGAACAGATCGGTGAAGCGCCCGACACGCGCGCGCAGCAGCTTCTGCATGACGTCGGCGCGGTCGCGAAGCAGCCCCAGGAGATGGGCGCGAATATCGCGACCGCTCATTCCGGCCGCATAGGCCGCCCCCAGGATCGCCCCCATGGACGTGCCGGCGATTTCAACCGGGGCAAGGCCGAGGTCGTCGAGCGCCTCCAGAACGGCGACATGGGCAAGCCCGCGCGCGCCGCCCGCCCCCAGGGCGAGCGCAATCGTCGGGGCGGCTGAGGATTTCGGGAGGGCGCCTGATGTCATGCACCAGTCATAGCGGATGAAAGCCCGGTTGGGGATGACGCTCTGAAGTCGCACCATGTATACAGCATAGCTTGAAACCCAACTGATTTTATCCGGAACACGCCCTTACACCCTCCCTTCTTGACCAAAACGCTGAAGTCGGTATCCTTCATGTATACATACTGAGGAGACGCACCATGATTGCGCGCCAGGATCATCCGGCCGGACAGATGCTCGCCGACCCGAATCGCCCGTCCTTCCCGCTCAACGCCTGGTATGCGGCCGCCTGGGACGTCGACGTGAAGCACGAACTCTTCGCCCGCACGATCTGCAACAAAAAGATCGTCATGTACCGACGCAGCGACGGCGTCGTGGCGGCGCTCGAAGACGCCTGCTGGCATCGGCTCGTTCCCCTCTCGCTCGGGCGGCTCGACGGCGACGAAGTCGTCTGCGGCTATCACGGCCTCGCGTATAATTCGCAGGGGCGCTGCACCCACATGCCGTCGCAGGAAACCATCAACCCGTCGGCCTGCGTGCGATCCTATCCGGTCGTCGAAAAGCACCGCTACATCTGGCTGTGGATGGGAGATCCCGCGCTGGCCGACCCGGCGCTCGTTCCCGATCTCCACTGGAACCACGATCCGGAATGGGCAGGCGACGGCAAGACCATTCACGTGAAATGCGACTACCGACTGGTGCTCGACAATCTGATGGACCTCACGCACGAAACCTTTGTGCACGGCTCCAGCATCGGCGATCGCTCCGTGGCCGAAGCGCCGTTCCAGACGACTTTCAGCGACAGGACCGCGACGGTGACGCGCTGGATGCGTGACATCACGCCGCCGCCGTTCTGGGCCGGGCAACTCGGCAAGCCTGGAAAGGTCGATCGCTGGCAGATCATCAATTTCGAGGCGCCCTGCACAATCGCAATCGACGTCGGCGTCGCCCCGACAGGAACAGGGGCGCCCGAGGGCGATCGCTCGCAGGGCGTCAATGGTTTCGTGCTCAACACGATCACGCCCGAGACCGACACGACATGCCATTATTTCTGGGCCTTCTGCCGCAATTACAGGATTGGCGAGCAGCGCATCACGCATCAGCTGCGCGAAGGCGTCACGGGAATATTCCACGAGGACGAGATCGTGCTGGAGGCGCAGCAACGCGCCATCGACGCCAATCCGGGCCGCGTCTTCTACAACATCAACATCGATTCCGGCGCGCTGTGGGCGCGGCGGTTGATCGACCGCATGATCGATGCGGAGCGCCCACAACAGAAACAGGCGGCCGAGTGAGATGACGCGCGACCACGATCCCGACCGTTCCGTCTCGCAGACCGTCAAGGCTCTCCTCAGCCTGCGCGACCTCATCCTTTCCGGAGCCTTGCGGCCGGGAGAACGCATCTCCGAGCTTTCCATGGTGGAGCGCACCGGCGTCTCGCGCACGCCCGTGCGCATGGCC
>JAIEQX010000207.1 GCA_019747375.1 Beijerinckiaceae bacterium | reverse complement strand
CGGCCCTGCTTGCCCTTCAGCATGTCGGCGAGCGACTTCAGCGGACGCTTGTTGGCGCCCGTGATGACGCGGCCGCGACGGCCGTTGTCGAACAGCGCATCCACCGCTTCCTGAAGCATGCGCTTCTCGTTGCGGATGATGATGTCGGGCGCGCGAAGCTCGATCAGGCGCTTCAGGCGGTTGTTGCGGTTGATCACGCGGCGGTACAGATCGTTCAGATCCGACGTCGCGAAACGGCCGCCGTCCAGCGGCACGAGCGGACGCAGGTCCGGCGGGATCACCGGCACTTCGGTGAGGATCATCCACTCGGGCTTGTTGCCCGACTGCATGAAGGCCTCGATGATCTTGAGGCGCTTGGCGAGCTTCTTGGGCTTCAGCTCGGTGGTCGACTCGGCGATCTCGATGCGCAGCTGCGCGGCGATCGTCTCGAGATCCATGTTGCGCAGGATCTCGCGGATCGCCTCGGCGCCGATCAGCGCCGTGAACGAATCCTGGCCATACTCGTCCTGGGCGCGCAGGTAGTCGTCCTCGGAGAGGAGCTGACGGTCCTTCATGGGCGTCAGGCCCGCGTCGAGCACGATATACGACTCGAAATACAGGATGCGCTCGAGATCCTTGAGCGTCATGTCGAGCAGCAGGCCGATGCGCGACGGCAGCGACTTGAGGAACCAGATATGCGCGACGGGAGCCGCCAGCGAGATATGGCCCATGCGCTCGCGCCGGACGCGCGACAGCGTGACCTCGACGCCGCACTTCTCGCAGATGACGCCCTTGTACTTCATCCGCTTGTACTTGCCGCACAGGCACTCGTAGTCCTTGATCGGACCGAAGATGCGCGCGCAGAAGAGTCCGTCCCGCTCGGGTTTGAACGTGCGGTAGTTGATCGTCTCGGGCTTCTTGATCTCGCCGAACGACCAGGACAGAATCTTCTCGGGACTCGCGATCGAGATCTGGATCTGGTCGAACGCCTGGGGCGCCGCGACCGGATTGAAGAGATTCATGACCTCTTGATTCATACCCATCTCCTGAAGCTCGGACCTGGCCCGCAACTGCGGCCGGCCCTGCCGGATAAATCTTGTGCAGTAAGCGGAAGCGCGCGAACGCGCCTCCGCAGGATCAAACTCACTCCGCGGCTTCCGCCGGCGGCAGCTCGACCTTCTTGGTCGAGGTCAACTCGACGTTGAGGCCCAGCGAACGCATTTCCTTCACGAGCACGTTGAAGCTCTCCGGAATGCCCGACTCGAAGGTGTCGTCGCCGCGGACGATCGACTCGTAGACCTTGGTGCGGCCCGCCACGTCGTCCGACTTCACGGTCAGCATTTCCTGCAGCGTGTAGGCGGCGCCATAGGCTTCGAGCGCCCAGACCTCCATCTCGCCGAAGCGCTGACCGCCGAACTGCGCCTTGCCGCCCAGAGGCTGCTGGGTGACGAGCGAGTACGGGCCGATCGAGCGTGCATGGATCTTGTCGTCGACGAGATGATGCAGCTTCAGCATGTAGATGTAGCCGACCGTGACCTTGCGGTCGAACATGTCGCCGGTGCGTCCATCATAGAGCGTGCTCTGCCCGGACGGATCCTGTCCGGCCTGGACGAGCATGTCGACGATGTCCTTCTCGCGCGCGCCGTCGAAGACCGGCGTGGCGATCGGAATGCCGCGGCGCAGGTTCTCGCCGAGTTCGATCAGGGCCTTTTCGTCGAGGCCGTCGATCGTCTCGTCGGGTCCGTAGATCTCGAGCAGCTTGGCGCGGATCGGCGCCGTCTCTCCGTTGCGGAGATAGGCGTTGACCGTGTCGCCGACCTGCTTGCCGAGGCCCGCGCAGGCCCAGCCCAGATGCGTCTCGAGGATCTGGCCGACGTTCATGCGGCTCGGCACGCCGAGCGGGTTCAGCACGATGTCGACCGGCGTGCCGTCCGCGAGGAACGGCATGTCTTCCTGCGGCACGATCTTGGAGACCACGCCCTTGTTGCCATGGCGGCCGGCCATCTTGTCGCCCGGCTGGATCTTGCGCTTCACCGCGACGAAGACCTTGACCATCTTCATCACGCCGGGCGGCAGCTCGTCGCCGCGCTGCAGCTTCTCGACCTTGTCGAGGAAGCGGCTCTCGAGCCCCTTCTTCGCTTCGTCGTACTGCTTGCGCATCGCCTCGATCTCGGACATCACGCGATCGTCCTCGACCGCGAAGGTCCACCATTGCGACCGGGGATATTCCTCGATGATGTCCTTCGAGAGCGTCGTATCCTTCTTGAAGCCCTTCGGCCCCGAGATGGCGGTCTTGCCCGACAGGATGCCGTTGAGGCGCGTGTAGACGTTGCGGTCGAGGATCGCGAGTTCGTCGTCGCGATCCTTCGCCAGACGCTCGATCTCCTCGCGCTCGATCGCCTGGGCGCGTTCGTCCTTGTCGACGCCGTGACGGTTGAACACCCGCACTTCCACGATCGTGCCCTGCACGCCCGGGGGCACGCGGAGCGACGTGTCGCGCACGTCGGAGGCCTTCTCGCCGAAGATGGCGCGCAGAAGCTTTTCTTCCGGCGTCATCGGGCTTTCGCCCTTGGGCGTGATCTTGCCGCAGAGAATGTCGCCCGCCTGGACTTCGGCGCCGATATAGACGATGCCGGCTTCGTCGAGATTCTTCAGCGCCTCTTCAGAGACGTTGGGAATGTCGCGGGTGATTTCCTCGGGGCCGAGCTTCGTGTCGCGCGCCATCACTTCGAACTCGTCGATGTGGATGGAGGTGAACACGTCGTCCTTCACGATCCGCTCGTTGAGCAGGATCGAATCCTCGAAGTTGTAGCCGTTCCACGGCATGAACGCGACGAGCACGTTGCGGCCGAGAGCCAGGTCGCCGAGGTCGGTCGAGGGACCGTCCGCGATGATGTCGCCCTTGCGGACGAAATCGCCGACCTTCACCAGAGGCTTCTGGTTGATGCAGGTCGACTGGTTCGAGCGCTGGAACTTCATCAGGCGATAGATGTCGACGCCCGGCTTCGAAGGATCGAGTTCCTCCGAGGCGCGGATGACCACGCGGGTCGCGTCGATCTGGTCGACGAAGCCCGTGCGGCGCGCCGCAATGGCGGCGCCCGAGTCGCGCGCCACGACCGCTTCCATGCCGGTGCCCACGAGCGGGGCGTCGGCCTTCACGAGCGGCACGGCCTGGCGCTGCATGTTCGAGCCCATCAGCGCGCGGTTCGCGTCATCGTTCTCAAGGAACGGGATGAGCGCGGCCGCGACCGACACGAGCTGCTTGGGCGACACGTCCATGAAGTCGACGCGCTCGCGCGCCACCATCATCACGTCGCCCGCATGGCGGCAGATCACCAGGTCTTCGACGAGCGCATTGTTGCTGTCCATGCTGGCGTTGGCCTGCGCGACATAATGCTTCGTCTCTTCCATGGCGGAGAGATAGACGACGTCGTTCGACACCTGCCCGTCGCGAACGCGGCGGTAAGGCGCTTCGATGAAGCCGTATTTGTTGACGCGCGCGAAGGTCGCGAGCGAATTGATCAGGCCGATGTTCGGGCCTTCCGGCGTCTCGATCGGGCAGATGCGGCCGTAATGCGTCGGGTGCACGTCGCGCACTTCGAAGCCGGCGCGCTCGCGCGTCAGGCCGCCCGGTCCAAGCGCCGAGAGGCGGCGCTTGTGGGTGATTTCCGACAGCGGGTTGGTCTGATCCATGAACTGCGACAGCTGCGAGGAACCGAAGAACTCGCGCACGGCGGCGGCCGCCGGCTTCGCGTTGATCAGGTCCTGCGGCATCACGGTGTCGATGTCGACAGACGACATGCGTTCCTTGATGGCGCGCTCCATGCGCAGGAGGCCCAGGCGGTACTGGTTCTCCATGAGCTCGCCGACCGAACGCACGCGGCGGTTGCCGAGATGGTCGATGTCGTCGATTTCGCCGCGTCCGTCGCGCAGGTCGACCAGCGCGCGGACGACCGCGAGAATGTCTTCCTTGCGCAGCACCCGCACGGTGTCCTCGGCGTCGAGGTCCATGCGCATGTTCATCTTCACGCGGCCGACCGCGGACAGGTCGTAGCGCTCGGAATCGAAGAACAGCGAATGGAACATCGCCTCGGCGGTGTCGACCGTCGGCGGCTCGCCGGGACGCATCACGCGGTAGATGTCGAACAGCGCGTCTTCGCGCGTCGAGTTCTTGTCGACCGCCAGCGTGTTGCGGATGTAGGGGCCGATGTTGATGTGGTCGATGTCGAGGATCGGCAGTTCGTCGAAGCCGGCCTCGATCAGCGCCACCAGCGACTTCGCGGTGATCTCTTCGCCCGCTTCGGCGAAGATCTCGCCGGTCGAGGGATCGAACAGGTCCTGCGCGATATACTGGCCGTACAGATCCTCGTCCTGCGCCTTGAGGGCCTTGACGCCCTTGTCGGTGAGCAGGCGCGCGGCGCGCGGGGTCAGCTTCTTGCCGGCCTCGATGACCACTTCATTGGTGTCGGCGTCGACCATGTCGACGGACGCCTTCATGCCCTTCAGACGCTCGGCGTCGTAGGGAACGCGCCAGCCGTCCTTCACGCGGGTGTAGGCGAGCTGCTTGTAGAAGGTCGTGAGGATTTCTTCGCCGTCCATGCCGAGCGCGAACAGCAGCGACGTCACCGGAATCTTGCGGCGGCGGTCGATGCGGGCGTAGACGATGTCCTTCGCGTCGAACTCGATGTCGAGCCACGAGCCGCGATAGGGAATGATGCGGGCGGCGAACAAGAGCTTGCCGCTCGAATGCGTCTTGCCCTTGTCGTGATCGAAGAACACGCCGGGCGAACGATGCATCTGCGAGACGATGACGCGCTCGGTGCCGTTGACCACGAA
>JAIEQX010000104.1 GCA_019747375.1 Beijerinckiaceae bacterium | reverse complement strand
TGTTAAAATCATTGTTTAAATTGCTATAAATCGGACGTTCATCAAAGACTTGGAGCAGTTGCGCCCATATCGGTGCGCCAAGCCGGCGACCGCGCGCCCGTCGCGGGCCTCGCGCGAAGCCCCCGCATCACGGGGCCGCGGACCGAAGTCGATGGAAACTTGCTTTCTGAACGAAGGCCCAACGCTTTTCTGGGTCTTCATTGAGACAAGACCTGAAGAGGGTCTTTGGTGCGGTCGAGAGGACTCGAACCTCCACGTCCTTTCGGAAACTAGCACCTCAAGCTAGCGCGTCTACCAATTCCGCCACGACCGCACATGTATGAGGCGACACCCGAAAGCGCCCGCCACATCGGTAGGCGCGTCGTCTAACAAATCGCTTCCGGCATGACAAGCCGTCCGCCACGCTTTTGCGTACCTTTATGGTCGCCTTCCCGCGCCCGCCCTCTCGTGCGACAACAAATCCCGTCGAGCCGGAGCAATTCAAGTGTCTGACCTCACCGAGCCTGCCGTCCGGGGCTCCCTGCCGCGCACCCTCTTCCCCACGCCCGGCTCCGCCCCCGTGGAGTGGAGAATCGCCGAGGGACTCACGGGCTATGAAGAAGCCGTCGCCTTCATGGAAGCCCGCGTCGAAGCCATCGCCGCCGGCACGGGCCGCGAACTGGTCTGGCTTGTCGAGCACCCTGCCCTCTACACGGCCGGCACGTCGGCGCAGGACGCGGATCTGGTCGACGCCCGCTTCCCTGTCCACAGGACCGGGCGCGGCGGCCAGTTCACCTATCATGGCCCGGGGCAGAGGGTCGCCTATGTCATGCTCGACCTGAAGCGCAGGACCCAGGACGTGCGCGCCTTCGTTTGCGCGCTCGAGGACTGGATCATTGCGACGCTGGCGGCCTTCAACGTGCGCGGCGAACGGCGCCCCGATCGCGTCGGGGTCTGGGTCACGCGGCCGGACAAGCCGGCCGGCGTCGCGGGCCCGGCCGAGGACAAGATCGCCGCCATCGGCATCCGGGTTCGACGCTGGGTGACGTTCCACGGCGTCTCGATCAACGTCGAGCCGGACCTCGACCATTTCGGCGGCATCGTCCCGTGCGGAATATCGGCTGGCGGCTTCGGGGTGACGAGCCTTGTCGATCTGGGATTGCCCGTCGCAATCACGGATGTGGATCTCGCCATGCGCGGCGCCTTTGAAAAGGTCTTCGGCGCAACCGGTCCCTAGCCGGTCGGCAGAACCTCAAACCGGCTGGCGTCAAACAGGGCGCAATCGCTGTCCGTCGCCGGCCGCACGTCGACCCGGAGCACACGCGCTGACGCAGGTCCCCGGCCACACGCCTCTGCAAGCGCCGCCACGTCATCGGCATCGCCCGAGAACACGGCCTCGACGCTCCCGTCGCGCCGGTTGCGAACAAACCCCCGCACGGAGCGGCCGCGCGCCTCACGCGCTGTCCAGGCGCGAAAGCCCACGCCCTGCACATGACCTTCCACCCGCACGTGCACGACCAGCATTTCAGTCATTCACCACTCCTCTTCACCAAGAATGCCACGAACCCTTGAGTTTGCCGTCGCGTATGAAATGGTCCTGCCGTTCAGACTTTGCACACCATACGTTTTCAGTTTCATATTGCCGGAGTTGCTCATGAGCGAGCGTGTTTTCGAGAACTGGACGGCGAGCGATTCAGCAGCCTGGGGCAAGGCTCCGGTTCTCGCCCGGCACACGCTCGCCACATCCGATCTGTTCCAACTCGATCGCCTCGCCGACCTGATCGACGCCTATCCCCGCGATCTCTGCGACATTGTCCATACAAGCCGCGCCGGCACTTTGGCGGCCGTCTGGCGCGAGGGCGAAATCGGCGATCTCGCCGGGCGTGAGATGATCGAATGGATCCAGGCCGGGCAGATGTGGCTGAATCTGCGCCGCGTCCAGGATGTGGACCGCCGCTACGCCGCGTTGCTGAACTGCATTTTTTCCGAGCTCGAACAAAATATTCCGGGCTTCGGCAGTTTCAATCGCAGCATGGGGATTCTCATTTCTTCGCCTCTGGCGAAGGTGCCGTTTCATTGCGATCTGCCGGGGCAGTCGCTGTGGCAGATTTCGGGCCGCAAGCGCTTCAAGCTTTATCCGGCTGGCGAGCCCTGCCTGCGACAGGCGGAGCTCGAACGCATCGCCCTGTATGGCGGTGAAGTGCGATTGACCTATGATCCCGGCTTCGACGCCTATGCCCGCGTGATCGATCTCGAACCCGGCCAGATGGTTCACTGGCCCCTGCACGCGCCGCACAGCATTGAGAATCTGGGCGTTCTCAATGTGTCGATGACGATCGAACATTGGACGCGCCACATCCGCCGCATGCAGATGGTCACGACCGCCAACGCCGTGTTGCGCAATCACCTCGGCGTTACGCCACGCAGCACGGGCACTGAGGGCGCGGCTTTCATGGCCAAGGCCGCCTTGCAGGCCGGATGGCGGCGCAGTCCATGGGTGAAGGCGAAACGGCGCAGCCAGAAAGTCGTCGATTTCCGCCTCGACCCGACCACGCCGGGAAAGATCGTCGACATTCCCCGCGTGACGCGCTGAAGGAACGCCATGTTCTTCGCACGCACCGCCGCCGGCGAGACCTACGGCGCCCGCCTCCACGAGAGCTGGGCGGCGGCCGCCGCCGCCTGGGCCGACAGTATGGAAACGAGGCAGGCGACCTGTTTTCAATCGGATGGCTGGTACGCCGCATGGTACGCAACGATCGGGTCTTCGCCCGGATACCGACCCGTCATCGTCGAGATTTTCGAACGCGCCACGGGCGAATTCGCCCTGGGCCTGCCGTTGGCGTCGATTGAACGTGGCGGACTGACCAGCATCGAATTCGCGGACGACGAGGTGACGGACTATAATTTTCCGATCCTCGGCCCGGCCGCGCCGACTTGCGCGCAGTCCGCCATGCAGGCGTTCCAGACCATGGCCCGCGCGCTGCCGGGCGCCGATGTGCTGCATTTGAAAAAAATGCCTGTGAGGATCGGGGATTTGGCCAATCCTTTTGCGCAACTGCCCCGAGCTGCGCTTTCACCGCTGCGTGGAAACTTCATTCCGCTGGGCGAGTGCTACGACGCGTGGCTACGCACGCTCGCCCGCAAGGAACGCAAGGAGATCGGGCGTATCTGGCGGGTTTTTTCGGCGCTGGAGAACGCCAGCTTTTTTAGGGCGCGCACACCGGACGCCGCAGGAATCATTCTCGACATGATCGAGACCGAGCAGAAAAATCGGCGGATCCGTCTGGGCCGGCCCTACAGGCTTGACCAGCGCGAACACGCGTCATTCTACCGCCGCCTCATCGAGCGCGAGGATGACGCCTGCAAACCCGTCGTCACCGCGCTTACCGTCGGGGGCCGACCGATCGCAGGCCTGCTCGGAGTCGCGACAGGCCAGACATGCATCCTCCTGCGACTGGCTTTTGCGGAAGGTCCTTGGGAACGATCCGGCCCCGGTCGCGTGCTCATCGACCGCACCATGCGGGCGCTGCACGCCGAAGGATACCGGACGATCGATCTCGGCATCGGCGATTATCGATACAAACGCCAGCTCGATCCGAAACCATTCAATCTGGTCGATGTCACGCAGGCGCTTTCCATGCGCGGTCTTCCGCGAGCGTCCGGCGCCTGGGCGAAAGCGCGCGTCAGGGAAAATGCTGTGCTGGAGCGCTAGGCGCGCAGGTTGCTGGCCTATACAGGCCGCTGAATTCAGCGGTCGAACGGACTGGCGAAGCGCGGTCTCACCTTCGGGGCCGGCAACGAAGCTGCAACATCGCCGCTCGCCTGCTGTTCGCCATGCGGAGTCAGCCGCATCAGTTCGCGCATATAGGCTTCGGAAAATCCCCATTCCCGCGCGGCCCGCAGGACCCCCGCCATATAGCCGGCCTGCGGCGATCCCCCGGGCGCGCCGCGACCCATGTAGACGAGCGCGCGCGACGAGCCCCCGGAGGCTTTCAACACCGGCTGTTCGGCCTTGGCGTAAAGGCCGCGCGCAACCTCTTCATAGGCGTCGAGCCTGCGCAGGTCAGCCAGCGTCAGATCCCACAGCAAGCCATGGACGACGCCCTGCGGATCGCGGATCACCGAGGCGAAACCTTCCTGCATGATGATGAAGCGATGCCGCATCAGCCGCGCCGCGCCGAGCGCCTTCGCGCCCGGACACCGCAGCTTCATGGCGGCGGAATCCATGTTCGACCCATAGGCGAAATGCAGCGGCATGGCGTCAGCCGAATTCCATGATGACGGCGTCGACTGCGAGGCTGTCGCCCTCTTTCGCATTGATCTTCCGCACCGTGACATCGCGTTCCGCGCGAAGAACGTTCTCCATCTTCATGGCCTCGACCATGCAGAGCGCCTCGCCGGCTTTCACCTCCTGGCCTTCCGTCACGAGGATCGCCTTGACGAGGCCCGGCATCGGGCACAGCAGCGTCTTCGACGTGTCGGCAATCTTCTTCTCGGGCATCAGGGCGAAAAGTTCGGCCTCGCGCCGCGTGAACACGCGGGCCTCGACGCTGACGCCGCGATGGGAGATCAGGAAGCCGTTGAGGATGGCGCGCACCTGCACCGCCACCGGCTCCCCGTCGACAAGGCCGCGCCACACCGCGTCGCCCGGCCGCCATTCCGACACCAGACGGTGCGCATGCGCATCCGCGTTCTCGAACACCATCAGCAGCGCATTGTCGCCATCCTCGATGCGAAGGTCGTAGCGCGCGGCGCCCAGCAGAACGCTTCGCTCGCGCTGGAAGGCCACGGAACGCTGCGTCGGCAACTGGCCCGAGATAAG
>JAIEQX010000112.1 GCA_019747375.1 Beijerinckiaceae bacterium | reverse complement strand
GGCACGAAGAAGGCGGAGGGCTCGATCATGCGCTGGGCGATCAAGCGTCGCTCATCCGCATCGTCGGCGGACTGACGCATCTCGAGGCGCAGCGGCTGCGGAGCGGTCGACAGCCGAGGGGAGTCGACGACGCTGCTTTGCAGCGCCTGCGCCAGAGCGGCGGCCCGCAACGCCTGTTCGGCCAAGGCGCCGCTGATGTAGCTTCCCGAACGCGTCGAGCGCAGCTGGCGCACGATATCGTCCAGCCGCCGCGCAAGGTCGTCGGCGGCGGCTCGAAAGCGCGCCGCATCAAAAGACTCGCGTGGCTGCGTCATGTCGACGGCGCGTTCGATGCGCGTCAGCGCGGCGACGAGCCGATCGGTTTCCGCAGCGCGATTGCGGCGTGCATATTCGGCGAGAAACCAGCGCCCGCGCGCAGTCTCGTTCACGGCGGCTTCGATGGTTTCGAAGTCGGCGTCTTGCAGACCGGCTGGTTCAGATGTCGACGACATAGGCAAAATGGCTCGCGAATCGCAAGTCACCAGTGTCGGCGCGATGAAGCGGATTGCAAGCCGTTGCTGCGCCAAGGCTTGCGGGAAGCTTACTTCTTCGCCGGGCGGGCCGGTCCGTCACGCGGCGGAAGGCTTTTCAGATATTCCGCCATCGCGTCGCGATCGGCCTTCGGCAAGGCCGCGGTGTTCTTCACGACATCAGCCATGGACGATCCGACGGAATCATATTCCGGCGTGAAGCCTGTCGAGAGAAGCTCGGAAATGTCCGCCTTGGACCATGACGCGAGTCCCTTGGGGGACGGCGTGATATTCGGCACCCACCCACGGCCCTCCAGGTCCGGACCGCCCGCGAAACGCTCGCTCGCCTTGATCCCGCCGATCGGATTGCGCGGCGAATGGCATTCGGCGCAATGGCCCAGCGCTTCGACCAGATAACGGCCGCGATTCCACTCCGGGCTGCGCGCCGGATCGTCCTGCAAGGCCTGCGTGTCGAGGAACATTTGCTTCCAAAGTCCGAGGCCGCGGCGGATGTTGAACGGAAAGCCGATCCTGTGCGCCGGCGCCTTGCCTTCGACCTGCGGCAAAGTGCGGAGATAGGCCATCAGATCGGCCACATCCTCAACCTTGGCATGCGCATAGGTCGTGTAGGGAAAAGACGGATAATAATGCGCGCCTTCGGGCGACACGCCGCGCAGCATGGCGTTGACCAGATCGGCGACTTTCCAGGATCCGATGCCGTCACGCGGGTGAGGCGAGATGTTGGGCGCGACGAAGGCGCCGAACGGCGACGTGAGTTCGAGCCCGCCGCCGAGGCGCAGTCGATCCTCCTGCTTGGGTGTCGCGTGACAGGATGCGCAACCGCCCGCATTGAAGACGAGCGCGCCACGGCCGGCGTCGCCGCTCGTCTCGAGCGCGGCGCCCGGCTCCACCGGCACGGCCCTCACCGGCGTCGTCAGCCACCAGAAGACGCCCGCTCCGGCGACAGCCAGCGCCACGAGTGCGACGAAGAGACGTTTGATCACGAGCCCACCTCAGCATGGATAAGAAAAAGGGGCGAGTCGTCGCCGACCGCCCCTTTGAAAAAAGCATTGGCCGGATCAGCCCTTCTTGGCGCGATAGCCTTCGTGGCAACCGCCACAGCTGCGCATCAGGACCGGGAAGGCCGCCTTGAAGCTGGCTTCGTCCTTGATCGAGGCCTGGGCCGCAACCGCGTCCTTCTCGAACTTGGTCCAGAGGCCATTGAAGTCGGCCTTGTCGGTCCAGACTTTCGGCAGGGCGGCGGTGTCGTTGCCGGTCTTGCTGTTGTCAGGGAACAGGGCGGGCGCCTTGGTGGCGACATCCGCAAAGGTCTTCAACGTCGTCTGGACGGCGGCGAGATCGAACGGAACTTCGCCCTTGAGCATGCCGCCCGGCGCGCGGGCCGCCTGTGACAGGTTCTTCATGAGCTGCTGGCGCTCTGCGATGGGGTTGCTCTGAGCCACGACAGTCGTAACTCCAGCCAGGCTCGCGAAGCCCGCACAAAAGGCGGCGGCGACAACCAGACGTCGAATCATATGTAATCTCCCGGAACTACGGCATTTTGCCGCAAGCGACCATAACCCAGCCGGGTTCTGTAGAAACCCCAAGCCTCTACAGCCAAGCTCAAAACTCTGTGATCTCAGCGCTCGACGGGTTCGCCAGCCTGCAGCCAGGCCTGCATGCTGCCCTCGAAATGCGTATGGACGTCGTCACGCCCCCCGTTTTGAGCGCTTTGCAGGCCCTGCAATGTGCGGCGACCCGAATTGCAGGACAGCACCACCTTCTTGTCGCGCGGCAGGGCTGCGGGATCGAAGCTCGAAAGCGGCATGTTCTGCGCGCCCGGAATATGCCCCGCGGCATATTCGTGCGGTTCGCGCACGTCGATGAGATGGATGGACTTGTCCGCGAGGGCCTTTTTGACCTCATCGAGGCTCATGACGTCGACGCGCAACTGGCTGCTCATAGGTAGGACTCCCGGACCTTTATCGAGACTTCAGCCGCGGGTTCTAGCCCAATCGCGCCGCGCCCGAAAGCATTCGCTCATCTGCCTGCCAGCAAGGCCACGTTGAAGGCGACGGCGCCCAGCAGCAGAAGCGCGAACGGATGCATCTTCGGCCGCCACGTCAGGAGCCCCGCCACCACGATGGCCGTGCCCCAAGCCAGTGGGCCCGCGCCCGCCAGCCGGAAGATCGCAAGCACGCCGGCGAACATCAGCCCGGTGCCGATCGGCGCCAGCCCAGTTTCGAGCGCCTTGTGCCAGCTGCGGCCACGATATCGGTTCCAGACATTCGAGACGCCAAGGCACAGGAGGGAAGACGGCACGAAGATCGCCGCGGTGGCGACGAGCGCGCCGCCCCAGCCTGAAACTTTCCAGCCGATCAGCGTGGCGAGCATCGAGCCCGGACCCGGCGCAACGCGCGCGATGGCGAAAATCTCGATGAATTCGCGTGCGCTCATCCAGTTGCGAACGTCGACCGCCTCGCGCTGCATGGGCGCGAACACGCTGGGTCCGCCGCCGATGGACACAAGCGAGAACGGCACGAACACAGCCATGAGCGCGAGATAGGTCGTGAGCGCGGAATCTTCACGCATCGGCTTCCTTTCTCGGCCAGACAGCTGCGACGCTCAGCGGCGCAACGACAAGCACGACAGGGACGAGCGGCCACTCGAACACCCCCACGGCAAGGAAGGTGGCGATCATCGCCACCGTGGGGGCGATCCGCCGGATCACGCGCTTGCCGCCGATGATGCCGAGACGAAGGTTGAGGCCGACGGCGGCCGCAGCCACGCCGTCGACGCACGCCTGCAGCACCGGATATTCAGAGACACGGTGATAGGCCATCGCCACCAGCACGCAGAGGACTGTCGGGCCAGAGATGAGCGAGACCAGCGTGGCGGTCGCACCCAAATAGCCACGCAGCCTGTAGCCGACATAGACGCAGAGATTGGTGACGTTGGCCCCTGGAAGGACCTGCGCCAGCGCGACGCCGGACATGAAGTCCTCTTCTTCCATCCAGTGATAGCGCTGCACCACCTGGCTGTGGATCCACGCCGTAAGGCCGCCGCCAAAACTGAAGAAACCGATCCAGAAAAACACCCGAATGATGGTCGGCAAAGGCACGACGGGTTTCTCGGACACGGTTGTTGGCGGCATCGACTCATCCGAGTGGAAGACAGGAAGGCCCGCAACAATTGGCCCGTTGCGGCTTCTTGTCGAGTCGCCGCCCGATCATTCCGCCAAGGCGCAGGTCTCGATGAAATGGGTCAGGACGCGCGCCGCGAGCTCCATATCCTGCGGGCTGGCGTATTCGGCGCTGTTGTGGCTGATCCCGCCCTTGCAACGCACGAACAGCATGGCGACGGGCCAAAGCCCCCGGAAAGCCAAGGCGTCATGCCCTGCGCCGGACGGCAGACGAAACGGCGCCGCGCCGATGTGAGCCATGGACGCGGAAAGTTTCGCCTGCAGAACGCTGTCGCAGGGCGTCGCCGGCGCATCGTAGAAGACCCGCGTGTCGATCTCGATGCGGCGCGCTTGCGCGATGGCGGAAAAGCGTCGCTCGAGGTCGGCATGCGCCCGTTGACGCGCTGCGTCGTCGGGACTGCGCAGATCAAGCGTAAACCGGACCTCGCCCGGCACGACATTCACGGCGGCGTTTGGCACGTGGATTGTGCCGACGGTCGCGACAAGATCGGCTTCGGCCCTGGCGCGCGTTTCGATCGCCATGATCATTTCGGCGGCGGCCGCCAGCGCGTCGCGCCGCATGCCCATCGGCAGCGTTCCGGCATGCCCCGCCATGCCGCGCAACTGGATCTCCGCGCGTGTCGCGCCATTGATGGCCGTGACGACGCCGAGTGGAAGATTGCGATCCTCCAGCACCGGCCCCTGCTCGATATGCGCCTCGATGTAACCGAGAACGCGCGATGGATCCCGCGCTTCGAGCAAGATGTCGCCCCCCGGAGCGCCAAACTCCGCCAGCGCCTGCGCGCGCGTGACGCCATCCGCATCCCGGTCCTCGAGCGACTGTGAATTGAACGTTCCCGCAATCGCTTTCGATCCCGTCAGCGTGGTCGGAAAGCGGACGCCCTCCTCGTCGCTGAACGCTATCACCTCGATGGCGTACGGAAGCACGCGTCCGCGCCGTGACAGATCCGCCACCGCCGCGATGCCAAGCACGACGCCGAGATTGCCGTCGAAACGTCCGGCGTCGCGCACCGTATCGATATGCGAACCGACGAGAAGCGCGGGCGCGCCGGGCGTCGATCCTTCATATCGCCCCACCACATTG
>JAIEQX010000075.1 GCA_019747375.1 Beijerinckiaceae bacterium | reverse complement strand
CGCGCTGGCCGACCCGCCACGCCCCAGCACTGCGTCGGCGATAGATGCAGGCAGCGGGCGCGGCGTCTCGAAGAGACCCAGCAGCGGCATGATGATCAGGAAGAAGCCGAAATAGTAGGCGGTGAGAATGCGCGAGGCGGTGACATACCCGCCTTCCGCCGGCATGGCGCCCAGGTAGCCCAGCCCGATGGCGCAGAGGACGAAGACCCAGAAGAACACCTTGTAGACCGGACGGAAGCTTGCGGAGCGCACTCGCGAGGTGTCAAGCCAGGGGAGGAACGCCAGAATGGCGATCGATCCAAACATCGCGATGACGCCGCCGAGCTTCGAGGGGATGGCGCGCAGGATCGCGTAGAACGGCAGGAAGTACCATTCAGGAACGATGTGCGCGGGCGTCACCAGAGGGTTGGCGGGGATGTAATTGTCCGCATGGCCGAGATAATTCGGCACGTAGAACAGGAACCACGAGAAGAACGCGAGGAAGCAGACCATCGCGAACCCGTCCTTGATCGTCGCATAGGGCGTGAACGGGAGTGTGTCGCGCTTGACGTTTTTCACTTCCACGCCGGCCGGGTTGTTCTGCCCGGTGACGTGCAGCGCCCAGACGTGCAGGACGACAACGCCGGCGATCATGAACGGCAGAAGATAGTGCAGCGAGAAGAAGCGGTTGAGCGTCGGGTTGTCGACCGAGTAACCACCCCAAAGCCAGGTCGTGATGGCCCCGCCGACCACTGGAATGGCCGAGAACAGGTTGGTGATGACTGTCGCTCCCCAGAAGCTCATCTGGCCCCACGGAAGCACGTAGCCCATGAACGCGGTCGCCATCATCAGCAGGAAGATAATCACGCCGAGGATCCAGAGCACTTCGCGGGGCGCCTTGTAGGAGCCGTAGTAGAGGCCGCGCAGCATATGGATATAGACGGCTACGAAGAACATCGATGCGCCATTTGCATGGGCGTAGCGCAGGAACCAGCCCCAGTTCACGTCACGCATGATATGTTCGACCGAGCTGAACGCATAATCGACATGCGGCGTGTAGTGCATCGCCAGCGTGATGCCGGTGACGATCTGGGCGACCAGCATCAGCGAAAGAATTCCGCCGAAGGTCCAGAAATAATTGAGGTTGCGCGGGACCGGATAGGCCACGAACGAGCTGTGGATCAACCCCATGATGGGCAACCGGCTCTCGAACCAGCGGCCGATGGCGCTCGTGGGGACGTAAGTTGAAGGTCCGCTCATGTCATTCACTCTGTTCGCAGATCAACGGCGCATTCGGCTTGGATGGCAGGTCGCGCGGATGGCGCTTCCGGCGGCGCGGGCAGGCCCGCATCGACGCCGGAAGTTATCCGATCCGCACTTTCGTGTCGGAAACGAACTGATAGACGGGTACTTCGAGATTGCGCGGGGCCGGACCCCGACGGATACGGCCGGAGGTGTCGTAATGGGATCCGTGGCAGGGGCAGAACCAGCCGGCATAGTCGCCCTGCTGACCGAGCGGCACGCAGCCCAGATGAGTGCAGACTCCGATGACAACCAGCCATTCCGGCTTTTTCACACGCGCTGCATCCGTCTCCGGGTCAGGAAGCTGGGCGATCGGAGTCGCAACCGCCTCTTCGATTTCCTTTTTGGTGCGGTGACGTATGAAGACGGGCTTGCCGCGCCATTTCACCGTCATGCTGCCGCCTTCGGCCAACTGACTGATGTCAACCTCGGTCGACGCGAGCGCAAGCGTGGATGCATCGGGGTTCATCTGGCTGACGAGGGGCCAGACCACCGCGCCGACGCCGACCGCAGCCGTGGCCCCGGTAGCGATATAGAGGAAATCCCTGCGGGTCGGCTCTACCGTCGTTGCTTCTGCCACGATTACCCCCAAAACCTTCTGTCTCGTATCTGCTCTCATCCCGGGCGGACCCGCAGGCCAAGCGATCAGGACAAGTCTCCGGACCGGAAACGCCGGTTTCCCGTTGCACTTACGGTCCATGCCCAAGCGCCGCAATGCGACCCATCGCCACCATGATATGACCACTATGGTGAAGCAGGAGCAGCATGCGATTGAGCGGGCGCTATTTCGCACCCTTCGCGGCTCTTGTCCATAGTCACGCCGTCGTGACTCCCAGCCAATGCCGTGTGGAAAGTCTGGCGCCCGGATCAGGGCGATGGTAGGGCCTCGCCGCATGACCGACCATTCTCCCGCCGGCGCAGCTCTCACGCTGGCGCTTTATCAGCCCGACATTCCACAGAATGCGGGGACAATGCTGCGGGCGTGCGCCTGTTTCGGCATTTCCGCCGCCATCATCGAGCCGGCCGGTTTCCCTGTATCAGACAGGCATTTTCGCAGATCCGGAATGGATTATCTGGATCACGTCGATATCGCCCGTCATGTCTCGTTCGACGCATTCCAGGCATGGCGGCGCGCGGCCGGACCGGACGGGGGCTCGCGACGTTTGGTGCTTCTGACGACCGGCGGGGACACCTGCTACACCGATTTCGCATTCTGTCCTGGAGACATTCTGATGGTGGGGCGCGAATCGGCCGGAGCGCCGCAGCACGTACACGACAGCGCTGACGCCCGAATCACCATTCCGATGCGCCCGCCTTTGCGCTCGCTCAATGTCGCCATGGCGGCCGGCATGGCAATTGGTGAGGCGCTCCGCCAGATGCGAGGGATCAGATGAGTCAGATCGACATGAATGCCCGACAGGCCAGGGCGAAAGCCTGGTTCGAAGACCTGCAGGGGCAGATCATCGATGCTCTCGAGACGATCGAAGATAATTGCCATGGTCCCTTTGCGGACGAGGCGCCGATCACGCCCGGCCGGTTTGAACGCAAGCCGTGGAGCCGATTCGACCACACCGGAGAACCGGGGGGTGGCGGCGTTATGGGCATGCTGCACGGTCGTGTGTTCGAAAAGGCCGGGATACACACTTCGACCGTTTTCGGAACGTTTGCGCCCGAATTCGCCAAGCAAATTCCCGGAGCCGATGTCGATCCACGATTCTGGGCCTCGGGCATTTCGTTGATCGTGCACCCCTGGAACCCGAATGTTCCGACCGTTCACATGAATACGCGCTTCGTCGTGACTTCAAAGGCATGGTTCGGCGGAGGAGCCGATCTCACTCCCGTGTTGAGCAAGCGGCGCACGCAAGAGGATCCAGACACAATATCGTTTCACAAGGCGTTTGAAGACGTTTGCGTACGCCACGAGGGGGTCGCCGACTACCCAAAGTACAAGGAGTGGTGCGACGAGTATTTTTTTCTCAAGCACAGGAATGAGCCACGCGGCATCGGCGGCATCTTTTATGACTACCTGAATTCGGCCGGGGACGCGGCCAACAGCGCTTGGGAACGGGACTTCCTATTCACACAGGATGTCGGCCGGGCTTTCGTCGATATTTACCCCCGCATTGTCCGAGACAATGTCGAGAAGACCTGGACGCAAGGACAGCGCGACGAGCAGCTGATCCGGCGTGGACGTTATGTCGAGTTCAATCTGCTTTATGATCGTGGCACAATTTTCGGGCTGAGAACCGGCGGTAATGTCGATTCAATCCTCTCGTCTATGCCTCCACTGGTCAAATGGCCGTGAAAACAGTCACTTGACCACTACGCGCGACGGGCACTTGTGCCCGACGTCCACGTGGATCTCGAAAAGCCGGACAGGCGTGTAATATTTACAGATGGTCTTCCATCCCGAGGCGTCTGAGACGGAATAGTAATTGACGCCTTCCTTGGCGAAGCTCAGAAGCCCGTTAAATAAAACCAGACCCGTCGCGATGCTCATGATAAACAGGAACTTGATCAATCGGTGGCCGCCAAACTGCAAAAGTTAATGCGATTTGGATCGATGATCGCACGCTCAGCTTAAGAATTAGTTTTGTGAGGGCGCGAAGGTCCAGACCTTGTTGGCGATGAAACTCCAGATCAAAACCACGCAAGTCGTGAGGATTTGTGCCGGCAGGTACGGCAGATCGGCGCGTTCGGTCAGGTAGGCCATGAGCGCCCAGGTGAGGCAAAACCCTACGACGGCCACCAGGGCAAACCGCCAACCGGCTTCGCCATGCGTGCGATCGCTCTCGAATGTGTGCCGTCGGTTCAGCACGTAGGACGTCAATCCGCCGCACAGATACCCAACGAGGGTAGCTTGGACCGGTCTCCAGCCGAACAGTTCGACGAGACCAACGAGCGCGCCGTAATGAGCGGCCGCCGAGAAGAGCCCAACGAGGACGAAGGCCGACATTTGGCGAGTGAGAGACATGGCACGCTCATAGCCTCTGGCGGGCTCGCTGTCATCCCGGCTCCTTCCACCGCCTGAAGCGTTAAGCGATTGTTAGCGGCGCTGGGTCTAAGCTCACACTGCTTTCTTACGCCAGCTTTTCAAACATTCATTTTCGGACGTCGCATGATCATTTCGAGAACGCGAGGCTGCGGCCCGTTCGGGCGCTGGCGCTTTGCTCACGATCAACGTGGAGCCGCGGCGCTTGAATTCGCAATCGTGGGGCTGCCGCTTCTCGCGTTGATCTACTCGATCCTCGAAGTCTCCGTAGACTACTTTCTCTATACGCAGCTCGATACGACGCTTGTCAAAGCGGTCGGAGAGATCCGATCGGGGACGGTTCAAATCCGTCAAATGAGCCGCGAAGACTTCAGGAACCAGGTCGTTTGCCCGCGGCTGGCAGGCTTCAACTGCGAGAAAATCTTGGTCAACGTGACGTCGATTAAAAGCTGGCAAATCGGCTCGAACATCTGGACTCCCCAGACTGTCGATCCAGGGACGCAAAAATGGT
>JAIEQX010000015.1 GCA_019747375.1 Beijerinckiaceae bacterium | reverse complement strand
TCCAGCACCCTGTCGACCGGCACGCCGGTCCAGCGCGACACCACCTGGGCGACGTGATCCGGCGTCACCTGCTCCTCGACGAGCGCCGTGCCGACCGCGCCTTCCGTCTCCTCGAGTTTTTTCTCGAGTTCCGGAATGACGCCATAGGTGAGTTCACCGGCGCGCTGATATTCGCCGCGACGCTGCGACTGCGCCAGCTCGTTGCGGGCCGCCTCGAGCTGCTCCTTGATCTTCTGCGCGCTCCCGAGCTTGTCCTTCTCGGCCTTCCAGCGCGCCGTCAGGGCGGCGGATTTCTCCTCCAGCTCCGCCAGCTCGCCTTCCAGCTTGTGCAGGCGATCGCGCGACGAGCAATCGGTCTCCTTGCGCAGCGCCTCCTGCTCGATCTTCAGCTGCATGATGCGGCGATCGTATTCGTCGAGTTCTTCAGGCTTCGAGTCGACCTGCATGCGCAGGCGCGATGACGCCTCATCAACGAGGTCGATCGCCTTGTCGGGGAGGAACCGATCGGCGATGTAGCGGTTCGACAGCGTCGCGGCCGCCACGATGGCTGCGTCGGTGATGCGGACGCCGTGATGAAGTTCGTATTTCTCCTTCAGTCCGCGCAAGATCGAGATCGTGTCCTCGACGGTCGGCTCGCTGACGAAGACCGGCTGGAACCGACGCGCCAGCGCGGCGTCCTTTTCGACATGCTTGCGATATTCGTCGAGAGTGGTCGCGCCGACGCAATGCAACTCGCCACGCGCGAGAGCGGGCTTCAGCAGGTTGGACGCGTCCATGGCGCCATCGGCCTTGCCCGCGCCCACCAGCGTGTGCATCTCGTCGATGAAGAGTATGATTCCACCCTCGGCCGAAGTGACTTCGTTGAGCACGGCCTTCAGCCGCTCCTCGAACTCGCCGCGGAATTTGGCGCCGGCGATCAACGAGCCCATGTCGAGGGCCAGAAGCTTCTTGTCCTTCAGGCTTTCGGGGACGTCGCCGTTGACGATGCGCAGGGCCAGTCCTTCGACGATGGCGGTCTTTCCGACGCCAGGCTCGCCGATGAGCACCGGATTGTTCTTGGTGCGGCGCGACAGAACCTGAATGGTGCGGCGAATTTCCTCGTCACGTCCGATGACGGGATCAAGCTTGCCGTTGCGCGCGGCCTCAGTCAGGTCGCGGGCGTATTTCTTGAGCGCGTCATAGGCGTTCTCGGCGGTCGCATGATCGGCCGTGCGGCCCTTGCGCAAGTCCTCGATCGCGTGATTGAGCGTCTGCGCCGTGACGCCGGCGTTGCCGAGAATCTTGCCGGCTTCCGAAGATTTTTCAGCCGCCAGCGCGAGCAGAAGACGTTCGACCGTGACGAAGGAATCGCCGGCCTTCTGGGCCAGCTTTTCGGCGTTGTCGAAGATGCGGGCGGTCGTGGGCGCGAGATAAAGCTGTCCGGCGCCTGTCCCCTGAACCTTCGGAATCTTGCCGAGCGCCAGTTCCGTCTGCGTGCGGGCGTCTTTCGAACTGCCCCCGGCCTTGTCGATCAGGCCGGACGCCAGACCCTCCTCGTCGTCGAGCAGAACTTTCAGAATGTGTTCGGGCGTGAATTGCTGATGGCCTTCACGCAAGGCCAGCGATTGCGCGGACTGGATGAAGCCGCGGGCGCGCTCCGTATATTTTTCGATATTCATCTCGTGTCTCCTCAACCGCGACAGTCACCCCGTAGCGATGCGGCCGCGTCGAACCCTTTCTGGCGAGGACCCTTTCGGCGGCCTCGCTGGAGATGTAGGGAGAGCGACCGGTCTGCAAAAGAGGGCAACGGTTCTTCTTCTTCGCCCTTGATCCAGATCAGGTCCATGCGGCCCTCCCAATGATTCGCGGAGCATCTCATGCCAGTCGCATCGCTCTATCGCTATCCCGTCAAGGGCCTGTCGCCCGAACGCCTCGATGAGGCGAAGCTCGAGCCGTGCAGCTTCTTCCCCGGCGACCGGCTTTATGCGCTGGAGAACGGGCGATCGTCGTTTGATCCCGCGGCGCCGGCCTATCAGCCGAAGACCCGCTTTCTCATGCTGATGAAAAACGCGCGGCTCGCCCGGGTGACGTCGCGCTTCGACGATGCGAGACACGTCCTCTCGCTTTCGCAGGGCGGCGAGCCGATAGCCGAAGGGGACGTCAGGACGGCGGAAGGCCGGGCGCGCATCGAACGATGCCTCGCCGACATCTGCGCCGGCGAATTGCGGGGCGAAGTTCGGCTGCTGTCCGCTCCGGACGGATTTCGCTTCACTGATTCGATCCGGGCGGGCTTCGTCTCGCTGCTGAATCTGGCGAGCGTGCGCGACCTGGAAACTCGGCTCGGCCAAAAGGTCGATCCGCTGCGGTTTCGCGCCAATATTCATATCGAGGGTTGGGACGCCTGGGCGGAAGAAAAAGTCGTGGGACGGATCCTGTCGATCGGACAGGCGCGCGTGAAGGCGTTGAAGACGATCGAGCGTTGCCCGGCGACCCATGTCGATCCGGAAACGGGCGAACGCGATCTCGACATTGTCGAAGCGCTGAGATCGGCCTTCGGCCGCCAGACTTGCGGCCTTTATGTCTCGGTGCTGGAAGGCGGATCCGTCCGTCCGGGCGACGCCGTCGATTTCGCGGATCTCATCTGATCCTGAACACAAGCCGCGCATACGAAAAAGGGGGCCGAAGCCCCCTGATCGATCAATCCAGCGCCGGCAATTCGCCGCGTGAGGGCGTCTCGCTCGCCTCGCCTTCACCGGCGGGGCGGCTCCGGCGGCGGCGACGGGGGCGCAGGTGAAAACCGACGCCTTCCGTGTCGTGGCCGCTTTCCGGCGCATTGTCCGGCACGCCGACGATCGGCTGAGGCGTCTCGGCCTCGCTTACCGGAATGCGCACCGGCGCGGTGATGAACGCCGGGAGACCGGTGTCCGGCTGCTCGTCGGAAATCTGCCGCGGCTCAGGGCGGTTTTCCACCCGAGGCTGCTGTTGATGGTCGTTACGGAACTCCCGCGGCGGCCGGGGGTCGCGCGGTCCGCGGTTCTGATTGTTGTGCCGGTTCTGGTTCCGGTCCTGATTGCGGTCCTGGTAAGGACGATCCGGACGGGGGCCGCGATCCTGACGCTCGGCCTGCGGCTGGCCTGAGCGCTCGCCGCCGAAACCGCCCTGCTGGGCGTAGGGCTGCGGCTGGCCGCCAGCAAAGGATGGCTGTGGAGCAGCGGCGAAGGGCTGCTGATAGGGCTGCTGCGGCGGCGTGCGCTCCGGAGGCGACGCGAAACGATCCGGCAGGCCGCCTTCATCGTCATCGTCTTCGTCGGTCTCGACTTCGCCCGGCTGGCGGACATATCCGACCTGGGCCTGCTGCTGAGCCTGCTGGGCGGCCGCGATGATGCGGAAATAATGTTCGGCGTGCTGCAGGTAGCTTTCGGCCATGACGGGATCGCCGGAGGATTGCGCGTCGCGAGCCAGTTGAAGATATTTCTCGGCGACATGGTGGGCGGTGCCACGGATCTTCACATCGGGACCGTTGGACTCGTAAGTCCTGGTGAGCGGATTGGGGCCCTTGCGGTTGCTGTTATTCCGGCCGCGCATACGCTTGTTCTGACCTGGTCTCATCGATGATCCCTGAGTGCTACGCAGCCTCTGAGACCATGTCGCCGACAATGGTCCCGGTGCAGAGGCGCTTCATAAGCTTCGGATAACGGATTGTGTAACGGGCTCTCCGGCCAATGTACGACATGAACCACCGGGGTTGCCGGGGTTGTGATTCTTGATCCGTAAATCCGTATCGGATCAAAGAATGTGGAGACGATCGCCTCGTCCAACCCGGAAGCGCGCCAGGCCAACCAACCGGAGAAATTCTGAGGGCCGGCTTGCGACGGCGCCAGTTGTGATTCTCTACGGAGCTTGAGCCACTGCGTAAGCAGAGCCGAGGCGATTTCTGAAAATCAACCTATTCCTTTTTCCCCGATCCGCCAAGGGGCAAATCACGAATTCTCCTGCGGGCCGGCGGCATGGCTAAGCAGTCGTATGGGGCCCGCGCCGGATCACCATGGCGCGGTCCACGCCGCCGAGATCTTTTCTGAGCTCCAAGACCTCGAGGCCGCGAGCGGCGGCGAGCGCCCCGACGTCCAGCGCCTGATCGACGCCGAGTTCAAGCACAGCGACGCCATCAGCCAACAGCCCCGGGAGAACCGCGATGATTTGACGGTAGGATTCGAGTCCATCATCGCCGCCGTCCAGCGCCAGCGCAGGATCGAAATTGCGGACCGCCCGATCAAGTCCCGCAATATTCCCCGAAGGAATATAGGGCGGGTTGGACAGGATTACGTCGAAGCGCTCCACCAGCCCCTCCGCCCAGTTTCCCAGGCGAATTTCCGTTCGCGCATCCAGATCGTTCGCCCGGGCGTTCGCGCGTGCGATCTCGCAGGCGGCCGGGGATGCATCCACCCCGACGCCGGTTGCGTTGGGGCATTCGCTCAGGAGAGCCAGAAGCAATGCGCCGCTGCCCACTCCAAGATCCAGAATGCGCAGGGGAGCGTGTCTGCGGTCGGCGAGCTGTTGGAGTGCGGCCTCGATCAGGCATTCCGAATCGGGCCGGGGATCGAGGACGTCGGGCGTCACCTGCAGATCCAGCGTCCAGAAAGCGCGCGCTCCGATGATGCGGGTCGAGGGCTCGCCGTCGAGACGTCGCGCCGCAAATTCATCCAGCCGGGCCGCCTCGTCCGCGCCGAGCAAACGGCCCGGGTCCCGAATCAGACCCGCATGAT
>JAIEQX010000038.1 GCA_019747375.1 Beijerinckiaceae bacterium | reverse complement strand
TGTTCGAGCAGCTCGGCATGCCGGCCGCCGCCCTCATCAACACCGCGCTCTATGATCATTGCCCGGATCTCATCCAGGCCTTCGTGGCGCGCGGCGACGAGATCGTCGGCCATGGCCACACCAACGCCGAACGCCAGACCATGTTCGACGAGGAGGGCGAGCGCGCGCTCATCGCCGATTGCCGCGACCGCATCCTGCGCGAAAGCGGCGTCGCCCCGAAGGGCTGGCTGTCGCCATGGATCTCGGAAAGCCGCCTCACGCCCGATCTGCTGAGCGAATGCGGCTACGACTACACGCTCAACTGGTGCCACGACGACCAGCCGCACCGCATGCGCACGCGCGGCGGCGGCGCCCTGTGGAGCATTCCCTATCCGCAGGAGCTGAACGACGTGCCGATGATCGTCGCGCGCCAGATGGACGCGAAGGATTTCGCCCAGATGATCGTCGACAATTTCGACGAAATGCTCGAACAATCGGCCCGCCAGCCGCTTGTCATGGGCATCGCCCTGCATCCCTACATTGTCGGCCAGCCCTACCGCCTGCGCCATCTGCGCCGCGCGCTGCAGCATATTGCGGCGGCGCGCGACGAAGGGCGCATCTGGATGACGACGCCCGGCGCCGTCTGCGCCCATGCGGCGCAGGTCGAAGAACTCCGCGAGGACAAGACGTGACACAGCAAGATGACTTCCCGGTCGACGATACCGTCGGGGCCTTCGTCCCGCACGGCCGCTTCGTCGTCGAGGGCGCCGCATCCGGCCCCCTGCGCGGCCTCACCTTCGCGGTGAAGGACCTGTTCGACGTCGCCGGCCATCCGACCGGCGCGGGCAATCCCGCCTGGCTCGCCACCCATGCGACGCCGTCGGAAAACGCGCCTCTCGTCGACATGCTGCTGGCCGCCGGCGCCAGGCTCACCGGCAAGACCGTCACGGACGAACTCGCCTATTCGCTGCATGGCGACAACATCCATTACGGCGCGCCGCTCAACGCCGCCGCGCCCGAGCGCGTCACCGGCGGCTCCTCCAGCGGCTCGGCCGCCGCCGTGGCGGCGCGGCTCGTCGATTTCGCGATCGGCACGGACACCGGCGGCTCGACGCGCGTGCCCGCCAGCTATTGCGACATCTGGGGCCTGCGCACCACCCATGGCCTGCTGCCCGCCGAGGGCGCGGTGCCGCTGCATCTGATGTTCGACTGCCCGACCTGGTTTGCGGCCGACGCCGACGTGTTCGAGCGCGTCGGCCGGGTGCTGGCGCCCGAGAGCGGCTATGCGCCGAAACGCCTCATGTTGCTGGACGACGCCTGCGAACTCGCGGATCTGGATTTCGCCTTCCCGCTCGCCGCCGTCGTCGCCACGCTCCAGGACTCCCTGGGCGTGTCCGTGCAGCGCCTGCGCGCCTCCGAGGGCTCGTCGCTCGAGGCCTGGCGCGGCGCCTATATGACCGCCGGCGCGCATGAGGGCTGGCGCCTGCACGGCGACTGGATCTCGGCCGAAGACCGCGGCTTTGCGCCCGCCATCGCGGGCCGCTGGCGCGCCGCCAGCCAGGTGACCGACGAGGCCGCCGCGCAGGCGCGCGCCCAGAAGGACGTCATCCGCCAGAAGATGCGCGACCTGCTGGGCGAGGACGGCGTCGCCGTCCTGCCCTCCGCCGCCAGTTTCGCGCCGCGCCGCGACGCCGATCCCGCCGAGGTCGACGCGACCCGCATGCGCACCATGGCGATCACCTGCATCGCCGGCCTCGCGGGCCTGCCGCAGGTCAACATGCCGTTCACGGCGCCGGACGGCGCGCCGCTCGGCGTCTCGCTTCTCGGCCCCGCCGGCAGCGACCTCGCGCTGATCCGCCTCGCCATCGCGACGCAGCGGGCCATTCTGGCGAGCACGGAAGCAGGCTCATGACCGCCAGCGTCAAACGCCGCGCGAGGCCTGCGCCGGAGAGCGACGACCGCGACGTCGACGCTCAGATCTACCGCAAGATCTTCGACAGCGTGATGAGCCAGCGCCTGCCGCCCGGCACCAAGCTGCCCGAATCGTCTCTCTGCGAACTCTTCGGCGTCAGCCGCTCCGTCGTGCGCCGCGTGCTGCAGCGCCTGGCGCATGATCACATCGTCGAGCTGCGTCCCAATCGCGGCGCCATCATCGCGACGCCGACGCCCGACGAGACGCGCCAGATCTTCGAGGCGCGCCGCGCGCTCGAAGCCGGGCTCGTGCGCCTGGCGACCCGCAACGCCACGCCGGAGGATTTCGAGAGCCTGCGCGCGCAATTGCGCGACGAGCACGAAGCCATGCACCGCTCCGACCAGCCCTCATGGGCGCGTCTGGCGAGCGCCTTCCACCTCCGCCTCGCGGCGCTGGCCCGCAACGACATTCTGGAAGCCTACCTGAAGGAGATCGTGTCGCGCTGCTCGCTGATCGTGGCGGTCTACGAGCCCTGGGGCAACGCTTCCTGCGAGCATGACGAACATGCCGCCATCGTCGACTGCATGGAGGCGGGCGACGCCGACGGGGCCATCCGCCTGATGGAGGAGCACCTGATCGAACTCGAGCGCAACATTTCGCTGAAGCAGGACGCCCCGCAGCCCAGCCTCAAGCAGCGCCTCGGCATGGTCTGAGCGGCGCGCCCGTCAGCTCGACCGGCGCGGCTTGCGGATCGCCGCCGGGGCGGCGACCGGCGGCCGGATCTCGGGCGCTGCGAACGGGCGCACGTTGCGCCGCTCGGGGCTCGCCTGCCGCCCGGACGACCAGACGCTGCCGTCCGCAGGCAGGCGCGTCGCCGTCACCAGCACGGTCTCGGGCGCGACGTTCCAGATCGCCGCCAGCCGCTCGCGCGCCCGCTGCAGGATCGCGTCTGGCGTGTCGCGCAATTCGGCCGCGCGGAGCAGATCGTCCGGCCTGACGTCCAGAATTTTCGAAAGGGCGATCAGCCGCTTGAGGCGCGGGCGCGCACGGCCCTGCTCCCATTTCGCCACCGCGCCGTGCGAAATCCCGAGCCGCTCCGCCACCTCCATGAGCGTCAAGCCTCGCTTCAGGCGAGCATCCTTGAGACGTTCCGCGAAAGTCGACATGTCCTGGTCCGGTGCGAGCGATGAGGCAAATTACTATCGCGATGGCGCCACCGATATAGGACAAAATCCGTAGGGCGAGAACATCACAAAGCCCGTCACTGCCCCGTCAGCGGCCAGAAATAGGCGATCAGCGGCACGCCCACGACCACGACCGTCAGCGACAGGGGCGCGCCCAGACGCGCGTAATCGCCGAAACGATAGCCGCCCGGCGACATGACCAGCATGTTGCACTGATGTCCGATGGGCGTCAGGAAGTCGCAGGCCGCGCCCAGCGCCACCGCCATCAGGAACGGGTCGGCCGCATAGCCGAGCGTCTTCGAAAACCCGACCGCGATCGGCGCCATCACCAGCACGGTCGCGGCATTGTTGAGGAACGGCGTCACCGCCATGGCGGCCACCATCACGAGCGCCAGCAGGCCATAGGCCGAGAAGCCCTGCCCCAGCGCCGCAAGCCACGAGGCGATCAGGTCGGTCGCCCCCGTGGTGCTCATCGCCTCGCTGACCGGGATCAGCGCGCCGAGCGTGATCAGCACCGGCCAGTCGATTGCGTCATAGATCTCGCGCGCCGCAATGCCGCGGGTCAGGATCGTCAGCACGGCCGCGCCGAAGAAGGCCGCCGCCACCGACACGTACCCGCCCGCCATCAGGGCCATGGCGACGCCGAGGATCAGCACCGGCCAGGGCGTGGCGCGCTTGCGCCCGATGCCGACGTCGCGCGAGGCCAGCGGCAGGCAGCCGAGTTCGCCCAGCACTTCCGCCATGCGCCCGCGATGGCCCTGGAACACCACCAGGTCGCCGACCCGGAACTTGAAATCCTTGACGCGCTGCGCCCGCCGCGCGCGGCCCGAGCGCGCCACCGCCATGACGTTGACGCCGAACCGGTGGAACAGCCGCAGCTGCTCGGCGCTCCAGTCGATCATCATCGAATCCGGCATCACCACGGCCTCGAATTCGCCGATCGCGTCCTCGCCGTCCTGATTCTCGGGCGCGCGCTCGTGGCGCGCGTGGATCAGTTCGGCCCGCGTGACGAAACCCTCGATCGCGATCGGGTCGCCCTCGACCAGCAGCAGGTCGCCGGGCCGCAGGATCTGGGTCGTGGGGTTGCGATATTGCTTGTGCGTCGCGCGGATCAGCGTGGCGATCTTCACGTCGCCCTCGCCCTCGGCTTCGAGGTCGGCGACGCTCTTGCCGGCGTAGATCGACGTCTCGGGCACGAGGATTTCGGCCGTATAGCCGAAGCCCCCGAAGGCCGCGTCCATCGAGGCGTCGTTGCGCTTGCGCACCGGCAGCAGGCGATGCGTCAGCACCAGCACCACGAGCCCCGCCAGCATCAGCGGCAGGCCCACGGCCGTGAAGTCGAACATGCCGAACGGCGTGCCGGTCATGTCGGCGCGGATCTTCGACACGATGATGTTGGGCGACGTGCCCACCAGGGTCACCACGCCGCCCAGCAGCGACGCGAACGACATCGGCATGAGCAATCGGGACAGCGGCGTGTTCTGCCGGCGCGCGATCTGGCTGGCGACCGGCAGCATCATCGACAGCGCCCCGATGTTCTTCACCACCGCCGACAGCAGCGCCACGACGCCCGCCAGTCCGGCGACCTGCCGGGTCGACGTGGTGAGCAGC
>JAIEQX010000072.1 GCA_019747375.1 Beijerinckiaceae bacterium | reverse complement strand
TTGTTCCTCGTCTCGGCGTCGATCTGGGCCGCGACCCTGGCGTCGGGGATCAATCTTCCGACCTGGCCGGTGGAAGGCGTGTGGTTCTTCAATCCGCTCGCCTGGCAGTTCAATTTCGTGCTCGGCTTCATCATGGCGCGGCCGCGCGGCCTCGTCAGCGCGGTCGTGACGCATCGCCGCAAGCTGCGCTACGTCGGCGCCGCGATCGTCGCGGCGGGCTGCGTGATGGCGTATCACCAGTGGCAGCCGAGCCCGTTCGACGCGCCGGAGCCGCGTCTTTTCTTCATGAACGACAAGACCTATCTGACTCCCATGCGGCTCATCCATCTGCTCGGGCTGATCGCCCTGCTGGTGGGGTTTTTCGACCTGTGCCGGAAATGGCGGCCTTTCGACCATCTTGCGGCGCCGCTGTGCATGCTCGGGCGGAATTCCCTGCATGTGTTCTGCGCGGGCTCGCTGTTAAGCCTCGCGGGGCAATTGCTGCGCTTTGCCGCCCCGATCAGTATTCTCACGGATATTGTTGTGCTAATAATCGGCGTTCCCATCTTGATTGCTGTTGCGTGGGGAAATGAATGGCGAACAAACTTGCGTCGCTGATCTGCTTCTACATCCTTCTGTCGGCAGGGCTCGTCCCGGCGACGGCGCAGGATGCTGCGTCGCAAAATCCGCCGACGCAAAGCAGCGCCACCGACGCAGCCGCGCCGTCTCCCGCGCAGGCCGAAACCGATGTTCTTGCTGTGCAGCCGGTGTTTCCGCCGCTGCCGATAGAAGCCGCGGCGATGAGCGTGCAGTGCACGGTGCCGCAGGCCCAGGTGGCGCGCTCGTCGCCCCTGACGGCCACGGCGGCGCGGATCGAGGCCGGGCGCAAGGTCAAGGTTCTGGCCATGGGCACGTCGGCCTTCTGGTCGGACGGCAGCGCCATGGGGGGCCGCAATTATCCCTCGCGCGTCGGCTCGATCCTCGAAAAGACCTGGAAGGGCGTGAATATCGAGATCGTCAATCGCGGCGTCTCGGGGGAGATCGCGTCGGTCAGCGCGCGGCGCCTGATCAACGAGGCGGCGGCGCTGCGCCCGACGCTGGTGCTCTGGCAGCTCGGCACCAATGACGCGGTGGCGCGCGTGCCGGTGCCGGACTTCGAGGCGACGGTGCGCTCGACGGTGCGGATGCTGCAGGACAACAAGATCGACGTGATCCTCGTGGGTCTGCAATACACGCCGAAATTCGCGCGCGACTCGCAATATTTCGAGATCCGGGCGGCGCTGGAGCGCGTCGCGTCGGACGAGAACCTGCTGCTGGTGCGGCGCGACCGCGCGATGGAATTCCTCGCCCAGAAGCGCGCCAACCGCAACATCATGGCGGATGACGACTTCAGCCTGTTCGATCTGGGCTTCCCGTGCATGGCCGAGCACATCGCCCAGTCGGTCATCGCCAACATCTTCCTGCGTCGCTCCGGCGACAAGCGCAGCGGCGTCACGGCGCCGGTGCGCTGATCCCGCCTCAACAACTCCATGAGTCTGTCATGAAAATCCTCGTGCTGCCGGGCGACGGCATCGGCCCCGAGATCACGGCCGCGACCATCGCGACGCTGGGGCGGCTCGATTCGCGATACGGGCTCGGCCTGTCCTTCGACATTCAGGAAATCGGACTGGCGGCGCTGGCCCGGCAGGGCACGACGCTGCCGCCCGGCGTGATGGAGGCGGTGCCGCGCTTCGACGGCGTGATCCTCGGTCCGGTCTCGCATTACGACTATCCGTCGCGCGAGAAGGGCGGGATCAATCCCTCGGGGGCGCTGCGCGTCGGCTTCGAACTCTACGCCAATGTGCGGCCCTGCCGCTCGCGCCCCGATCTCTCGATCCTGCGCAAGCCGATGGACCTGATCATCGTGCGGGAGAATACGGAAGGCTTCTACGCCGACCGCAACATGCATTCGGGCGGCGGCGAGTTCATGCCGGATCCCGACATGGCGCTGGCGTTCCGCAAGATCACCGCCAAAGGCAGCGCGCGCGTCGCGCGTGCGGCCTTCGAGATCGCCCGCATGCGGCGGCGTAAGGTGACGGCGATCCACAAGGCCAATGTGATGAAGATGACGGACGGCCTGTTCCTGCGCGAAGTCCGCAAGGTCGCGCAGGATTATCCCGACGTCGCGCTCGACGAGCAGATCGTCGATGCGGCGGCCGCGCTGCTGATCCGCAGGCCCGATCATTACGACGTGATCGTCACCACCAACATGTTCGGCGACATCCTGTCGGACGAAGCCTCCGAGCTTTGCGGCAGCCTCGGGCTGGCGGGCTCGATCAATGCGGGGGACCAGCATTGCGTCGCGCAGGCGCAGCATGGTTCGGCGCCCGACATTGCGGGACGCGACATCGCCAATCCGACCTCGCTCATCCTGTCGGCCGCGATGCTGCTCGACTGGCGCGGACGCCGCGACGGGAATGCAAAGCTGATCGCCGCCGCGGCGGCGCTCGAACAGGCGGTGGAGACGGCGCTCGACAATCCGGCGACCCGCACGCGCGATGTCGGCGGATCGCTCGGCACGGCGGCTTTCGCAGAGGCGGTCTGCGCCAATCTCGGAGCCGCCTCGTGAGCGGCGCGATCCTGCGACCGTCCGACCTGCCCGCCATCGCGCGCGGCGGCGGCGCCCGCACGATCCCGCTGGTGACGCGGCGCGCGGGCTCGACGAGCCTGCTCAACGGCGTCACGGAATTCGAGCCGGGCGGGGCGATCCCGCTGCACACGCATAATTGCGAAGAGAGCGTGATGGTGCTCGACGGCGAGGCCATTGCGGAGATCGACGGCGTCGAGCACAGGCTGCAGGCCGGCGACACGACATTCATTCCGGCCGAGCTTCCGCATCGCTTCGTCAACGCGTCGCAACGCGACCGGCTCCGCATCTTCTGGACCTATGCGTCGGTCGAGGCGACGCGCACCATCGTCGAGACGGGCGACACGCGCCGCATCGACGCCGAACAGGCGGGCTGAACGCGCCGCTGCTCGTTTTCAGTGCAGGCGCCGCCTCTATTTGCGCCAGTCCCCCGGGGCGACTAATGTGACGGCAACCGGCGATTCAAGCAGCCGGGTGCAATGGTCGGGGGGACGGACTTGGGTGGACTTCTGGCGCTTCTGTCCGCCGCGACCTTCGCGTTCAACAATGCCTTCGCGCGACGCGGCGTCCTGACCGGAACGGTCATCCAGGCCATGTCGATCTCCGTGCCGCTCGGCGTGCCGGTGTTCCTCATCGCGGCGCTCGCCACCGGCGCGCTCGTCCATGTGCCGGGATTTTCCACCCAGACGCTCGCGCTCCTTTCGGCCGCGGGCCTGATGCATTTCGTCTGGGGCCGCTATTGCAACTATCGCGCGGTGAAGGCCGTGGGCTCCAATCTCGCGGGGCCGCTGACCGAATGCAGCGTGCTGGTCGCGTTGACGCTCGCGGTGCTGCTGCTGGGCGAATCGCTGACCCCCATCAAGGTCATGGGCATCGTGCTGGTGCTGGCGGGACCGGCGCTCGCGATCGACCGGCCTGACGCGAAGACGAAAGCCAAGCCGCCGGCGAGCGACAGCGTGTTCAGGCCGCGTTACGCGGAGGGCTATACATTCGCGATCCTGTCGGCGAGCGGCTATGGGGTGAGCCCCATCCTCGTGCGTTTCGCGCTCGGCGACACCGACTGGCGCACCAGCATCGCGGGCGGGCTCGTCTCCTATCTGGCCGCCACCGTCGCGGTGGGGGCGATCATCCTGGCGTCGGGCAATCTGCGCCACGTTCTCGGCGTCAAGGGTTCGACGGCGAAGTGGTTCGGGCTCGCGGGGCTGTTCGTGGGCGTCTCCCAGATGCTGCGCTACATGGCGCTGGCGATCGCGCCCGTCACGGTGGTGACGCCGATCCAGCGCCTGTCGCTGTTGTTTCGCCTGTTCTTCAGCCTGCTGATGAACCGCGAGCACGAGGTGTTTCATTCGCGCATGCTGGCCGGCACGCTGGTGTCGCTGGTCGGCGCGGTGCTGCTGTCCCTGTCGCTCGACATGGTGCGCGATGTCGTGCCGGCGCCGGACTGGCTGGCGCCGCTGTTCACCTATCGCTGGCCGTAACGCGCCGAGGCCGGCCTCTGGCCGCGGGCCGCGCGCCTCTCCCCGGATGGTTAAGGGACCGTTCAACATTTCGTCGGCTAAGTGTCTGACGTCAGGGTTGGAGTCGCGACATGGGATCGAAGCGGAAAAGCGCGCGCAGCAGAAGCGACGACGGATCTTCGTCGCAGGCCGAACCGCGCGGTTCCCGGGACGGCGGACGCCGCGCCTCCGGCCCGCGCAGGACCAGTCATCGCAGAACCTGGATCACCACGATCGGACTCGGCTCGCTCGCGGTCGCGGGCTTTTTCGCCGTCGGGCATTTCTGGGACAGCAAGCCGAAGCCCGCCGCCTCATCGGGGCCCGCCGCGGGCGCGGCGCAAAAGCCGCGCGCGGTCGCGGCGACGCCGTCGATCCGCTACGGCGCCGAGGACCGCGAGAAACTCAACCGCCAGATCGCCGCCGCAACCGATGCGCCGCGCCGCGCGGCGGCGCCCGAACGCGTCGCCATGGCGCCGGCGG
>JAIEQX010000245.1 GCA_019747375.1 Beijerinckiaceae bacterium | reverse complement strand
CGAATCAATGGGTCGTCATTGACTAAGTCGGGCGTGCCTTCGGGTCAAAGGCCGCCCGCGCGGGTTGTGGGTAAGTCGCCAAGCGGGGGCTCGGCCGGCGGGTGCGCGCCGGAACCTTCCCGCGGCGTCGGCGTTTGAAGAGAGCACAGTCAAGCAGTACAAAGGAAACAGATGACTTTCGACACAGCTAAGTATGAGCATGAAAAGCAGGGCGACGTCGTCGCCGAAACGCCCCAGCATCCCCATGACAAGCATGCCGAGACACATGGCGGCCTGACGCGAGAAGAATTGCGCGCCATCGTGGTCGAGATGATCGGCTGAACCAGCCCTTCATGCGTCAGGAGCGTGGATCGGCCGAACGGCCGGCGATCGGGATGACATTGCTCTCGGTCTCGACAACCCGCTCCGCCAACGCCTTTCTGATCGTCAGGGTCAGCACTTCCGGACGATAGGGCTTCGACACCAGCACGAAACCTTCCGCCAGAACCTTGGCGGCCGCATCGCTGTAGCCGCTGGCCAGCACGATCGGCATGTCCGGACGACGCCGCCTGACGGCGCGGGCCAGATCGAGGCCATCCATCGTGCCGGGCATCACCAGATCCGAAAAGACGAAGTCGATCTTGGGGTCTGACTGCAGGATCGCCAGCGCCTGGTCGGCCTGGCTGGCCTCCACCACATCGTGTCCGTCCTCGGCGAGAATCGACATGGCGAGTTCGCGAACCTGCGCATTGTCCTCGACGAGAAGAATGCGCGCCTGTCGCTTCTCGTAATCGGGCGTGACGTCGCGCTCGCGTTGAAGCGCGATGTCGCCCGCGGCGCGCGGCAGCAGCAGCGTGACCTTCGTGCCGCGATCGACTTCGCTGGCGATATCCACCGTGCCGCCCGACTGGTCGATGAAACCCACGACCTGCGACAGGCCGAGCCCGGTGCCGCGGCCGATCTCCTTGGTGGTGAAGAACGGCTCGAAAGCGCGCTCCAGAACTTCCGGCGGCATGCCGGCTCCGGTGTCGGCCGCCGACACCGCGACGCCGGGTCCGTCGCCGAGATTTGTGTTGGCGGTTCGAATGACGAGCTTTCCGCCGCGCGGCATGGCGTCTCGCGCATTGACCGCCAGATTGATCAGCGCCGTCTGGAACTGAACGGGGTCGATTTCCACCGGCCAGATCTTCTCCGCCAGATCGAGCTCGAGCTTGATGTCGCCGCGCAGCGATTGCGTGATCATGTCGGACATGCCGACGATCAGCGCATTCACGTCGAGCGTTTCGGGCCGCAGATTCTGGCGGCGCCCGAAGGCCAGCAATTGCTGCGTCAGGCGGCGCCCCTGCTCCACCGCATGCATGCCGTTGTCGATCAGGCGCGGGCGCCGATCCTCCTTGGCCCGGCGCAGCATGTCGAGGTTTCCCATCACGACTGTCAGCAGATTGTTGAAGTCATGCGCGATGCCGCCCGTCAGCTGACCCAGCGCTTCCATCCGCTGCGCCGTGATAAGCTTGGCTTCCGTCTGCTTGCGGCGCTGGGTTTCCTCCATCAGTCGCTGCGCGGCGCGTTGCGCGCGGCGCGTGCGCGCCAGCGCCAGCGATGTGGTCGATCCGAGCCCCAGCATGGCCGCCAGCGCGAAGGCGCCGAACAGCGTCATCTGCTCCCACCAGCGCGCCAGGACGGAACTCGTCCC
The DNA here is from genome assembly GCA_019747375.1 of Beijerinckiaceae bacterium. Classification (GTDB taxonomy): domain Bacteria; phylum Pseudomonadota; class Alphaproteobacteria; order Rhizobiales; family Beijerinckiaceae; genus Terripilifer. The sequence goes on along the minus strand of JAIEQX010000245.1, from coordinate 2,833 downwards.
GAGGCCGAACATCACGTAAACCGGATAATTCTCCAGCTTGCGGTACGAGACCATGCGCTGGATGTTGTCGACCGCAGAGACGCCGAGAAAATGTCCGGCGGGCGCCGCCGCGATGGCCTTGGCGAACATGGAGCTGGCGCGCTGCGAATCGACGGACGACGAGACGGCTGCGTCGCGGACCAGGAAAGCTCCATCCTGCCGGATGATGCCGGCGGAATAATTGAGCTCCGGCGCCGCCTTGGCGAAACGCTCCCTGAAATAGTCCGGATAGGCGGTGATCACGATGGCGCCGCGCAACGCGCCGGCGGCGTCGAGCAGCGGGCTGGCAAACCGGATGATCGTCCGGCCGGTCGTGCGGCCGCGCGAAGGACTGCTGACATGGGCGCCGCGCTCGCCGGCCTTGAAGGCCGCCAGATAGTCGGCGGCCGGCACGGGCGTCTGGTCGGTCGGAAAATGCAGGCTCGAATTGATCGGCGCGCCGTCGAGATCCATGATCCAGATCGAGCCCACCTGGCTGTAGGATCCGATCATGCCGGAGAGCCGCTTGTGGAGCTTGTCCGATGACCGGATCTCGTCGGTCGAGAGGTCCGCCACCTGGTCGGCGACCCGGTCGGTGATCAGCTCATAGGTCTCGAAAATATTCTCGATCTGGGCCCGCAGCGTATCCGCCATGCGGTCGGTGGTCTTCTGCGCGTCGGAGAAAGCCTGGGCTCGGCTGTGCCATGCGGCGACCGCCAAGAGAGCTGTCGGGATCGCGATGGACGCGAAAAGAAGACCCCAGAGAATGCGCACCGCGCCTATAGTCTTGACATGTACCTGTCCGGCCAAAACGCGCTCCGCCCCCACGCAGGGCATGTAGCCCCGCCCAGTCGCAACGCGGCTTGGCTGCCGGAGGTTCCATCGGCCTGGTCCCGCCGCCCGGCCCGGAGGCCGCGCGGCGGGGTCGCGTGTGGACGGATCAGGGGTTCATGCCGCGCTTGCCGCGCAGTTCGAACAGAAGGAACGAGCGGCCCGTGACCGCATATTCCTTGCCGAAGTCGAACTCCTCCTCCTCGACGGCCGCCAGATTGGTGTCGACGAGGCGCATCCATGTCAGGCCGCCCACGACCTCCGGCAGGCGGAAGTTCACCATGTCGTGGTGCGCGTTCAGCACCATCAGCAGGGTCGCGTCGGTGCCCCGGCGGCGGATGCCGGTGGGCTGCGCGCGTCCGTCGAGCAGCACGCCGAAACAGCGGCCGTTCGGATCGTGCCAGTTTTCCTCGCTCATCTCCTCGCCCGCCGGGGTCAGCCAGCAGACGTCCTTGACGTCGAGCTCCTCGTTATAGGCGCCGCTGAGGAAGCGCCCGCGCCGCAGCATCGGCTGGCGGCGACGGATGGAGACGAGCTGGCGGGTGAATTCCATCAGCTCGGCGCCGTCCTCGTCGATCTTCTCCCAGTCGATCCAGCTGATCTCGTTGTCCTGCGCATAGGCGTTGTTGTTGCCGCCCTGGCTGCGGCCGAATTCGTCGCCCCCGAGGATCATCGGCGTGCCCTGCGAGAACAGCAGGGTCGCCATCATGTTGCGCGCCTGGCGCAGGCGGACGCTGCGGATCTCCGGATCGTCGGTCGGCCCCTCGACGCCGTAATTGCACGACAGATTGTGCGAATGGCCGTCGCGATTGTCCTCGCCGTTCGCCTCGTTGTGCTTGTCGTTGTAGGAGACCAGATCCATCAGCGTGAAGCCGTCATGCGCGGTGATGAAATTCACCGACGACCACGGCTTGCGTCCACGCTTGTTGAACAGGTCCGCCGAGGCCGTCATGCGCGCCGCGAGATCGGCGAGCTGCCCCTCGTCGCCGCGCCAGAAGCCCCGGACCGTGTCGCGGAAACGGTCGTTCCACTCCGCCCAGCCCGGCGAGAAGCGTCCCACCTGATAGCCGCCCGGCCCGCAATCCCACGGCTCGGCGATCAGCTTGCAGGCGCTCAGCACCGGATCCTGCCGGCACGCGTCGAGAAAGCCGCCGCCCTCGTCGAACCCGTGCGGCTCGCGCGCCAGAATGGTCGCGAGATCGAAGCGGAACCCGTCGATGCGCATTTCGCTCGCCCAGTAGCGCAGCGAATCCGTCACCATCTGCAGCACGCGCTGATGGCTGAGATTCACGGTGTTCCCGGTGCCGGTGTCGTTGATGTAGAACCGCTTCTCGGGCGCGAGGCGATAATAGGACGCGTTGTCGATTCCCTTGAACGACAGCGTCGGCCCGAGCTCGTTGCCTTCCGCCGTGTGGTTGTACACCACGTCGAGGATCACCTCGATGCCGGCGTCATGCAGATGCGCCACCACTTCCTTGATCTCGTTGACGAAGGGCGTCGCCATATAGCGCTGCTTCGGGGCGAAGAATCCGATCGAATTATAGCCCCAGTAATTGTGCAGGCCCTTTTCGACGAGATAGGAATCGTCCACGAACGCATGGATCGGCAGAAGCTCGATCGCCGTGATGCCGAGGCGGCGCAGATGATCGACCGCCGCGCCCGTCATCAGGCCCGAGAACGTGCCGCGCGCATCCTCCGGCACATCCGGATGCATCTGCGTGAAGCCGCGCAGATGCGCCTCGTAGAACACGGTCTGGTCCCACGGCGTCTGCGGCTTGCGGTCCAGTCCCCAGGTGAAGGCGGGATCGATCACGCGGCATTTCGGCACGAATTTCGCGCTGTCGCGCTCGTCGAACGAAAGGTCCTTGTCGGGCGAGCCGATCGTATAGCCGAACAGCGCCGGATCCCACGTCACCTCGCCCACCAATTGCTTGGCGTAGGGATCCATCAGCAGCTTGTTGTGATTGAAGCGGTGGCCTTCCGC
>JAIEQX010000129.1 GCA_019747375.1 Beijerinckiaceae bacterium | reverse complement strand
CAATTCGTCGTCGAGGCCGCGGGCAACGAGCCGGCCCACCACGGGATCGTCCAGGCTTTCGCCGGCCAGCACATAGCTGGCCGCGCCGCGCTCGATGCCGCGCTCGGCCAGGCCGCGATGGATGCGCTTGATGATGTCGCCGCGTTCGCCCAGCTCCCGCAACGTCGTCTCGGCGTTTTCGGACACGCTCCATTGGCCGGGGCCGATCTGGTCGGCAAGCCCAAGCGATTCAAGCTTGCGGAGGCGTCCGACCTTGAGGGCGTGGAATTCGTCGGGCTGGTGATCGGAGTGCGGCGCGAGGTCGATGACGCCGGTGCGATAGCCATCGCGCGCGAGCTGCCGGTCGAGGCTGGTCCAGCGCTCGGCGCCGATCTGACGCTCCAGTGTGCGACGGATTTCGTGATCCGTGCGCGGCCCCAGCTCCTGAGTGATCAGCTCGCGCGCCCGATCGCGCATGCCCTCCTTGATGTAGTCGCGGGAGATGACGAGGTTCTCGCCGTCGTCACGGACGCCGCGCACGATCAGATGGACGTGGGGATGCTCGGTGTTCCAGTGATCGACGGCGACCCAGTCCAGCTTGGTCCCGAGATCCTTCTCCATCTGGCCGGCCAGCTCGCGCGTGAAGCCCTTGAGGTCGGACATCTCCACGGCGTCGTCCGGCGAGACGATGAACCGGAAATGATGCCGGTCGTCCTCGCACCGTTCCGCAAAGTCCTTCGGATCGATATCGCCGCCGCTGGGACCGAACAGCTTGGCCTTCTCTCCGTCCCGGGTGACGCCTTCGCGGCGCAGGTAGTTGAGATGGGTGGCGAGTGGCGCGCCGCGTCCGGTGTGACGGACGACGCGCGCCTTGATGACGGCGCCGCGCGAGCGGGAGTTGATGAGCCGGTTGGCCTGCACCGACGCGCGCTGGCCGCGGCCGAACCGGGAGCGATGGCCCGGTCCGATCGTCCCTTTGCGGGAGACCGATCCGCCGGCCCGCTGGGCGGCGGCCAGCGCCTGGGCGATGAAGGGTCTGGCGCGCTGTGCGCGCGTCGAGCGGATGCGGCCTGGCCGGATGCGGAAATCGTTCTCGTCGCTCATGGCGGCAACACCGCACATCGCGCGATGGCGCTGATCTGCTTATGAAATCGCCGAACCCGCAGGCTGCGCCGGTTAGGCGCACCTCGCGAATCTGCTGTGTAAGTCCTTGAAAAAGCACAACCGCACCGAGGCGCACATCGCGCCCCTTTATCCTGCCATCGTGCGGTCGTGTTGCCCTGCTTCCCCCTCTGCGCACTCCATGATGCGCCGGGGCACGCCAGACTGCGATCAGGGCGCAGCGCCGTCATCGCGGGCCCCCACCATCCAATCGCGCGACGAACAGTCCGGACGATTGCGGCGCCATCGCGAACTCTTCGCGCGCTGGCGTTGCTGTCGGAGCGTCATTGGGATGGCGCTCGGTTTGCGCTCGATCGGCAGCCGAATTGCGCTCGATGCGCGCGGCGAACAGCGGGGCGTGGGTCCAGTCCTGCGGATCGGAGACGGCGATGGTGACTGGACCGGAGCGCTCACCGCCGCCGAAGAAAGGGACCAGCGCGGCGACATAGGCGCGAGTCTCGGCCGGAAGCGGGCGACCGGCGAGATAAGCCTCGTAGCGTCCCGGCCCCGCATTATAGGCGGCCAGAAAACCTGGCGAGCCATAGCGATCATACATCTCGCGCAGGTACGCTGCCCCGGCGAGGATGTTGTCGCGCGGATTGTAAGGATCACGCCCAAGTCGGTGACGCGTGCGAAGCGCCGTCCATGTATCGGGCATGATCTGCATCAGACCCATCGCACCCGCGGATGACGTCGCACGCATATCGCCCGCGCTTTCGGCGCGCATGACGGCGCGAATCCAGCGCTCGGGAATGGCGAACCTTTGCGCGGCCTCGGCGATGAAGACGGCGACCGGATCGGATGGTTTTGCGCGCGAGCCGGTCGCGTTCTGCGCCAGCGCGGCGGCCGGTGATCCGCCGGCGATCAGCAGGCCGGAAAGGAGAAGGACGGAGAGATGCCGGGCGGCGCGTGTCCGCCCGGTCTCTACCGGATGCTTCAGTGATGGGCGGCGCATCGGCATGCCGTCAGTCCCGCTCGCTGCGCTTTGGCGGACGGTTCCAATGGAGACCCCAGGCGGACTTGTCGTCGCCAGACTGGAACAGATTGGCGCGGATCGGCTGGCGGAATGACGGGTCGTCGACCTGCAACGACACGTAGTCGCCGGCCTTCTCGCCTGTGCGCTTCCAACCGGCGCCGATCTCGGGACCGTTGTCGTCGCGAAGGTGAATGCGATAGTCCGGGGCATTCTCGGCGTCCGAACGCTCGGCGGGAATGAGCACCATCTCGACGTCGAGCGCGACCGTCTGGATGCGCCCGGCATAACCAGTCTTGGTGCGCGTGAACTCTCCGATCTGCGGCATGGAAGACTCCTGTGTGGTGCGGTGAAACGGGAATGGGCGCGCCGTCACCGCGTCGCGGCGCGCCATTCGAAACGGCCATCGCCGTCTTCGTCGGTGTAGAGGGGGGTTGCCCGTCCGATGATCGAGCTGGCGGAAACTGGACCGAAGTAGCGCCCGTCGAGGCTGTCCTCGACGGACGAGTTCATGAGGAAGATTTCGCCGTCGGCGATGCGCCGGCAGCCCTGCCAAATCGGAAGATCGCGACCGAGACGGTCGCGCGTCAGCGCATCGCCCATCGCGATGCCGTCGATGGTGACGTGCGTGCCGGTGCGGCAGACCTGTTGCCCCGGTAGCGCGGCGACGCGTTTCATGAGCAGGACGCCGCGCGGCAGGTAGCCACGCTCGGCGAGGAATGATGCGAGCGGCTCGGGAGCATCGACAGCGACCAGGTCGGTCACTTCGAGCCGCGGCGACCGCGTGATCGCATAGAGGCCGACCGGCGTGCTGGCGGAGGCGTTCCAGATCAGCCTGGGTGTGATGTGGACGAAGGACAGGCCACCGATCAGCATCACGATGAAATACGTCGTCATGACGTAGCCGAAGCGGGTCATGGTTCGACCCTCCGGCGCAAAAGGATGGCCCGATGCTGTTCGGCCGTGTAGCTGTGCGGCTCCTGGCCGGCGGCGATACGATTGTGAACGTGTCGCCAATGATGCGGCGAGACCTCGGATGGATTGATGCCGATCGCCTCGATGGCGTCGACGATCTGCAGGACGCGCTCGACTTTCGGCCAGCCATCCATCCTCAGCAGAATGTCGCCGCCGGGACGCACGAAGGGCAGAGTCTGGTAGGCTTCGCCCGGCGAGACCGCGCGCACGATGTCGATGCGCGAGATGATTGTGCCGAAGTCGTTGGCCGCCCAACGGACAAAGGCGAAGACACTATGGGGCGGGAAGCTGACGACGCGCCGGCGCCGGTCGAGAATCTGTTCCTGGACGTCCCGGCCGAACCGAATCCAGTATTCGATCTTCTTCTCGATCCAGATCAGCTCGACGCGGGTCAGACCGTCGAAGAGCAGCGCCGCCGGCGCGCGGTGCGAATGAGGAGAGCCGCTCATGGCGTGTCTCCCTCGGCTGGGGGAAATTCGCGGGCGAGTAGTTCGCGCAGCATGTCGGCGACGGTGATGCCGCGCTGGAACGCGGCGATCTTGATCTGGCCGCGCATGTCGGGCGTGACGTCGATCGTGAGACGCGCCGTGTACGCGGCGGCATCGCCGTTCCGCGCGGGGCGCGGACCGGAGGCTTTGACCCAGCGCTCAGGGTCGGTCGGACGCGCCGTGAAGTCGCCCTTCTGGGATCGCCCGGTCATGGCGCGATCCTCCCGATCTCGCTGCAGAGCGCGGTGATCTCGCGCGCTGCCGGGCCGTGCCCGTGGATTTCCGAGACGAGGCGTCCAGACCGCGCGGTGTCGGCGAAAGCGACACGCTGGCCGATTGTGGACGCGAGCAATGGCGGATCGTGATCGGCCAGAGTCTCGGCCGTCTCGCGGGCGATGATGGTGCGCGCGGCGCATCGGTTGAGGACGAAGCGGGCGGCGATCTGCGGACGATAGATCCGCGCTTCACGGAGCAGCGACAGCATCTCCGCGGAGGCCCAGCCGTCGAAAGGCGATGGCTGTACGGGAATCAGCACCAGGTCGGCGGCGAGCAGTGCGGAGCGCATCAGGCCGGCGACGCGCGGCGGTCCGTCGATCACCACATGATCCGCGCCCCTTGCCAGTTCGGGCGCTTCGCTGTGAAGCGTGTCCCGCGCCAGACCGACGACACCAAACAGCCGCGGCAGGCCTTCGCGCCCGCGCTGCTGTGACCAATCCAGCGCCGAGCCCTGCGGGTCCGCGTCAATAAATAGGACGCGCTTTCCCCGGCTCGCCCATTCGCCGGCGAGATGCAGCGCGAGCGTCGTCTTGCCGACGCCCCCCTTCTGGTTGAGGAGCGCGATGATCATGACGCGCCGCCGCCGCGCCGG
>JAIEQX010000316.1 GCA_019747375.1 Beijerinckiaceae bacterium | reverse complement strand
GGCCTCATCGCGGTCGTGATCATCGGCTCCGTGTCGCTGTTGGGCACCCGGATCAATGCGAAATTCAACGCCATCGCCAACAACCTGACCTGATCGAGTTCGCCGCACATGCTGCGGCAGAGACGATGACGCTTATACTGAAAATATTTACACCACCGGTTTTGAGCTTTCAGGAGAACATTCATGCATAATCTTTTCCGCCGCTTCCTCGCCAATGAATCCGGCGCCACGGCGATCGAATATGGTCTCATCGCAGGTCTTATTGCGGTCGTGATCATCGGCTCCGTGTCCCTGTTGGGCACCCGGATCAATGCAAAGTTCGACGTCATCGCCAACAACCTGACTTGATCGGCGCCGCCGCACGTGCGGCTGTCCAGACCAAGACATTTATGTCCAAATTTTTTTACGCCGCCAGGCCTCCGCTTTCAGGAGAACATCCATGCATAATCTTTTCCGTCGCTTCCTCGCCAACGAATCCGGAGCCACGGCGATTGAATATGGTCTCATCGCAGGCCTTATCGCGGTCGTGATCATCGGCTCCGTGACGGCGTTGGGCACCAAGATCAACCTGAAATTCCAGGCCATCGCCGACAACCTGACCTGAATAAGGTCGCCCAGCACGCAATGGCCGCAACACAGCATTCACTCCCAACTTATTTGCGCAGGTCATGCGTCACCAGGAGTTCACCATGCATAATCTTGTCCGCCGCTTCCTCGCCAATGAATCCGGCGCCACGGCGATCGAATACGGTCTTATCGCAGGCCTCATCGCCGTCGTGATCATCGCCTCCGTGAAACTGGTAGGCGAAAGAATCGACGCGAAGTTCAACATCATCGCCAACAACCTGACCTGATCGGGACGAGTGGTCGATTTAATCGAGGACGCCTGTCCTGTCGGCAGGTTTCCGTCCGGGCGGCTCTGTCGCGAGTCACTCGAGCAATGGTTCTTTCGCCGCAGTCGTTGCGGCGAAGACTGTGTAACTTGACCTGGCTGCGCGTCAGTGCAGGATCTGACTGAGGAACAGTCTCGTCCGCTCATGCTGCGGGTTGGAGAAGAATTCTTCCGGTCGGTTCGACTCGACGATCTGACCTGAGTCCATGAAGATCACGCGGTCGGCGACCTGCCGGGCGAAGCCCATCTCGTGGGTGACGCAGAGCATGGTCATGCCCTCCTGCGCCAGCGACACCATTGTGTCGAGCACTTCCTTGACCATTTCCGGATCGAGCGCCGACGTCGGCTCGTCGAACAGCATGATTTTCGGACTCATGCAGAGGGAGCGCGCAATGGCGACGCGCTGCTGCTGACCGCCCGACAGCTGACCGGGAAACTTGTTCGCCTGTTCGGGGATTTTGACGCGCGTCAGATAATGCATGGCGACGTCTTCCGCATCCTTCTTGCGCATCTTCTTCACCCAGATGGGCGCCAGCGTGCAGTTCTCCAGTATGGTGAGATGCGGGAAAAGATTGAAGTGCTGGAAAACCATGCCGACGTCGCGCCGCACCTCGTCGATGCGCTTCAGATCGTTGGTGAGCTCGATGCCGTCGACCACGATCTTGCCCTTCTGGTGCTCTTCCAGCCGGTTGATGCAGCGGATCATGGTCGACTTGCCGGAGCCGGACGGCCCGCAGATCACGAGTTTCTCGCCGCGCTTCACGCTGAGGTCGATGTCCTTCAGCACGTGAAAATTGCCGTACCATTTATTCATGCCGACGATCTCGACCGCGAGTTCGTTCTTGAGCGGGGTCGGCGACAGGGATGCGGGCGCGTTCATCTCGATACTCCCAGAAATCAGTGCCGTCGGCCGGCCGAAAGACGCCGCTCCATCATGAGCGAATAACGCGACATGCCGAAGCAGAAGACAAAGTAGAACATGGCCGCAAAGGCATAGCCTGTGGCCGAAATGGTGGGGCCGGACCAGGCCGGATCGACGCGCGCCGTATCCACCGTGCGCAGAAAATCGAACACGCCCACGATGGCGACCAGCGTCGTATCCTTGAACAGGCCGATGAAGATGTTGACGATCCCCGGAATGACAAGCGTCAGCGCCTGCGGCAGGACCACGAGCCGCATCATCTGGCCATATCCGAGGCCGAGCGCCATCGCGCCTTCATACTGGCCCTTCGAGATGGCCTGGAGACCGCCGCGGATCTCCTCCGCCATATAGGCTGAGGCGAACAGCGCCACGCCGATCATCGGGCGCAGCAACCTGTCGGGCGTGAGATGATCCGGGACGAAGAGCGGCAGCATCGTGTTGGCCATGAACAGCACGGTGATCAGCGGCACGCCGCGCACGAATTCAATGAACACGACCGAGAAAAAGCGGACGAATGGCAGGCGCGAGCGCCGCCCGAGCGCCAGCAGCACGCCGAATGGCAGCGACACGACGATGCCGATGGTCGCCACCAGAAGGCTGACGAAAATGCCGCCCCAGAGATTTGTGTCGATCTGCACGAGCCCGAAGGTCCGCGAGCCATGCAGCATGAGCACGACGAAGATCGGGTAGACCACGAAGAACAGCAGCGCCACCAGGCTGGTGCGCAGCCCCGTGAACTCGATGACGGCGGCCAGCCCGATGCCGAGCGCCAGGATGCCGAGCTCGATTTCAGGTTCGCGGGCGATCGCCGAGGGTCCCGGGATCAGCATGAACATCAGAAGCGGCACGCCGAGGATGAAGCCGAGGCGGCCGAGCGGGCTCTTCCGTTCAGCCGGCCACAGGAGCCGGGCCGCCAGAACCGCGCCGAACAGGAGCGTGATGTCGACCCGCCAGTGCTGCGATTCCGGATAGGACCCATAGCGGAAAAAATCGATCTTGCGCTCGATGAAAGCCCAGCAGGCGCCCGCGCCCGGCGCACGGCACAAGGCGCCGTCGGGCGCCGACCAGACCGCATTTGTCACGAAGAAGCGGAACATGTCCGGGACGATCCAGACGAGCAGCAGGACCGACAGGACCGACAGGATGCTGGAGAGCCAGCCCGAGAACAGGTTCTGGCGGACCCAGGCGATGGGCCCGCGCGTGGTGATGGGCGCGGGCTGCGCGGCGGCGACGTCGCGGCGCAGGTAGGCGGGATCCGAGGAGACGGTTTCGTCAGTCATCAGCGTTCCACCAAGGCCTTCCGCCTATTGTACTGATTCATGACGAAAGAGGTCACGAGCGAGATCAGGAGATAGACCGACATGGTGATGGCGATGACCTGCACGGCGGCTCCGGTCTGGTTCAGCACCGTCCCGGCGAAGATCTGCACGAGATCCGGATAACCGATGAAGACGGCCAGCGACGAGTTCTTGGTCAGGTTCAGATATTGGTTGGTCAGCGGCGGGATGATGACCCGCATGGCCTGCGGGATGACCACGAGCTTCAGGACCTGCCGCGGACGAAGGCCGACCGCCAGCGCGGCTTCCGTCTGCCCCCGGGGCACCGACAGGATGCCGGCGCGCACGATCTCGGCGATGAAGGCCGCGGTGTAGAGAACGAGGCCCAGCAGGAGCGCGACGAATTCCGGCAGCACCCGGACGCCGCCGGCGAAATTGAAGCCGCGCAGCACCGGAGCCTGGAACGTCAGCGGCTGGCCGGCCAGCAGGTAGACCAGTCCGGGCAATCCGAGAATGAGCGCGGCCGAGACCAGACCGACCGGCAGAATGCGGCCGGTGGCGGCCTGCAGCCTGCGGGCGTAGATCTTGAAGCCCCAGGCCAGTAGGCCGGCCGCAACCAGCGCCCAGAACACGAGATTCGCCCCGGAGGCGAAGATCGGCTCCGGCAGGATGAGGCCGCGGTTGTTGATGAAGACGCCCGCGCCCAACGACAGGGACTCACGCGGGTTTGGGAGAGGTTTCAGAACGGCATTGTACCAAAAAAGCAATTGCAGCAGCAGCGGCGTGTTGCGCAGCACCTCGACATAGACCATGGCGAGTTTGGCGACGACGAAATTGGGCGAAAGCCGCGCGATTCCAACGAGAAAACCGATGATAGTGGTGAGCACGACGCCGATCACGGCGACGAGCAGCGTGTTCAGCAGGCCGACCCAGAAGGCCTGTCCGTAAGTCGATATGGCGGAATAGGAAATCAGCGTCTGATTGATGTCGAATCCCGACACGCGGTTCCAGAACGAGAAATCCGTCGGGATCCCCCGCGCCCGCATGTTGGTGCTCGCGTTGACCACCGCTTCGTAAGCCAGAAAGGCGAGAACCAGAAAGAGTATCGCCTGGTAAAAAATGCCGCGAATGCGCGGATCATAGAGCGGCGACACCCTCGGCGATCCCCGAGGCGCTGAACCCGGATAGGCGTCCGCCATGTTTCATTGCCCCCGCGGCTGCGCCGCAAACTTCTGGCCTGCCTGCCTGATCCTGACATAAAAAAGGGCCGGCGGAGATAAGCCCGCCGGCCCTTTGCTTTCAGCGCACCGGCGGCGCGTATTG
>JAIEQX010000381.1 GCA_019747375.1 Beijerinckiaceae bacterium | reverse complement strand
TATGCGGTCAGTGAACCGCAGCGCCTCAGCGCCTTGGCCTACAGGCTCGCGCCGCTTATTTCACGCGTCGCCGCCGCGACCGTCGCAGTCTCGGACGGATTGAAACGGGATCTTCTCGAGACTTTCCGCACGGCGCGGACCCGTACGCTCAGAATCTACAATCCCGTGAAAGTCTCCGGCGTACCCGCGCCCCTCGACGCCGAGGCGCTTGCCGCCCGCGCTCCGCTCGTCCTGGCGGTCGGGCGCCTGCTGCCAGAGAAAGGGTTCCTGACCCTTCTGCGCGCCTTTGCACAGACGAAGACTCCGGACGCCCGCCTGATCATACTCGGCGAGGGCCCGCAGCGGCCTGATCTGGAGTCGGAAATCGCGCGGCTCGGATTGCAGTCTCGCGTCGACCTGCCGGGCCATGTCGTCGAGCCTTGGACCATCTTCGCAGAGGCGCGCTGCTTCGTATCGGCGTCGCAGATGGAATCCTTCGGGCTGGTGCTGGTCGAAGCCCTGGCGCATGGCCTCCCGGTGGTGTCGACCGAATGCGGCGCAACCGCGGAAGTACTCGAGAATGGACGCTACGGGCGGTTGGCGCCGGTCGGCGCCGAAGGGGATCTGGCGAGAGCGATCGATGCGTCGCTCGCCGATCCGGGCGACCCTGCCCCCCGCACGCAACGGGCGGCATGTTTTTCGACAGAGATCGCGCTCGACGCTTATCAGGACTTGATCAACCGGGTCATTGCCAGGGCTTCGGCCTCGCCCGTCCCAGCCTGACCTGAGTTCAGGCCGTGACGGTGAAGCGCGAACGGAGTTCACCCGAGAACAGCAGCGCCATGGCGGCGATATAGGCGACCGCCCCGATGGCCACCGTGAGCGTCAGTCCGCCCAGGCCCGTCAGCGGCGGCAGCAACCGCAACGCCACCACCATCGCCGCAACAGCCAGCATGATGCGCAACATTTCCGACACCGGAACCCGCAGACCATATTTGAACGCGAAGTAGATCGAGAACAGCACCGGCGGACAGGCGCCCACCAGACAGCCAAGCGCCGCCAGATAAACGTCGCCCAGCATGATGCCGATGGCGCAGCAGATCATGCTGCTCACCGCGTCGAGCCCGTTCAGGAACGGAGGAATCGACATTCTTTCGCGCAGCAGCGACATCTGGTCCAGGAAGTGAATCCGCATGCTGCGCAGAGCCGCCGCCACGAAGGCCGTCGGCAGAACCGCCATCGTGACCTCCTGGAACGGCTCGGCGATAAACAGACGCGTCAGTTCCGGCGAGATCATGACCAGCCCGGCAGCCGTTGGCGCAAGCAGTGAGAACAGCATGGCCCCGCCCAGAGCGACATGCTCGAAGGCCGCATCGACTTCGCCGGCCTCGAACAGCGAGACGGCGCGCGGGAACGCCGCCGCCGCGCCGATCATCGACAGGACGGATGCGAGCCGGATTCCCAAGCCCCAGCCCACCGACACGAGGCCGACGGCAGCTAGGCCCGCATACCATTCGACGACGAAGCGGATGCCGTTCAGCGACACCCAGATGAACAGGCCCGAAAGCACCAGCGGCAGACCGTAGCGAAGCCCCGCGCGAAGCATGTCGCGGTCCACATGGCTCAGTCGCAACCGGACATTCATCATGCGGACGACCACGATCAGCGCAATCAGTTGCGGACCGACGAACGTCCAGATCAACGCTTCGGGGGTCGCCGAAATGTAGAAGAGTACCGGGAACGTCAGCAGGGAACCCACCACCGAAGAGGCCGTTTGGGCGATCGTATAGACGGCGATCCGTTCAGATGCGCGCGCAATCTCACTGTAATGCGTCAGCGCCACGCGGGTGACGAAAAAGGCCGCCGTGCCGACAAGAAGCGACAGGCTGAAAACGTCCATGAGAGACAGGATGACGGCGGACGCCAGGATCTGGATGACGCCGCCAGCAAGCACCACAGCCAGATCAGTCTGTCCGTGCGCGTCGAGAGATCCGTCTCTCTGAAACCTTTGGTAAAAACGCGTGGTGAACAGCGACCACCAATAGGTCGAGAGAATCAGGGTCAGTTCCTGAGCCGCAATGAGATAGGCGGCGACGCCGTAGTTCGCCGGCGTCAGAAAATGCGTCCACCCCACGGCGGCCGCGAACTGGCATAGCGGCCCCAGCGTTTGCGCTGGCAAATACATGGCGGTCTGACGGATGAGTTTCATGCGGCGAAAGTCCTCACCGGGCCCACATATGCCCTCGCAAGATACGGAAGCAATTCATAAATCTCATTATGCTTTCCGGCCCCGCGCATCCTCTAGAAACAGGATGGCGAAACACACCACCAATGGCAGCATAGAGCCCTTCCCGGCGAGGCTCAGCGAGGTCGACGCGATCAGGATGGCGAGCGCCAGCACCCCGAGCGTCCGTCGGCTGGTGGCCTTCACCAGATCGGCGAAGAACAGGAACATCCCGCCCCAGAGGAACAGGCTCATCAGCAACCCCTGGGCGATCACCGAGGCGATCCAGAAACTCTCGATGCCGTATTCGAAACCCTCGAGAAATTGGCGGGTCATCACGGTTTCGGCATTGGAGCCGAACAGGAAAGTGTCGAGCGACATGTTTTCGAACAGGGTAAACATCAGCAGCCGCGCCTTGGCGCTGTTGCCGTCATTGCTGATACGGTCAATGAACTGATCGAAAAAGCCTGCGTCGAGGGAGATCAGCACGGCCGCAACCGTCACCGGCACAGCCAGGACCGTCATGGCCGCCGATCCGATGGCGAACCGCGCCCCCCGGGCGATGTCCAACAGCCGCCACGCGATCAACAGCGCAAAGGCGACCAGAACGATCAAGGTCGCAGCCCGCCCCCCGAAGGAATTCATGGCGACGAGTTGCACCGCCACAAGACCGAACCGGGCCAGATTGTTGACATTGCGGCTGAGCAGCAAAGCCAGCATGTAGATGGCGCTGGTCGTCGAATTCGCCAGAGGATGGCCCAGCAGCGCGGAAGAGCGCCAGTCGGTGACGATCGTTTCGATCTGCGTGCCCACGACGACGTATGGCGTCAGCCGAAAACCGGTGCGCAATTCGTAGACGCCAAGGCATGCATTGGCGAACATGAAGACATGAATGAACAGCCTGAGGCCTGACTTGGATGTAACCGACAGGTCGCACATCAACCAAAGCAGAAGCGCGGGCGCCACGAACGTGTCGAGATAAAGCGACACCGGTGACTTCTGCACCAGCGTATTGTAGGCGACCACGAAGACCAGCACGACGAGGAAAATCGCCGTGCCGGAAAAGCGCCCGCCCATGATGGCGAAATAGGTAACGGGATTGCCGGCGCGAAGGCCATTGAGCCCGACCGCCAGCATCGCCAACCAGGTGGCCGGGTGCACCTTCTGGAATTGCGAACCGCCTTCGACCAGATAGGCGATGCCCATATATTGAAGCGTAAACGCCGACAGCGCGAAGGTCAGAATGACGGACAAAACCGTAGTGGCGTCCGCAACTTGCTTCAGCAGACCCGCGCGCGGGGCCTGCGCGGGAGCGGCCTCGAGCGCGCTCATGCGACCTGCGCTTCTTCTTCCTGCTCGACCCGCACGATGCCGCGGAATTTCGCCTGCGCGCGCATCCGGCGCAGCAGCGGCTGAACGTCCGACATGGCGGTCTGCTCGCCACCCACGATGATGATTTCGCTGGCCGCCGCCACCAGGGCCATCGGCTCCTCGCCCGCCCGCGCAACGGGGCCATCCACGATGACGAGATCGAAATTATCCGCGATCCCCTCGATGAATTCGGTGCTCTGGTCTCGCACGAGTCGCCGCGTCAGACGCTTCTCTGCCGGCGAGAGAGGGATGAGATGCAGGCTTCCCGAGCCCGTCCAGAGCCGGTAGGCGAGCCGCATCGTGCCGCTGAGCGCGATGAGCGCTGGCGGTTCGTCATGCGGCGCCAGCGCCGATATGCTCGGGTGCTGGCTGTTGGCGTCGATGAGCAGCACGCGTTCTCCAGCTTCCGCCGCCGCTTGCGCAAGATTGGCCGCCAGAACGGATTTGCCCACGCCCGGTTCGATCGACGTGATGAGGATCTTGACCACATCGTCGCTGTCGAACTCGCCCAGCATCTGCTTGCAGAGATCGTGCGCCGCGCGGCTGAAACTGGATTGACCGCTGAAGCGCACCTCGAGGAATGGCGCGACCTGACTTCCCCAGCGCGCTTGGGCCGCGGGCATGGCGAGGTTTTCGCCGATACGTGGCAGAACCGCTATGGCGTCTCCCCGGGCGAGCGCAGCGGAACGCGGCCCCGCCGTCGATGCGGAGGCGAGCGGCAGGGACGCAGCAACAGGCCCCGGTTGAAGAAGTGCGGCATCCTGCGGGGCCTGAAGATCGTCGACGACTTTCGCCGCGTCGAGGCC
>JAIEQX010000194.1 GCA_019747375.1 Beijerinckiaceae bacterium | reverse complement strand
ACCGAAGCGCTGGCCGCCGAACTGCGCCTTGCCGCCCAGCGGCTGCTGTGTGACGAGCGAGTACGGGCCGATGGAGCGCGCATGGATCTTGTCGTCGACAAGGTGATGCAGCTTCAGCATGTAGATGTAGCCGACAGTGACCTTGCGATCGAACGGCTCGCCCGTACGCCCGTCGTAGACGGTGGACTGGCCGGAGGAATCGAGCCCGGCCTTCGTCAGCATCTCGACAATGTCCTTCTCGCGCGCGCCGTCGAAGACGGGCGTTGCGATTGGGACGCCGCGGCGCAGGTTTTCGCCGAGTTCGGCGAGCGATGCGTCATCGAGGCTTGCGATGGTCTTCTCGTCCTTGCCGTAGATGTCGGCGAGCTTGTCGCGCAGAGGCTTGATATCGCCCTGGCGCAGGTACGCGTTCACCGTCTCGCCGACCTGCTTGCCAAGGCCTGCGCAGGCCCAGCCCAGATGCGTCTCGAGAATCTGACCGACGTTCATGCGCGAGGGCACGCCGAGCGGGTTGAGCACGATGTCGACGGGCGTGCCGTCGGCGAGGAACGGCATGTCCTCGCTGGGCACGATCTTCGACACGACGCCCTTGTTGCCATGGCGGCCGGCCATCTTGTCGCCCGGCTGGATCTTGCGCTTAACGGCGACGAAGACCTTGACCATCTTCATCACGCCCGGCGGCAGTTCGTCGCCGCGCTGCAGCTTCTCGACCTTGTCGAGGAAGCGGCTCTCGAGCCCCTTCTTCGCTTCGTCGTACTGCTTGCGCATGGCTTCGATCTCGCCCATCAGGCGATCGTCCTCGATGGCGAACGTCCACCACTGGGAGCGCGGATACTCTTCCAGCGTCTCCTTGGTGATCG
Source organism: Beijerinckiaceae bacterium (assembly GCA_019747375.1). Classification (GTDB taxonomy): domain Bacteria; phylum Pseudomonadota; class Alphaproteobacteria; order Rhizobiales; family Beijerinckiaceae; genus Terripilifer. The sequence goes on along the minus strand of JAIEQX010000194.1, from coordinate 3,498 downwards.
CGCTGTCCTTCTTGAAGCCCTTGGGGCCGGACGTCGCCGTCTTGCCCGTGAGGAGTTCGTTCACGCGGCCGTAGACGTTGCGGTCGAGGATCGCGAGTTCGTCGTCGCGGTCCTTCGCGAGACGCTCGATCTCTTCGCGCTCGATGGCCTGGGCGCGCTCGTCCTTCTCGACGCCGTGGCGATTGAACACGCGCACTTCGACGATGGTGCCCTGCACGCCCGGCGGCACGCGCAGCGAGGTGTCGCGCACGTCAGAAGCCTTCTCGCCGAAGATGGCGCGAAGCAGCTTCTCTTCGGGTGTCATCGGGCTTTCGCCCTTCGGCGTGATCTTGCCGACGAGGATGTCGCCCGCGTTCACTTCCGCGCCGATGTAGACGATGCCGGCTTCGTCGAGGTTCTTCAGAGCTTCTTCCGAAACGTTCGGAATGTCGCGCGTGATTTCCTCGGGGCCGAGCTTGGTGTCGCGCGCCATCACTTCGAACTCGTCGATGTGGATGGACGTGAACACGTCGTCGCGAACGATGCGCTCGTTGAGGAGGATCGAATCCTCGAAGTTGTAGCCGTTCCACGGCATGAACGCGACGAGCACGTTGCGGCCGAGGGCCAGATCGCCGAGGTCCGTCGAGGGGCCGTCGGCGATGATGTCGCCCTTGCGCACGAAGTCGCCGACCTTCACCAGCGGACGCTGGTTGATGCAGGTCGACTGGTTCGAACGCTGGAACTTCATCAGGCGGTAGATGTCAACGCCCGCCTTGGTGGGATCGAGATCCTGCGTCGCGCGGATAACGATACGCGTCGCGTCGATCTGGTCGATCACGCCGGTGCGGCGCGCGGCGATGGCGGCGCCGGAGTCACGGGCGACGACCGATTCCATGCCCGTTCCCACGAGCGGGGCGTCGGCCTTCACCAGCGGCACGGCCTGGCGCTGCATGTTCGAGCCCATGAGCGCGCGGTTGGCGTCGTCGTTCTCAAGGAACGGGATGAGCGCGGCGGCCACGGAAACGAGCTGCTTGGGCGACACGTCCATGAAGTCGACGCGCTCGCGCGGGACCATGATGACATCTCCGGCATGGCGGCAGACCACGAGGTCTTCGGCCAGCTCGCTGTCGGCCGTCATCACCGCGTTCGCCTGGGCGACGAAGTGCTTGGCCTCTTCCATGGCGGACAGGTAGACGACGTCCTCGCTCACCTGGCCGTCGCGGACACGGCGGTAAGGCGCTTCGATGAAGCCGTACTTGTTGACGCGCGCGAACGTGGCGAGCGAGTTGATGAGGCCGATGTTCGGGCCTTCCGGCGTCTCAATGGGGCAGATGCGGCCGTAGTGCGTGGGATGCACGTCGCGCACTTCGAAGCCGGCGCGCTCGCGCGTCAGACCGCCCGGTCCAAGCGCCGAGAGGCGGCGCTTGTGGGTGATCTCGGACAGCGGGTTCGTCTGATCCATGAACTGCGAGAGCTGCGACGAGCCGAAGAACTCGCGCACGGCGGCTGCCGCCGGCTTGGCGTTGATGAGGTCCTGCGGCATCACGGTGTCGATGTCGACGGACGACATGCGCTCCTTGATGGCGCGCTCCATGCGCAGGAGGCCCAGGCGATACTGGTTCTCCATGAGCTCGCCGACCGAGCGGACGCGGCGGTTGCCGAGATGGTCGATGTCGTCGATTTCGCCGCGGCCGTCGCGCAGGTCGACGAGCGCGCGCACCACCGCAAGAATGTCATCCTTGCGCAGCGTGCGGACAGTGTCCTCGGCGTCGAGGTCGAGACGCATGTTCATCTTCACGCGGCCCACGGCCGAGAGGTCGTAGCGCTCGGAATCGAAGAACAGCGAGTGGAACATCGCTTCGCCGGTGTCGATCGTCGGCGGCTCGCCGGGACGCATCACGCGATAGATGTCGAACAGCGCGTCCTCGCGGGTCGAGTTCTTGTCGACGGCGAGCGTGTTGCGGATGTAGGGGCCGACGTTGACGTGGTCGATGTCGAGCAACTCCAGATCCGTGAAGCCGTGCTCCACGAGATTGGCGATCGACTTCGCGTTGAGCTCTTCGCCGGCCTCGGCGAAGATTTCGCCGGTGTTCGGGTCGAACAGGTCTTCAGCCAGGTACTGGCCGAACAGATCCTCGTCCTGCGCCTTGAGGGCCTTCACGCCGCGCTCGGCGATCTGGCGCGCGGTGCGCGCGGTGAGCTTCTTGCCGGCTTCCACGACCACCTCGCCCGAGTCCGCGTCGATCAGGTCGACTGCGGCCTTGATGCCCTTCATGCGGTCCGCGTCGTAAGGCACGCGCCAATAGGCCTCGCCGCCCTTCTTCTTCTCAGGGACGCGGGTGTAGGTCACCTTGTTGTAGAAGAAATTCAGTATCTCTTCGCCGTCCATGCCGAGCGCGAACAGCAGCGACGACACCGGAATCTTGCGGCGGCGGTCGATGCGCGCATAGACGATGTCCTTCGCGTCGAACTCGATGTCGAGCCACGAACCGCGATAGGGAATGATGCGGGCGGCGAACAGCAGCTTGCCCGAAGAGTGCGTCTTGCCCTTGTCGTGATCGAAGAAGACGCCCGGCGAGCGGTGCATCTGCGAGACGATCACGCGCTCGGTGCCGTTGACGATGAACGTGCCGTTCATGGTCATGAACGGCATGTCGCCCATGTAGACGTCCTGCTCCTTGATGTCGCGCACGGACTTGGCGCCGGTGTCCGGGTCCACGTCGAACACGATCAGGCGCAGCTTCACTTTCAGCGGCGCGGCGAACGTCATGCCGCGCTGGCGGCACTCGTCAACGTCGTACTTGGGCTGTTCGAATTCGTAGCTCACGAAATCGAGCTGGGCGGTGCCAGCGAAATCGCGGATCGGGAAAACGGACTTGAAAACCGATTGCAGGCCTTCGTCCAGGCGGCCGCCCTTGGGCTCGTCGACCATCAGGAACTGGTCGTAGGATGCCTTCTGAACCTCGATGAGGTTCGGCATGACCGCTACTTCCCGGAGATGTCCGAAGAACTTGCGGATACGCTTGCGACCGGTGAACGTCATCTGGGAGGTCTGAGCCGGAATCTGAGCCATATCGCTTCTCGCACCTTCATCTAGGCGGGCCCGACGGGGCCGCACGCCTCGCACGGATCCCGGAGACCCGTGCGCCTGGGGCCTCAGCGGCCCCACCTCATTCCTGCGTCCGGCGCAGGCCGCCCCGGTCAAATGCCCTCCGAAAAGGGCCGTTTCCGGAACGTTCGAACGGCCCCGGGGAAAACCCCGGGACCGCCGTCTCATTCATCAGTCCGACAAGGCGGCGGTCGCCGCCTGCACGGGCATTACTTGAGTTCGACCTTGGCGCCAGCCTTTTCGAGCTGGGCCTTGAACTTCGCGGCGTCGTCCTTGGAGACGGCTTCCTTGACCGCCTTCGGAGCGGCTTCCACGAGGTCCTTGGCTTCCTTGAGGCCCAGGCCCGTGATCGCGCGAACTTCCTTAATCACTTCGATCTTCTTGTCGCCGGCGGCGGCGAGAACGACCGT
>JAIEQX010000020.1 GCA_019747375.1 Beijerinckiaceae bacterium | reverse complement strand
GCGCATGGCTGGCGGCGGCGGCGTAGACGATCGGCATCACTGGCTCCTGATGGCTTTGAGATAGTCGGGCTCGGGCATCTGCTGCAAAAGCGTGAAAGGCCGCAGGATCAGGCCGTGCACGCCGAGCCTGTACAGCGCGCCGATGTCGCGCGTCAGCACCGCCTGTTTCTCGACATCGGTGAGATCGAACTGCGGCAGCACGTCGGCGGCGTTCTGGAAGAAGCGCTCGCGCGTCTGCGGGTTGCGGTTGACCTCGCGCAGGAGCTTGTTGAGAGCGTAGGCGCTCATCCGGGTCCGTCCCTCCGTTGTCGGGCGCGGCTTTGCGCCGGCCCGGCTTTTTCGTTGCCGCCATCATAATGGGGTTGGGCGCGGAAGGAAGGGATTTCCGCGATGCGGCGCGCCTGTACCGCTGCGCAGGACAGGCGCGGGGGCCGGGGCGTCGCGGCTCAGGAGCCCGGGCTCTCCATGCCCTTGTCCTTCAGCACGGAAGCCGCGCCGGCGCCCGACAGGGCCGCCAGAAAGGCCTCGGCGGCGGCCCTGTCGCGCGCGCCCGCGCCGAGCCCGCCCGCATAGACCGTATAGTTCTGGATCTCCGCCGGAATCGGGCCGACGAGATCGGCGCCCGGCACGGCGAGAATTTCGCTGATCTGGTGAAGCGCGAGATCGGCCTCGCCGGTGACGAGGCGCTCGGCGACGAGACCGCCCGGCACCAGCACCGCCTTGGCCCTGATCTCGTCGCCGACGCCCCATGTGTCGAAAAGTTTCGTCAGATAGATGCCGCTCGATCCGCCGGCCGCGGGATCGATCATCGCGACCTTGCGGGCCGATTGCAGCGCCGCCCGGAACGCCGCGACGGTGGAGATGTCCGGGGCCTTGTCGCCCTTCTTCACCGCCACCCCGATGGCGACGCGCGCCAGCCGGCGCGGCGGCGCGTCCACGACCTTGCCGGCCTTGGCGAGCTGCTGCAGGGCTGCGGGCGTCAGCACCACGACGTCGAAGGCCTCGCCGCCCGTGATGCGTTTCGTCAGCGCGCCGGCCGTGTCGTTGTCGACCACGACCTTGTGGCCGGTCTCCCGCTCGAAGGCCGGAACCAGCGCGGTCACGACCGGCTTGAAGGCGCCGGCCGTCAGCACCTTGATTTCGGCAGCCGAGAGGTCCGTGGCCATGAGCATGATTCCGGTTGCCGCGACGAGTGCTGAGGCCCGCATGAAAATCTCCCTGCCGCGCATGCTTTGCGCCTGAGCCGCAAAGGTTTCACCCCGGCGAGGGACTGGCAAGCCTTGAAGCGCGCGACACGAAAATGTCATGCCGGACGGCGTGGCCGCTGCGCGATCGCGAAGGCGAATGTCAGGAATGCGCGCGGGCGCGGGCCGGCATCTGGCAGAGCAGATCCGCGTCCTGCCCGTCCACCATGATGCGCGCGGAGGGATTGCGCTTGCGCGCCAGCAGCGCGAGGTCGCAGGCGATGCCGACCGAATGCTGCGCGTACAGCACTTCGATTTCAGCCAGCAGGACCGCTCCGCCATCGGCCCTGATCCGGACCAACGGGTGAGCCTTGGAACCATCCGTGGTCGAGATGATGTAGGTCATGGCTGCCTCCCATGGATCGAAGCGTAGTTCCGGGCCTGCGACAGGCAAGATAAATCGTTGCTGCGCAGCACCAATTCGTCATTTCGCATGGCATCTTCCCTTCGCCCTTGCGCAAGCGCTGTGCGTGGGCGCACGTTCGGCTCAACCGGCCCGTGAGGCCGGGCTGAAACTTCGGGGGGAGCGAGATGACATCCATCGATCATGAGGGCGCAGGAACGCGCCTGCTGGCGCCCGGTCTTGCGGGATTTTACGAAAAGGCCACGCCATTTTCCTGGCTGATCATTCGCGTCGCGGTCGGTTCGGCGCTGATCGTCCACGGCTGGCCGAAGATCGGGCGCGCGCGCGGTCCCGGCGAATTGATGGCGAAAATGCCGGAGCTCGCCTCGATCGGCGCGGAGATCACCTTCGTGCTGATGATCGTCGAACTGATCGGCGGCGTCTGCATCACGCTCGGACTGGCGACGCGCTTCTTCGCCGCCGCGGCCGCGGTCGAAATGGCGGTGCTGACCTTCTACATCTATTGGGGCAACGGCTATGCGTGGACGGCGCGCGGCTATGAATACACGCTGATGTGGGGACTGGTGCTGTTTGCCGTGGCGCTGCGCGGCGGCGGGCCGTGGTCGGTCGACCGGCGGATCGGGCGCGAATTGTGAAGCCCGGATCCTGACGGGAGAGCGAAGGTCCGGCGGGCCGCAGTCCCGCCGCGCGAGCCGCATCGCAAGCAAGACGGCTTGCTAGTCGAGAGGGCTTGGCGATAGTCTCGCGGGAAGGGCCGGACACAAGGTCAACACGACAAGGCTCTGGGGGAAACCACCATGATCAAGGCTGATCTCGCGCATGCCTCGGCTTCTCATAGCCATTCTCGCCTGAGCCAATCTCGTCGCCATCGTGTCGGCGCCCGGGCGATCCTGGCCACCGGAATCCTCGCGGGCCTGATGCTCACGTCCGGCGCCGCGCTGGCGCAGCGTCCGCCCACGCAGATGAATCCGCTCGACAGATCCGATCTCGGCCGCAGCAAGCAGAATCCGGATCTGCGCGGCGTGCCGGTTCCCGCCACCGTGACGCCGCTCGACAAGGTCCCGCTGGCGAAACTGAAAGTTCCGCTGGGCTTCACGGCGGAAATCTACGCGCATGGCATGCCGGGCGCGCGCACGATGGTGCGGGCCGAGAAGGGCACGATCTTCGTGGGCTCGCGCACCATCGGGCGCGTCTACGCCATCACCGAAAAGGACGGCAAGCGCGAAACGAAGACGATCCTGCAGGGGCTGAGTTCGCCCAACGGCCTGGCGGTGCGGGACGGCGCGCTCTACGTCTTCGCGATCAACAAGGTCTTCCGCTACGACAATATCGAGGACGTGCTGGCCGGCAATCCGGAGAAGCTGCCCGACCCGGTCGATCTCAGCGCCGCCTTCAATCTTCCGTCCGACGCGCAGCATGGCTGGAAGTTCGTGGCCTTCGGGCCGGACGGCAAGCTCTACGTGCCGGTCGGGGCGAATTGCAACATCTGCGAGATCAATCCGGCGACGCATGCGCATATCCGCCGCTACAATGCGGATGGAACCGGCATGGAGATCGTGGCTCGCGGCGTGCGCAACACCGTGGGCTTCGACTGGCATCCGGTGACGAAGGAATTGTGGTTCACCGACAACGGCCGCGACTGGGCGGGCGACGGCGGACCCGAAGACGAACTGAACCGGCTTCCCGCCAAGATGGAGGGCGCGTCCTTCGGCTTTCCCTATTGCCACGCCAACAATGTTCCCGACCAGGACGTGAAGAAGCCGCAGGCCTGCGCGGGCACGATCCCGGCCGCCGCCCTGATGGGGCCGCATGCGGCGGCGCTGGGCATGAAGTTCTACACGGGCGACATGTTCCCGGCGAAATACAAGAACGCCATTTTCGCCGCGCGTCACGGCTCGTGGAACCGCAGCGAGCGCTTCGGCTATGACGTGGTGGCGGCGTTCCCGCAGAAGAACGGCAAGGCGAAGGTCGAACCGTTCATGACGGGTCTTCTCGACAAGGAGAAGAACGCGTTCCTCGGCCGTCCCACGCATGTGATGCAGGCGCCCGACGGGTCGCTGATGGTCAGCGACGAATTGTCGGGCGTGATCTATCGCATCTCCTACAATGCGCCGAAGACCGCGCGCCGGTGAAGACAATCGTCACGCATGGCCTTCCGGGCCTGATGCTCGCGGCCGTCCTCTCGTCGGGGGCGGCCGCGCAGGTCTCGAACGAAACGCGCGAACGCGCCGTGGTCTGCGCAGGCTGCCACGGCGAGGGGTTCAACTCGGTCCAGCCGCTGACGCCGTCGCTCGCCGGCCAGCCGGCCTTCTACGTCACCACGCAGCTGATCCTGATGCGCGAGGGCGTCCGGCCCGTCCCGGTCATGACGCCGTTCGTCGAGAAGCTGAAGGACGCCGACATCGAGGCTCTGGCGGCGATGCTGGAAGCGCTTCCGGCCGGGCGCAGCGACGAGACGCCCGACCCGGCGCTCGCGCAGGCGGGCGAAAAGCTCGCAGAGCGGATGCGCTGCGGCTCGTGCCACCTGCCCTCGCTCGCCGGGCAGGAGCAGATGCCGCGTCTGGCGGGCCAGCGCATCGACTATATGCTGGCGGCCCTGAAGGCCTATCGCGACAGCACTCGCGCGGGCGCCGACGCGCTGATGAGCAATGCGGTGGCGGGCGTTCCCGACGCCGATCTGCTGGCGCTGGCGCATTACGCGGCGTCCAAATAGGCTTCGGCGGCGCG
>JAIEQX010000105.1 GCA_019747375.1 Beijerinckiaceae bacterium | reverse complement strand
GCGTTCCGCATCCGCAATTCACGCGGCGACTGGATCTGGCTGCGCGCGCGGGCCGAAATTCTGCGTCAGGGTCCGCAGGATTCGCCGCATCTCGTCGGCATCGCGGTCGACATCAGCGATCAGAAGGCGCTCATCGAGCGAACCGCCACCGCCGACATCCGCCTGCGCGACGCCATCGAAACCATTTCCGAGGCTTTCGTTCTCTGGGACGCCGAGAACAAGCTCGTGATGTGCAATTCGAAGTTCCAGAACCTGCACAACCTGCCGCCCGAGGCGACCGCCGCCGGCACGCCCTATGGCCAGCTCATGTCCAAGGGCGCGCCGCCCATGGTGCAGACGCAGATTCCGCTGGGCGAGCGCGCCGCGGCCGGCGCGCGCACCTATGAAGCGCGCCTCACCGACGGGCGCTGGCTGCAGATCAACGAGCGCCGCACCAAGGATGGCGGTTACGTCTCGGTCGGCACCGACATCACCAAGCTGAAGCGTCATGAAGAGCAATTGCTCGATTCCGAACGCCGCCTGATGGCGACCATCGCGGACCTGCGCAAATCGCGCCAGACGCTCGAACTGCAGGCGCAGCAGCTGGCCGATCTCGCGGAAAAATATCTCGAGCAGAAGGCCGAGGCCGAGACCGCCAACCGGGCCAAATCCGAGTTCCTGGCCAATATGAGCCACGAATTGCGCACGCCGCTCAACGCCATCATCGGCTTCTCGGAAATGATGGAGCACGAAACTTTCGGCGCCCTCGGCAACGGCAAATATCTAGACTATTCGACGCATATCCGCGAAAGCGGCCAGCATCTGCTCACCGTCATCAGCGACGTGCTCGACATGTCGCGGCTGGAGGCCGGACGCATCCAGCTGCACATGACGCATTTCGAGATCGACACCGCCATTTCGCGCGTCGTCGAGGCGGTGCGCGTCGACGCGATCGAGAAGAACATCACCATCGTGGCCGAGGCGCTGCCGGGCACGCCGCTGGTCGCCGATCGCCATGCCGTCGAGAAGGTGCTGATCGGCCTGATGCGCAACGCCGTCAAGTTCACCCCGGATGGCGGACGCATCACGCTGCGCACGCGCCTGGCCGAAGGCGCCATGAACATCTATGTCGAAGACACGGGCGTGGGAATATCCGCCGAAGCCCTGCCGCGGCTCGGCCGTCCGTTCGAGCAGATCGACTCGCCGCTGCAGAACGGCTCGAAGGGCTCGGGCCTTGGTCTGGCCATCGCGCGGTCGCTGATCGAGCTGCATGGCGGATCGCTGCGCATCCGCTCCAGCCTCGGCGCCGGCACGATCGTGCGCGTCAGCCTGCCGCTCGGCACGGACGGCGCCGCCGAGGCGCCCCGCGTCATGCGCATCTGACCGAAGATCCGACGCGTCGGACTATCCGGCCTTCGAGCCCAGCAGCCGCTCGAAAACGGCGCGAACCTCGCCGCGCGTCTCCGCCAGCACATTCTCCAGCAGCTTGAAATCCGGCAGACCGGCCGCCGACGCGATGCGGCGCAGGACGCCGGAGGCCGCCTGCGCGGGATCGAACGCGCCTTCGGTCGTCAGCCGGATCATCTGCATCACGATGGTGTAGAGCCGGTGGGCCGAGACAAGCCGCTCGCCGTCGGCGGCCGACACGAGCCCTTCTTCCGCGGCGATCTTCAGGGCTTCGAGCGTCTCGACATGCATGATGCGCGGCGTCGCGGCGGCGTGACGCAAGACCAGATATTGGGCGATGAATTCGATGTCCATCATGCCGCCGCGCGCGAGCTTGAGGTCCCAGGCGTCGCCGTCGCCCTTCTCCTTGGCGATCAGCATCCGCATGTCATGCACGGCGGCGCGCAGCGCGGCGCCTGCGCGCTTCTTCGCCAGAACCTCGCGGATGGAGGTCGTGAGTTCGTCGCACAGCGACGCATCGCCCGCGATGGCGCGCGCGCGCGTCAGCGTCATATGCTCCCAGACCTCGGCGTCCGACGCCTGGTAATCCATGAAGCTGTCGACATTGGTGGCGAGCGGACCCTTGCCGCCGGACGGCCGAAGCCGCATGTCGACATCGTAGAGGCGGCCACGGCGCGTCGCCACCGTGAGCGCGGAGACGAGGCGCTGCGTCAGCCGCGTATAATATTGCGCGGCGTGCAGCGGCTTGCCGCCGTTGGAATCCGGATTGTCGGGATCGAAATCGTACAGCAGGATCAGATCGAGATCGGACGTCGCGGTCATTTCGCGCGAGCCGAGCTTGCCCATGCCGATCACCGCGCATCTGCCGCCCGGAACCTCGCCATATTCGGCGATGAAATTGCGGCGGACCTGTTCGAGCGAGGCGCGCACGAGACTTGCGGCCAGGGCCGCATAGGGGGCGCCTGCATCCACGGGATCGATCATGCCCGAGAGCGTGCGCACGCCGATGAGGAAGGATTCCTCCTGCGCCATGTCGCGGGCGCCGTCGAGAAATTCCTCCGTGCGCGCCGGGTCGCGCAACAGCCTCCTGGCGCGCAAGTCGTAATGGCCCTCGTCGGACGTCGTCTGCAGCATGGAGGGATCGATGGCGGCGTCCAGCACATGCGGGCGCTGCGCGATGACATTGGCGAGACGCGGCGCGCCGCCCAGGATGTCGCCGAAGAGATCGCGCACCGCCGCGTTGCTTTTCAGGATCGAAAACAGCTCCACGGCGGCGGGCATGCGGCCGAGCGCGGCGTCGAAGGCCGCGAGCGCGGCATCCGGGTCGCCGCTGCCGGAAAAGGATTCGAGCAGGGCCGGCACGAGTTCGGTCAGCACCTCGCGGGCGCGCGCCGACTGCACGCCGGAGCGGCGGCCGAAATGCCAGCCCCGAATGGTCTCGGCGGCGCGCGAGGGTTCGGCGAAGCCGAGCGCGCTCAGCGTCTCGAGGGTTTCGGGATCATCGGTCGAGCCCGTGAAGACGAGGCTGCCGCCCGTCGTGTCGAGCGCGGGCGCATGTTCGAACAGGCGCGCGTAATGCGTCTCGACCTGCGTCAGATAGCCGATCAGCGCTGCGGCGAAGCGCTCGAGATCGGGGTAGCCGCAGAAACGCGCGAAGGCGGCCAGCGCCTCGGCGCTTGACGGCAGGCGCTGCGTCTGTTCGTCGGCCAGCATCTGCAGGCGATGTTCGACGGTGCGCAGAAAGCCGTAAGCGCCAGTGAGATCCTGCACGGCCTCGTCGGCGACCCAGCCGTCGGCGGCGAGCTCGCGCAGCATGTCGAGCGTGCGCGCGCCGCGCAATTGCTTGCGCCGTCCGCCGAAGATCAGCTGCTGGGTCTGGACGAAGAACTCCACTTCGCGGATGCCGCCGCGGCCGAGCTTGACGTCATGCCCGGCGACCGCCACCTCCGCGTGGCCGCGCACCGCATGGATCTGGCGCTTCATCGCGTGAATGTCCGCGATGGCCGCATAGTCGAAATATTTGCGCCAGATGAAGGGCGCGAGATCGGCGAGGAACTGCGCCCCGATGGCCTTGTCGCCAGCGACGGGCCGGGCCTTGATGAGCGCGGCGCGCTCCCAGTTCTGGCCCAGATTTTCATAATAGGAGAAGGCGGCAGGCAGCGAGATCGCCACCGACGTCGATCCGGGATCGGGCCGCAGCCGAAGATCGACGCGCAGCACATAGCCGTGGCCGGTGCGCTCCTGCAGGATGCGGGCGAGCGATTTGGTGATGCGCACGAAGAGCGGGCCGGGCTCGCTCGCCTCCGTCAGGGCGGGCGAGTCCGGATCGAAGAAAACCACCAGGTCGATGTCGCTCGAATAATTCAGTTCGCCTGCGCCATGCTTGCCGAGCGCCAGAACGACGACGCCGCAGCCGCGCTCGGGATCCTCGGGGTCGGCGAGGCGCAGCTTGCCCTCAAGAGCCGCCTGCCGGAGCAGATGAGACAGCGCGCAGGACACCATGCAGTCGGCGAAGCGCGTCAGCCCGGAGGTCACCGCCACCACGTCCCACAGGCCGCCGATGTCGGCGAGCGCGATGAGCAGCGCGGCCTCCTGCTTGGCGAGCCGCAGCGCGCGCATCAGCGCCTGCTCGTCCTCGCTCTCGCGCGATTGCGCGACCGCGCGCGACAGGCAGGCGTCGAGCGCGGCGTCCGGAGCTTGCGCGAGAAGCCGCGCCAGCCTGTCCGGATCGCCGGTCACGAGGCGCCAGAGATAGGGCGAGTGATTGGCGATTCCGAGGATCAGCGCGCGCACGTTCGGGCGGGCGAGCACGTCCGCCAGAGCCGGCGCGTCGGCGAGAAGCTCCGTCAGCCGCGCTTCCGCGGTCGGCGCGTCGGCGAGCGTCGGCGCGGCGTGGATGGCGTCAGCGAGGGTGGCGTGTTGGGTCATGTTGCGGGGCCTG
>JAIEQX010000349.1 GCA_019747375.1 Beijerinckiaceae bacterium | reverse complement strand
CCACCCAGTCGGGCGACAAGGCTTCGCAGCCGGGCGCCGCATCGACGCGCGCCGGCTCCGCCGACACCAAGGCCTCGAGCGACACCAAGGCCTCGACGGACACCAAGGCCTCGACGGACACCAAGTCCGCCACCGGCGCCAAGCCGGGCTCGGACAGCAAATCTGCGTCCGACAGCAAAGCGGGCGACATGAAGACCGGCGACTCCAAGTCGTCCGCCGACACCAAGTCCGCCACCGACACCAAGTCCGCGACCGGCGCCAAGCCGACCTCGGCCGATTCGAACCGCAACGCCAATGAGCGCGGCCAGACGGACCGCAATCAGGCCGATCGCTCGCAGCCGTCCGACACGGACCGCACCCGCGCGTCCTCGCAGAACGGCGATCGCGACGGCGCGGCGTCCACCCGCACCACCAGCAGCGAAACGGATCGTTCCGGCTCGCGCGCGGGCGGCAATACCAACGTGCAGGTGCGCGGCGAACTGAACATCGAGCGTGAGAGCGCCAGCCGCGTTCATGAGCGTCTGATCCGCGAGCGCGGCTCTGACACCAACATCAACATCTCGGTCGATATCGGCGGCCGTCTGCCTGACCGCGTGCGTTCGCGCCCGGTGCCGGCCGAAATCGTGCAGATTTCGCCGCGCTTCCGGAACTATGAATATGTCGTGGTGCGCGATGAAATCGTCATCGTCGAGCCCAAGACCAAGAAGGTCGTGACGATCATTTCCAGCAACGGAAGCGGCGCCGGAAAGGCGACCCGGCGCACCGTCAGCCTGAGCTCCAGCCAGCGCGACCTGGTGAAGCGCGATGTCATGAAAACGCGCACGAGCTCTTCGCGCGGCGTAGACCTCAACATCGAGCTTCGCGAAGGCGTGCGTCTTCCCGAGCGCGTGACCCTGCAGGCGCTGCCGACCGAGATCTGGACGGAAGTGCCTGACCTCAAGGAATATCGTTACGTCGTGATCCAGGACGAAGTCGTGCTGGTCGATCCCGACACCCGCGAAGTGATCGAAATCATCCGTTGATTTCGTGACGAAAGGGAGCTGGACTCATTTTGTCCAGCTCCCGCTCCCCGTCCATTGCGCGCTTGACGAAAGCGGCCGCGTGTCACATTGCAGGGCCATGACCGACGTCAGCCTGCCGAAGACGGGCGATCTGCGCATCATCAGCGTGATCGGAGCCGCCCACTTCACCAGCCATTTCTTCCAGCTCGTCCTGCCGCCGCTCTTTCCCCTGATGCGCGCCAGCCTCGGCGTGTCCTACACCGAGCTCGGCCTTCTGATGGCGGTGTTCTTCGCCGCGTCGGGAATCTTCCAGGTCGGCGCCGGCGTGGTGGTGGATCGTTTCGGCGCTCATCTCGTCCTGCCGGCCGGCATGGCGCTGCTGTCAGGCTCCATCATGGCGATGGGTCTCGCGCCCTCCACCTGGATGCTGTTCGTCCTTGCGGCTCTCGCGGGCGCCGGCAACAGCGTCTATCATCCTGCTGATTATTCGGTCCTGACCGCCCGCGTCACGCCGACCCGCATGGCGCGGGCCTATTCGGTGCACTCGGTGTCCGGCACGCTCGGCTGGGCGGCCGCGCCCATCACGGTCCTGTTCCTGTCGGAAATGTTCGACTGGCGCGCCGCGCTGGCCATCACCGGCGCGATCGGTCTCATCGGCGCGCTTCTCTTGATGATCGACCGCAACGATCTCGTGGTCTCCGTCCGGCACGGAAATACCGCGGCGCGGTCCGGGCCGAGCCCGTCGCTTTTCCGCTCGCCCGCCATCCTGATGGCCTTCGCGTATTTCATGCTTCTGTCGATCGCCTTCTCGGGCCTGCAGAATTATCTCCCCATCCTGCTCCCGAAGGTGCAGGGCGTCACCCTCGTGTTCGCCACCACCGTCACGACGCTCTACCTCACGAGCTACGCCTTCGGATCGCTGGCCGGCGGTTACATGGCCGACCGCACCGACAATCACGACCGCATCATCGCGGGCGGATTGCTGGCCGTGGCGGTCCTGACGCTCGGCATCGGATTCGTGGCGCTGCCGGGCGTCATTCTTGTCGCCTGCGCCATGCTGACCGGGTTTCTGGGCGGCATGACCATTCCGTCCCGCGACATGCTGGTGCGCAGCGCCGCCCCGCACGGCGCCACCGGCACGGTCTTCGGCTTCGTCTATTCCGGGCTGGATCTCGGCGCCCTCATCGCCCCGCCGGTCATAGGCTACATGCTCGACCATGGCGCCGATCGCGCGCCCTTCGCGCTCATCGCCGTCATCCTGTGCCTGACGCTCGCTCCGGCTTTCGCGGTCAAGCGCCAGCACGGCTGATGCGGCGCGGAGTCGCGTGCATTTTCTCCGCCGCGGGCCTATAAAGGCATCCGGAGAAGCGCCATGTCGGATCGCACGGACCAACCTGAATTCGCCGAAAGCGACCCCGAGATCGCCCGGCTGATCTGGCAGATCGCGGCCATCGGCGTGGCGCTGCTGGGCGGCGCGGCCCTTCTTCTGTGGTGGCACTACGGGCCCATCATCTTCTTCGACTCGCTCGCCGCCCTTAAAAACTGTTTTTGACGGATATTTTCGCCTCGATGACGCCCCAGCAGAAACGCCTTGTCCTGCCCATCGCCATTCTGGCCCTGGGACTCGTCGCCCTGATCGGCGTCGGACTGTTCATCGTCAGCGGCGGCGGCGAGAAGGGGCGGGCCTCGGCGGTCGGGGGGGCGTTCAGCCTGGTCGACCAGACCGGCGCGCGCGTGACCGACGCCACCTATCGCGGCGCGCCGTCGCTGGTCTTTTTCGGCTTCACCCATTGTCCGGATGTCTGCCCCACGACCCTGTTCGAAATCTCGGAAATCCTCCGCAAGCTGCCGAAGGACGCCAGGCTCTCGGCGCTGTTCGTCACGGTCGATCCCGAGCGCGACACGCCTGAACTGATGAAATCCTATCTCGCGAGTTTCGATCCGCGCATTTCCGGCCTGTCGGGAACGCGCGAGGAGATCGACGTCATCATCAAGGCCTATCGGGTCTACGCCAAGAAGATCCCGACCGAGAAGGGCCAGTACACGATGGACCACACCGCCATCGTGTACATGATGGACAAGCAGGGCCGCTTCGTGAACGCGCTGAACATCCAGCAGCCGCCGGAAGCCGCCGCCCGCGAAGTCCAGAAGCTCCTGTGAGCCGCTAGAAAAATCCTATCGGAAAGAATTTCAGATAAAGCTCGGCATAAAGGCCGCGCTCATGCACGCGTTTCAGCGCCCAGTCGAGCGCGCGGCGCAGATCGTCATTGCCCTTGCGCACCGCGATGCCCACGCCTTCGCCGAAAAAGCTGCTCTCCGTGTATGGCCCGCCCGCAAACGCGCAACATGCGCCCGCATCCGTGCCGTTGAGCCACAGCGACAGTGAAACGCCGTCGCCGAAAAGGGCCTGCACGTCGCGCGACTTCAGCGCGCCGCGCAGCTCCGTCTGGTTCGCAAAGGTCTTGATCTCGACGCCGGGAAAGAACGCCCGCAGGAAGGCCTCGTGGGCCGTGCCCGTCTCGACCCCGACAGTCTGGCCGCGCAGCGTTTCCGGCAGCATGTCGCGCGTCGGCTGGCCGTCGGCGGGCCGCAGCGTCACGAAGCGCGCCGGCGTCTTGTAATAGGGCGCGGTGAAATCGAGTTGCGCGCGCGTCTGCGCATTCATCGCCAGCGACGCGATGGCGGCGTCCGCCCGTCCGTCCGCAATGGACGGGATCAACGTGTCCCAGCGGCGCGGCTGGATCGTGCACGCGATCTTCAGCTCGTCGCAGATGGCGCGCGCGATTTCGACGTTGAAGCCGGTCAGCGACCCGTCCGGAAGCGCGAAGTTGAATGGCGGATAATCATCTTCCGTGATGAAGCGGATCAACCGGATGGCGCTCGTGTCGGGGCGTTCGGCCCGATATTGCGGGTCCCAGAAACTCGGGACGGGCGCCCCCTGCGCAATCGCCTCCGGCACGGTCGCGCCGATCAGCGAGACCGCCAGGGTCAGAACCACGCAAGCTTTGCCTTGAAGGCGCGCCCATTTTAGGCTTAGGCTTCGCATTGCGGACATGTGGAGCTCGGCCTTGTCCATTTCGTCCACCAGTGGCCCGGAAGCAATGTCGCGCTCGTCGCATGCCGTGTCGGCGCTTGCAAGTGGCCGCGCGAATTTTGCTCGGCAATCGCGGCCCGGTGACGGAGCGCTGCCGGAAGAGGTCGCGTTTCTCGCGCGCTGCGGTTTCTCCGTGGAGGCCTTGCAGGGGATCGCGC
>JAIEQX010000372.1 GCA_019747375.1 Beijerinckiaceae bacterium | reverse complement strand
ACGTCCGCAGCCAGGAATGGCCGTCGCGACCGGTCACGCTCGTCGTGTCACAGGCTGCCGGCAACAGTCCCGATCTGCTTTGCAGGATTGTGGCGGAGAAGTTGTCGCGGTCCCTCAAACAGCAGTTCGTCGTGGAAAACCGGCCTGGAGCCGCCAATCTCGTCGGCACCCAGGCGGTGGCCCGCGCAGCGCCGGACGGTTACACGTTCCTTTTCGCGACGTCGGCCGCGCTGGTGACCAATCCGTTCACGTTCAAGACGCTGGCCTATGATCCCCTCGCGAGCTTCGTTCCCGTCGCGCTGGTGGCGCGCAGCAATCATGTCCTGCTGGTGCATCCCGATGTGAAAGCTAAGTCGCTCAGCGACCTTGTGGCGCTTGAGAAAGCCGATCCTGGCAAATTGAGCATGGCGGTCGACGGTCCGCGCAATATTTCCGGGCTCATCGCGCAGGCGATCAATCTCCAGTCGGGCTCCAAATTCGTGCTGGTTCCCTACGCGACGATCTCGAACGCCGTGCAGGACAGCATTGCGGGACGCGCGCAGGTGACGATCCAGTCAGCCTCCGTGGTGGAGGCCTTCATCCGCGACGGTTCGCTGCGTCCCATCGCGGTCGCGGGATCGCGCCGGATCGCCTCGCTTCCCGATGTCGCTGCCGTGTCGGAGACGCTGAAGGGACTCGATCTGCAAGGCTGGTTCATGGTCATGGCGCCGGCCGGGACGCCGCAGGCGATCATCCAGAAGCTGAGCGACGAAATCATTCTGGCGCTCAAGAGCCCCGATGTGCGGGAGCGCGCGCCGACACTCGGCTTCGAGATCGACGTGGGGGAGGCTGCGACGCCCGCAGGAGCGGCCAAGTTCCTGGCCTCGGAACTCGATGCCACCGGCAAGGTGATTACCGCTCTCGGCATCGAGCCGCAATGATCCAACGCCGCCCCGGACGGCGCCGTCTCACGCGAGACATAAGCGCCGTCCCGGCGACGTTTGACGCGGCGATGCCGGGCATATCGTTTCAATGCGCGTGGTCGGCCGTCAGTCGAATTTGGCTTGCGACGTCACGCCCATCGCATCGGTAATCTGGATTGCGCCCTTCACGGTATTGGATATTTCCGTTTGAGCCTTTCCGACGAGCTTGTCCGACGAAGGCGAGAGCTGGATGCGGGCAGGCTTGCCATTCACCACCAGAATGGCCACGCCCTTGAAGGCGGATGGATCAAGCGGTTTGCCGGCCGCATCCGAGACATAGACCTCAAGGGTCGATCCTTGTGCGACAAGTTCGACGTGGTTCTTCCCGGCGTCGACCTGTCGCCCGCCGTTGGGGCCTTTCGATTCATGCGCGAAGGCCGGCGTCGTAAGAAGCGCGCATGTCAACACAACATATTTCATCGTCGTCTCCCTGGGATCAAAAGGCTTCGGCATGACGGTTCTCCTCCGGCCCGGTCTGACCGAGGCGGGTCTCAGAGATCAGGCGCGCAAGCGGCCTGCGACCGAAGGCCAGCACCAGAACCGGCGTCAGGAAGGCGTCCAGCAGCGTTGCGCTGATCAGCCCGCCAAAGATCGTGACCGCGACAGGATGCAGGATCTCCTTGCCGGGAGCCGAACCGTCCATCAACAAGGGAACAAGAGCGACTCCCGCCGATAGCGCCGTCATGAGCACGGGCGTCATGCGCTCCATGCTGCCGCGAATGACCAGCTCCACGCCGAAGGGCACGCCGTCCCGGATCGCCAGATTGATCATGTGGCTGATCTTGAGAATTCCGTTGCGCGAGGCGATCCCCGTCAGGGTGATGAATCCGATCATCGAGGCGACGGAGAGCGGTTGGCCCGCCCACCACAAGGCTGCGACGCTGCCGATGAGCGCGAGGGGCACGCTTGCCATCACAATGCTGGCGAACAGGACCGATCGATAGCGGCTGTAAAGGATCACGAACACCATTGAAAGTGAAACGAGCGACAGCAGACCGATGGTGCGGCTGGCCTCTTCCTGCGCCTGGAACGCGCCCTCAAGCGTGGTGAAGAAACCGGCGGGCAGGGCGGCGGCGGCGATTTCACGACGGATGTCGGCAATCGCCCGCGCCATGTCGGTCGACGCCTCCGTGTTGGCGAAAACGACGATGCGACGCTTGCCGTTTTCACGCAGGATCTGGTTCGGGCCGTCGGTTTCACGGACTTCGGCCACCTGTCGCACGGGGATCCACCCTGTGGGCGACTGGATGAGATGATCGCCGAGCGCAACGGTTCCGCGTTGCCGATCGTCGAGACGCAACACGACATCGAAACGTCGGCCGCCATCCGTGATGCGCGACACCAGCTTTCCGTTGGACAGGCGCTGCAGTTCGTCCGTGATGGCGGCAGGCTGCAGACCATGCAAGGCGGCGCGCGCATAATCCACCGTCACCTCGATCTGCGGAATGCGCACCTGACGCTCGACCTGCAGATCCACGAGCCCGGGAATTTTCACCAGTCTCGACCGCATGTCTTCGGCCGCACGCACCATCGCGTCGAGATCTTCGCCATAGATTTTCAGCGCGATCTGGGCGCGAACGCCCGACAGCATGTGATCGAGGCGATGCGAGATCGGCTGCCCGACATTCACCGCCATGGGAAGAATGCCCAGCCGTGACCTGATGTCGGCGACAATGGCCTCGCGGTTCCGTCCAGAGGCCTTCAGGTCGACTTCGATCTCGGACGAATGCACCCCTTCGGCATGTTCGTCGAGTTCCGCCCTGCCTGTTCGACGCCCGACGGCTTTCACCTCCGGGATGTCGAGGATCAATCGTTCCGCAATGAGGCCGACGCGCGTCGATTCCGCCAGTGAAATGCCGGGCGTGAAGCTTGTGTTGATCGTCAGGGTTCCTTCGTTGAATGAAGGAAGAAACGCCCGCGGAAGTTCAATCGCCCCGAGCGCCGCGACCAGGACGCCGACGATCGAGATGCCGGCCACGATGCCTCCGTGGCGCAGGGCTGCGCGGAGCGCCGAGCCGTAGAGCCGCTTCAGCCCGCGCACGAGGCGGCTTTCGCGATCATGATGGCTGGCGATTGCAGGCAGAAGGTAAAAGGCCAGAACGGGCGTCAGGGTGATCGACACGAGCAGGCTCGCCATGATGGAGACGATGTAGGCCTGGCCCAGGGGCGCGAAGAGACGTCCCTCGATTCCCGAAAGCGCGAACAACGGGATGAAGACCAGGATGATGATCATCGTCGCGTAGACGATGCCGGATCTGACCTCCTGGCTCGCCGCAACCACGACGTCGAAGATTGGTCGCTGCTCTGCAGCCGCGTGATTTTCCCTCAGTCGGCGGAAGATGTTTTCCACATCCACCACGGCGTCGTCGACGAGCTCACCGATCGCGATGGCCAGCCCGCCGAGCGTCATCGTGTTGATCGACAGGCCCATCATGTGGAACACGATCGCAGTCGTCAGCACCGAGACCGGAATGGCGGTCAACGAAATCGCGGTGGTCCGCCAGTTGAGCAGAAACGCGAAGAGCACAATAGCCACGACGGCCACAGCCTCCATCAGCACGCGCTCGACGTTGCGAATCGACGTTTCAATGAAGTCGGCCTGTCGAAAAAGAATGTTGTCAGCCTTGATGCCTGACGGAAGGCTTGACGACATCTCAAGCAGCGCGGTTTCGATCTCGCGGGTCAACCGCACTGTATCGATGTCCGGCTGCTTCTCGACCGACAGGATCACGGCGGGCTTGCCCATGTACCCCGCATCGCCGCGCTTCGCCCTGGCGGCGAAACCGACTTGCGCAATCTGGCGCAGATAGATCGGGCCATGGGAATTGGTCGTCACCACCATGCCGGACAGATCGTCGAGACTGAGGGTGCGGCCGATGTTTCGCACGAGGAATTCACGCGAATCCTGGTTTGAATAACCGCCGCCCGTATTGCTTCCAAATTGCGCCAGCGCCTTTTCCAGCTGCTCGAGACTGACGTCGAGCGCCCGCATGGCGGATGAATCTGGCGCGATGCGAAACTGGCGAACCTCTCCGCCCATAGGGATGACCTGCGCTACGCCAGGGATGGCCAGAAGACGCGGTCGCAGCACGAAGTCGGCGACCTCACGCGCTTCCATCGGCGACACTCCCTCGGGAGCCGTCACGGCGACGAGCAGGATCTGACCCATGATCGAATTGACGGGTCCCATCTGGGGCGCAACATTGGCGGGCAATTGGTCGCGCGCCAGCGCCAGCCGTTCGGCCACCTGCTGCCTGTTGCGAAAAATATCCGTGCCCCAGTCAAATTC
>JAIEQX010000228.1 GCA_019747375.1 Beijerinckiaceae bacterium | reverse complement strand
GCGCTTCATGCTGATGTCGGTTGCGCCGAACGTCCTCTCGCGTTCCGGCCTGAAGACGATCAGCCTCGGCGGCGAAATCGTCGACCAGGCGATCCTCGACCGACTGCGCGCGCAGTTTCCCGCCAGCGCGATACGGCACATCTACGCCTCGTCGGAAGCCGGCGCGGCGATCGTCGTGACGGACGGGCTCGCAGGCTTTCCGGCTTCCCTGCTGGATGTGGCCGACTCCGAGATCGGCCTGAGCGTGCGCGACGGCCGGCTGTTCGTGCGCTCCGCCTTCAGCAGCCACGCGCCGGCTGAAACCGGCGACGCGTGGCGCGACACTGGCGACCTGGTGGAAATGGTCGACGGACGCGTTCATTTCCGCGGGCGGGTGAGCGCCACGATCATCAATGTCGGAGGCATGAAGGCCTTTCCGGCCGAAGTCGAAGCGCAGCTGATGCGCCACCCGGACGTTGTCTGGGCGCAGGTGTTCGCGCGTCGCGCCCCCATGGTCGGCTCCCTGCCGTCAGCCCGCATCGTGCTGTCGAACGCCCGCAAGGCCGATGCAGAGGCCGAGGCGGAGCTGACGGATTACATGCAGGCGAGGGTTCCGGCCTATGCGGTGCCGCGCTTCTGGCAGTTCCTGGACAACATTCCCGTGAAGGCAAGTCTGAAGAGTTGAGCCGCCGGGTCGAGGGCAGAACATGTATATGCGTGGAAAGAACATCCTGCTCAGCGGCGGCTCGCGCGGGCTCGGGCTTCATCTCGTCGAACGTTTTCTCGAAGGCGGCAACCGTGTCGCGACTTTCGCGCGATCGCCCACCGCCGCAATGACATCTCTCTCGGAGCGATATGGCGCCGCGTTTCATTTCGAGGCGCTGGACGGCGTCGACGAGCCGCGCGTGAAGGCCATGGTCAGGCGGGTCTGCGATCTCTTCGGAACGATCGACGGACTTGTGAACAATGCGGCGATCGGACAGGACGAGCTGTTGGTCCACACGCCGCCGGAACGCATCCAGCAGATTCTTGCGGTCAATATCGCCGCGCCGATCCTGCTCACGCGGCTCGTGCTGAAGCGCATGCTGATCCAGGAAGACCACGGCAGCATCGTCAACATCACGTCGATCTGCGGCTCGCGCGGATATGCAGGGCTGGGCGCCTATGCGGCCTCGAAGGGCGCACTCGAAGCTTTTACCCGCGCCATTGCGCGCGAGGTGGGCGAGGCCGGAGTTCGCATCAACAATGTGGCGCCGGGTTTCTTCGCGTCCGAAATGTCATCGGTGCTGCTGCCGGAGCAGATGGACGTCATTCGCCGCCGCACGCCCACCGGCGTGCTG
The DNA here is from genome assembly GCA_019747375.1 of Beijerinckiaceae bacterium. Classification (GTDB taxonomy): domain Bacteria; phylum Pseudomonadota; class Alphaproteobacteria; order Rhizobiales; family Beijerinckiaceae; genus Terripilifer. The sequence goes on along the minus strand of JAIEQX010000228.1, from coordinate 2,917 downwards.
TCGAACGAACAGGATGTTTTCGTGGCGGTGGATCTGCTGCTGTCACGCACCGCCAACATCCAGGGCCAGACCGTGACGGTGGACGGCGGCATCACGATCTAAGCATGACGGACGCATCCGCCAGTTTCGCGCGCCTGCCCGAGGGGATCATCTCCGGCGGATCATCGACGCCCTACCGCTCCTACGACCACGCGGGCCGGGCGTTCTGCTGGGAGCCCGCGCCTGCCGAGGGCTGCGCGCGTTTCGCCTTCGACATCGAGGCGAAAGATTGCGCCGGCGGCGACAATGTGCGGGCGGCCTTCGGGCTGGACCGCGAGACGTTCCTGAAATGCTGGACCGCGACCGAAGTCGCGGCGAAACTGCTGGACCGGCCGATCCATCTTTTCATCAAGGAAACCGGGCTTTTCAAGCCCACTCCCGCATGGCGCCCCCTGCGGTCGCTGGGCATTGTGCGGCCGCGCGCCGCGACGGATCGCGACGCGCCTTCGCCCCCCGAAAACATCTGGATCCGCAGCGTCGAGCTGGCGGACCACTTTGCGGCTGTCGGATTTCGCACGCGCGGCTGAGCGGCCGCCTGCGCACAAAAAAGCTCCCGTCCTTTCGCAAAGACGGGAGCAAGTCATGGGTCTTCTCACTAGAGGGCTAAATGCCCATGCAACCTGCCTTCGCTCCGGCGCCGTTTGCGGGGCGTGGAGCGAAGGCCGGCTTGCCTCATCAGAAGGTGCGTTCGACGCGCATACGGCCCGTCCAGTTACCTTCCTTTTCGCGGGTCACGCAGGTCGCGGTCGCGCAGAATGCGCCCACGGCCAGGTTCGCGCGACGGATGTCCTGTTCGACGCGGGCGTAGAGAACTTCCACGCCGATTTCGAAGTTGCGGACGGGCAGCCAGGCGAGCTGGGTGCCGACGTTCCAGACCGTGGCGTCGCCGAAGGCGCCGACCGAGCCGCGCGTGAGGGCGCGGGAAGACGTCGTGCCGTCGATCTGGCCGTAGGTGGCCAGGAACGAGTGGCGGATCGACGGGGTCCAGTAATGCGTGAAGACCGCGGCCAGGTTCCAGGACTTGAGCGTCTCGATCTTCGCGTTGCCCAAAATATCCGTCGTGTAGATGTAGGACGGATGGTTGGTGACGAAGCCGCCGACGTTGCGACGCGTGTCGGAGCTCTTGAAGCTCGTCCAGTTGGTCGTGTACTCGGTCATGCCGTCCGCGTAAGCGGCGTTCAGCCAGAGGACGTCGCCGGCGGCGAGCATCGGCAGGTTGACCTTGAGGCCCGCGCCGACGGCCCAGACGGTCTTGTCCGTGTCGTAGGTGGCGGTCGGGTTGACGCCGACGGCCTTGGCGACAGCGCCCATGACCGAGACCGTGCCCCAGCCCTGCGACAGGTCGATGCGACCGTTCAGCTGCGGAAGGTTGTTGTAGGCGAAGGTCGTGCCGGCGGGAACGCCGAAGCCGGCCGCAACCACGCCGCCAGCCGTCGTGTCGGTCAGATCCTGAACCGCGACAGTGACGCTGAGACCGCCGCCGAGAACGGCCGTGTAGGCGAGCTGCTTGGCTCCGTTGGCGAACGAGCCCCAGTGACCGGCGCCGTAGAAGGTGCTGGGCATGAAGGCGAAGTTGTCGCGCGCGGCGCCGAAGGTGAAGCCGGCGAAGCGGATGTAGGCGGCTTCCAGCGTCGGCGAGGCGGAGCTGGCGGACAGGCCCGGGCCTTCAGCGTTCAGGACGCCGGTGGTGCGGGCGAGACGCAGGGCGAGCACGGTCTGGACGGTGCCCCAGGCGGTCGGCGTGCGGGCGTCGAGATCGACGCGGCCGCGGGCTTCCCAGCCATAGAGGTTCGCCGCATTGCTGTTCACGCCGATGGTGTTGGTGCGGACGCCCGTGACGCCGTCGATCGTCGGCGTGCCCGTGAAGCTGGACTGAGCCGCCGAGAACGAATAGTCGGCGCGAACGCGACCACCGATTTTCACGCAGGTGTCCGTGCCGGGGATGTAGAAGAAGCCGGCGCCGTAGGCGTCGCAAATCTTGACGTAGGCCACGGGAGCCGCCTTGCGCGAGGGCAAGTCAGCGGCGTGAGATCCGGTCACGGCTGCAAGCGCCGCGGCGGAACCGAGCAAAATGCTCTTTGTAAGCGTCATAGAACCTCCAGAATTGTTGCTTATGAGCCATTCGGTTTTTCCGACCTGGCTCTAGAAGAGGTTGGGAGACGGATTCGACCCAACTGCTGCGCTTCAGGAATGACGGAGAGCATCGTCCTGGCCCCTGCCGGTTCAAGCGACGCCCGGCGGATGATGATCCAGGGCGCTTCTCCAACCGGCCGTCAGGACGAATCTCTCTGCGTCGTCAGCCCCCTCGGTTCAGCTCGGGCATTCTGTAGTTTTGCCCCGGCCCCGGTAGTCAGGGGTTTCCTGCACCCCTGTAGGGGTTTACCTGACGAATGGGTGGTTCTTAGAGGGTGGACGCCCGGGTCGCGGTGATGCGAAAATGTGACGCCTCTGAAGTATCCATGCGTCAGGCTTCGAGAGGCGGCCCCGCGGGGCCCGAGTTTCTCCGTTTCAGCGCGCAGGCGCGTCAGGACGCGGCTTTTGATGGACGCTCGAAAAGCCCGGTCCAGCGGGCGGTTGCTGACATCGCTGATCGTTGCGGCCATCATTCCGATGATGCTGCTGGGCGCGAGCGCCGCCTATTTCATCGCCGAGGCCGGGCGCACGACCGCGCGGCGCGACGCCGCCCGGACGGTGGCGGGCGTCGCCGACCGCGTGGCCGCCGCGCTGGTGAAGGAGGTCGAGCTGGCCGAAGCGCTGGCGAGCCAGCCGTCGCTCGACCGCCCCGACCTCGAGCGTTTTTACCGGACCGCGCAGCGCATTGCGCCGCAGCGCAGCCTTTGGAAGACCGTGTCGCTCGCCGACACGTCCGGCATGCAGC
>JAIEQX010000253.1 GCA_019747375.1 Beijerinckiaceae bacterium | reverse complement strand
TCAGGGCCAGCAGCACGTTGTCTTCCACCGTATGGCTCTCGAACACCGTCGGCTTCTGAAATTTGCGGCCGATGCCCAGTTCGGCGATCGAGGCTTCGTCCATGCGGGTGAGATCTGTCGTTCCGCCGAAATAGACGTCGCCCGTGTCGGGCTTCGTCTTGCCGGTGATGACGTCCATCATGGTGGTCTTGCCGGCGCCGTTGGGCCCGATGATGGCGCGCATTTCGCCCGGAGCCAGCGTCAGCGACAGGCCGCGCAAGGCCTTGTAACCGTCGAACGTGACGCTCACTCCGTCGAGATAGAGCAAAGTGGAGGTGACGACCTGATGATCCATTGGCTCACTCCCCCGCGGCCGCTTGCACGGGCTCGGGCTGCGGCTTGCGCCGTTTGCGCCGCTCCCTGAACTGGTCGAGCGTGCCGATGATTCCCTTGGGCATGAACAGCGTCACCAGCACGAACAGCGCGCCGAGCGCGAACAGCCAATATTCCGGCAGCGCGCCGGTGAAATAGGTTTTGCCCCAATTGACGATGATGGCGCCCAGCGCCGCCCCCACCAGCGTGCCGCGCCCGCCGACCGCGACCCAGATCACCGCCTCGATCGAATTGGTGGGCGCGAATTCGCCCGGATTGATGATGCCGACCTGCGGCACATAGAGCGCTCCCGCCACGCCCGCCATCATGGCCGACAGCGTGAACACCGCGAGCTTGTAGGTCTCGACCCTGTAGCCGAGGAACCGCGTGCGCGACTCCGCGTCCCTGATGGCGATCACCACCTTGCCGAATTTCGACGTCACCACGGCGCGGGCGATGAGATAGCCGGCGCCCAGCGCCACCGCGCTGGCGACGAACAGGGCGACGCGGGTTTCGGGCGACTGGATGTTGAAGCCCACGATTTCCTTGAAATCCGTCAGGCCGTTATTGCCGCCAAAGCCCATGTCGTTTCGGAAGAAGGCGAGCAGCAGCGCATAGGTCATGGCCTGCGTGATGATCGACAGGTAGACGCCGGTGACGCGCGACCGAAACGCCAGCCAGCCGAAGCAGAAGGCGAGCAGGCCCGGCACGAGAATGACCATCAGCATCGCGTAGGGAAAGCTCTGGAAGCCCCACCACGGCAGCGGCAATTCCTTGAAGTTCAGGAACACCATGAAATCGGGCAGCAGGGGATTGCCGTAGACGCCGCGCGAGCCGATCTGGCGCATGAGATACATGCCCATCGCGTAGCCGCCGAGCGCGAAGAAAGCCCCGTGCCCCAGCGAGAGAATGCCGCAATAGCCCCACACGAGATCGAGCGCGACGGCGAGCAGCGCGTAGCACAGATATTTGCCGAACAGCCCGACCAGATAGGGCGGCAGCGCGAAGGGCGAGTTGGCCGGCACCAGCAGAGAGAACACCGGCACTGCGATGGCGGCGGCGGTCAGGATGGCCAGGAAGATCAGGCCGCGCGTGTCGAGAAGGCCGGTGGCCCCAAAGGTCTTGCGGGTCATGTCAGGCCTCCACCGCACGGCCCTTGAGGGCGAACAGGCCGCGCGGGCGCTTCTGGATGAACAGGATGATGAAGACGAGCAGCAGGATCTTGCCCAGCACCGCGCCGGCGATCGGCTCCAGGAACTTGTTGGCGACGCCGAGCGTCAGGGCCGCCACCAGCGTGCCCCAGAGATTGCCGACGCCGCCGAACACCACCACCATGAAACTGTCGATGATGTAGCTCTGCCCGAGGTTGGGCGAGACATTGTCGATCTGCGACAGCGCCACGCCCGCCATGCCGGCGATGCCCGAGCCGAGCCCGAACGCCATGGCGTCGATGCGGTTGGTGTCGATGCCCATCGACGAGGCCATGCGGCGGTTCTGCGTGACGGCGCGCATGCGCAGCCCGAAAGAGGTGGCGCGCAGCACCAGTTGCAATGCGACGAAGACCAGCAGCGCGAAGATGATGATCCACATGCGGCCGTGTCCGATCGACAGCGGGCCGAGATCGAAGGAGCCCGACATGAAGCCCGGCGCGCTGACCTCGCGGTTGTTGGCTCCGAAAATCGTGCGCACCGCCTGCTGGAGAATGAGCGAGATGCCGAAGGTCGCCAGCAGGGTTTCGAGCGGCCGTCCATAAAGATGCCGGATGACGAGCCGCTCGATCAGCACGCCGACCGCCCCGGTGACGAGAAACGCCAGCGGGATCGCGATGAACAGCGAATAGTTCAGAAGCCCCGGCTGTGATGCGCGGATCCATTCCTGCACCACGAAGGTCGTGTAGGCGCCGATCATCACCATCTCGCCATGCGCCATGTTGATGATGCCCATCACCCCGAACGTGATGGCGAGCCCGATGGCGGCGAGCAGCAGCACGGAGCCGAGCGACAGGCCGTACCAGACGTTCTGCACATTGGCCCAGAGCGCGAGACGTCCCTGGATGGCCGCGACGCCCGAGTCCGCCGCCGCCTTGATGCGCCCGCCGCCCGATGCGGCGACGCCCGAAAGAATGCCCGACGCATCCTGGTCGCCGCGCGCGCGCAAAACCTCGATGGCGCCCAGACGCGCGACTTCTTCGGCCTTGGGATCGCTGGCGATGATCGCCGCGCGCGCCTCGGAGAGGGCTTTCTTGTTGGCCGCGATGGTCTCGCGCGCAAGCGCGGTCTCGACAAGCGGCAGCGCCGTCACGTCGCGCGACTTGAAAACGGAATCGGCCGCCGCCTTGCGCATTGCCGGATCGGGCGACATCAGCGTCAGCGCGCCGCGCGTGGCGTCGAGGGCGCGCCGCACGGCGTTGTTGAGGCGGACGCGCTTGAGCCCTCCGGTCGTCACGCCCGCCGCGGCTTCGCCGGTCCTGGCGTCGAACAGGGCCCCGGCCTCGTTGGCGAAATAGACCTGACGCGTGTTGGCGTCGAAATAGAGCCGGTTGGCCGCCAGGGCGTCGATCATGGCGGGCGCGGTCGTCAGACCGGTGGCTGGCAGGGCCGTGACGGCGCGCTCGGTGTCTGGAAAGCGGTCGGTGGCGAAGCCCGCCATCGCTTCGTCGACGCTCTGCGCCTGCGCCGGAATGGCGAAGAGAAACAGCGCGGCCAGCATCGCCAGAACGGCGCCGAGCATCGATAGGGATTCGATCGTTCGGGCGGAAGCGGTTTCAGAAGGATGTCTTGAATGCGGCGCGCGGGCGATGGCGTGAGACTCGAGGAAGGCGGGTCGCATCATGTGTTGGCCTCGCGCTTTATGCCGCTTAACGCCGCGCGGACGCGCGGAACTCGAAACCATGCGGACGGCCGCAGGGGATTTTGTGGAAGGGACGCGGGCTTGGGGCCCGCGTCCGGAACGCGTCTCGATGGAACGGCGGAACTTACTTGCCGGCGCCGCCGCATTTTCCGGTCTTGACGTTGAAGTTTCCGCACGACATCGGCTTGCGCCAGTCGGAGATCAGATCCTTCGAACCGTCGAGATAGTCGGACCATTCGTCGCCCACCACGAGGCCCGAGGTCTGCCACACGGTGTTGAACTGGCCGTCGCCCTGCACTTCGCCGATCAGCACCGGCTTGGTGATGTGATGGTTCGGCATCATGGTGGAGAAGCCGCCCGTCAGGTTGGGCACCGAGACGCCGATGAGCGCGTCGATCACCGCGTCGGAATCGACCGTGCCGGCCTTTTCGACAGCCTTGACCCACATGTTGAAGCCTATCACATGGGCTTCCATCGGGTCGTTGGTGACGCGCTTGTCATTCTTGGTGAAGGCGCGCCACTTGGCGATGAATTCCTTGTTGGTCGGATTGTCGATCGACTGGAAATAGTTCCAGGCGGCGAGATGTCCGATCAGCGGCTTGGTGTCGATGCCCGCGAGTTCTTCCTCGCCGACCGAGAAGGCCACGACCGGGATGTCGGTGGCTTTCACGCCCTGATTGCCGAGCTCCTTGTAGAAGGGAACGTTCGCGTCGCCGTTGATGGTCGACACGACGGCGGTCTTCTTGCCGGCCGAACCGAAGGCCTTCACCTGCGACACGATCGTCTGCCAGTCGGAATGACCGAACGGCGTGTAGTTGATCATGATGTCTTCGGCGGCGACGCCCTTGGACTTCAGATAGGCTTCGAGAATGCGGTTGGTGGTGCGCGGATAAACGTAGTCGGTTCCCGCCAGCACCCAGCGCTTCACATTGCCGCCGTCGGCGCTCATCAGATAGTCGACCGCCGGAATGGCCTGCTGGTTCGGGGCGGCGCCCGTGTAGAAGATGTTCTTGGAGGATTC
>JAIEQX010000103.1 GCA_019747375.1 Beijerinckiaceae bacterium | reverse complement strand
ACGCGGCAATCCAACCCGGTGTGCGTCGCCCTGCATCGGCGCCGCCGGATTGCTTCGCTCCGCTCGCAATGACGGGCCGGGGGTTTCGGGGCTAGCGCTTGGGCGCGAAAGGGTTGGCCCCGGGCGGGCCGAGGGTGCGCTTCTGAAAACCCTTGCCGCTCATGACGGCGCGTTTCGAGGACAGGATGCGGGAGTTGACGCCCGTCCAGCCGATTTCGCCCGACAGGCGGCCATATTCGATCTTGGGGCAGCGGTTCATGATGACGGTGACGCCCTTGGCCTCGGCGCGGGCGGCGGCCTCGTCGTTGCGGACCGTGAGCTGCATCCAGATGACCTTCGGCAGCGGATCGAGCTTCAGGGCCTCGTCCACGATGGGGCCGGCGGCCTCCGAATTGCGAAAGATCTCGACCATGTCGATCGGCTCGGGCACGTCCGCGAGGCTGGCGTAGACCGGGAAGCCCAGGATGGTCTGGCCGGCGATCCCGGGATTGACGCCGATCATCCGGTAGCCGCGACCGCCCAGATATTTCAGCACGAAATAGGACGGACGCACCTCGTTGGCGGAGGCCCCGACCAGCGCGACGGTCTTGACGTTGTCGAGAATGCCACGGATGAGTTCGTCGGAATAATGATCGTGATTCATGCCTCTTCATTGCCACCGGTTCGGCCTGTTGTCGACCGCCCGGCGGGGGCCTGACGAGAGGCGCGCGACCCGATGATGATGAGCGTGGACGACCTGACGGCCTTCCTGGCGAAGGAATATCCGCAGCTGGCCGAGAGCGGCGACTTCGTCGTCGACGAAGTGGCGCCGATGAGCGCGAAGCTGCGCATGCGCTACGACCGGCGGCACCTGCGGCCCGGCGGCACGATCTCGGGCCCGTCCATGTTCACGCTGGCGGATGTCGGGCTCTATTGCGCGATCCTCGGCGAGCTCGGGCCCGTCGCCATGGCGGTGACGACCAATCTCAACATCAACTTCCTGCGGATGCCGGGCCAGCGCGATCTCGTGGCCGTGTGCCGGCTGCACAAGCTCGGCAAGAGGCTGGCGGTGGGCGAGGCGTCGCTGGTGCAGGCGGGGCCGGACGGGCGGGAGACGCTGGTGGCGCACGCCACCGCCACCTATTCGATTCCGCCCCGGTCGTCCTCCGGGGGGGCGGTAATATAATACCACACGCGGGTTTTGGCTGAAAACCGGGCGTTTCCTTGCGTTTCGGCGGCGTGAAAGTGATTGACCGGGGCCGTGCGCGCGCCTATAAGCCGACCATGCTTTTAAGCACATTCCAGGGGCGTGGCGGGTCTGTCGCCGCATCCTGTCAGAGACGGAAAGCAATCATGTTCGGCAAGACCACTTCGACGAAGACCGCCGAGGTCAAGAAGAATTGGGTGCTGATCGACGCCAAGGGCCTCGTCGTGGGCCGCCTCGCAACGATCATCGCCATGCGGCTTCGCGGCAAGCACAAGCCCTCCTTCACCCCGCATATGGACGATGGCGACCACATCATCGTCATCAATGCGGAGCAGGTGGTGCTGACCGGCCGCAAGCGCGACCAGAAGGTCTATTACCACCACACGGGCTACATCGGCGGCATCAAGGAGCGGTCGGCGAAGTTCATCCTCGAGGGCCGTTTCCCCGAGCGCATCGTCGAGAAGGCGGTCGAGCGCATGCTTCCGCGCGGCCCGCTGGGCCGTCAGCAGCTCTCGAACCTGCGCGTCTACAAGGGCGGCGAACACCCCCATGTGGCGCAGAACCCCGTGACGCTCGACGTCGCGAGCCTCAATCCCAAGAACGCCCGGAGCGCCTGATCATGGCCGAGACCCTTTCTTCGCTTCAGGACCTCAAGGGCGCGACCGCCGCCCCGGCTCCCGATTCGCCCGTCTATACCCAGAAGCTCGACAAGCTCGGCCGCGCCTATGCGACCGGCAAGCGCAAGAACGCCGTCGCGCGCGTCTGGATCAAGCCCGGTTCCGGCAAGGTCACGGTCAACGGCCGCGCCCTGGAAGTCTATTTCGCCCGTCCGGTGCTGCGGATGATCCTCAAGCAGCCGCTCGAGATCGCCAAGCGCGTCGACCAGTACGACCTCAACGTCACGGTTGCGGGCGGCGGTCTGTCGGGCCAGGCCGGCGCGGTGCGCCACGGCCTCGCCAAGGCGCTGACCAATTTCGAGCCGGACCTGCGTCCGGCCCTGAAAAAGGAAGGCTTCCTGACGCGTGATTCGCGCGTCGTCGAGCGCAAGAAGTACGGCAAGAAGAAAGCCCGCCGCAGCTTCCAGTTCTCGAAGCGCTAATTTTCCGCGCTTTATACTGCACAAGACAAGGGCTTCCGGTTTCGGGAGCCCTTTTTCTTTGCAATTGAATGCAGAACTAATAAATTTCTTTGACTTGACCATAACTGTATTACTAGATTGCGGTCAGTCGAGACGGCTTTCAAGCGAGCAATCAAATGGATCACGAACACGGCGGCGCAGCCAATGGCGCAGACGACTTCATTCATCTGGCGGCTGAAATAGCCGCCGCCTATGTCGCCAACAATTCAATACCGGCGGCTGAACTTCCTACATTGCTGAAAGCTATTCATGGATCGCTCCGTGACATGGCGGGCGGCGTGTCGGCTCCCGCGGAAGCGGCCGCCCCGGCGGCTCCCGCGCCCGTCAAGGAAGCGGCTCCCCTCGTGCCGAGCGTGCCGATCAACAAGACGGTGACGCCCGACCACATCATCTGCCTCGAGGACGGGCAGAGCTTCCGGTCGCTGAAGCGGCATCTGGGCACGGCCCATCAAATGACGCCGCAGCAATATCGCGAGAAGTGGGGTCTTCCGAGCGACTATCCCATGGTTGCGCCAAACTATGCTGAAGCACGCTCCGCCATGGCCAAGAAGATCGGCCTCGGACAGCGTCGCCGGGGCAAGAAGAAGTAAGCAGGAGCCTGACGGCTCCCGCACGCTGAAGTGACGACGCGGCGACCAAAACCTACACGATCTCCGCGTCCACTCCCTTGCGCGCCTCGCGTTGCGCCCCCATTCTGCGGGCGACTTTCAATCGAGGAGCGCCGCATGACCTTCCACACCGCCATAGCCGGCCGGCCGACCGTCGCCGGGCTGGCATGTTCGGCCCTTGTCGCGCTCGGCCTTGCCTCCCCGGCGGCGGCCCAGAACAACGTCACGCTCGACAATCTCCGCATCACCATGCCGGAAGGCAAGAACACGCTGACGATCCCGAAGGTCGAGGTGACGAACACCAACCTGTCGCGCGACGAGGTGGCCCGGCTGTTCTCCAGCGACATCACCGGCCCGCAGGCCAACGAGCTGGCGACCCGCATGAAGGCGGCGCGCGTCAGCATTCCCGAGGCGGCGCTGGCCGGCAAGGACGGCCGCATCGCCTTCGGGCCGTTCCTCGCCACGGGCATCGACCAGGGCAAGTTCGAGAAGGCGTCGCTCGGCGGCTTTGCCGGCACCTTCGCCAACGAGAAGGGCGGCGAAGGCAGCGTCAAGGCCAATGCGGTCGAGCTCGAGGACGGCAATCTGGCGAGCGTGCTGGCGGCGGCGCGCGACGGCGACATGGCCAAGGCCACCGTGCAGCTGGGGCGGATCAACTGGTCCGGGTTGGAGGCGCGGTTCCCCGACAAGGACACGCCCGCGACCGCGCCGGGCGGCAATTTCTTCGTCATCAAGCTCGGCGCGCTGAATGGCCTGACGAGCTACGAGGGCAATGTGCCGGTGCGCAGCGCCGGCTCCGTGCAGGGGCTGGTGATCGAGCCGCCCAAGGCGTCGGGCCTCGGCAAGAGCCTGGCGGCTCTCGGCCTGCAGCGGCTCGACCTCGGTTTCTCGGTCGGGGCGACCTATGACCCGAAGGCGCGCAATCTCGCGCTCAGCGACTATACGGTGAGCGGCGTCGAGGCCGGGTCGCTCGGCCTGACGGGGCGCTTCGGCAATGTCGATTCGAGCGTCTTCACGACCGCGGGCGTCGAGCGGCTGAAGGCGCTGCTTGGCGGCGACGTGTCCCAGTTGCAGGCGCGTTTCGTCAATCAGGGCCTGTTCGAGAAGGCGCTGGCCTATGTGGCCAAGCAGCAGAAGAAGACCGCCCAGGCCTTGCGTGCCGAATGGGCGGCCATGTCGACGCAGTTCCTGCCGCTGATCCTGGGGGGCGATCC
>JAIEQX010000241.1 GCA_019747375.1 Beijerinckiaceae bacterium | reverse complement strand
CACGTCACCTCGCCCACCAATTGCTTGGCGTAGGGATCCATCAGCAGCTTGTTGTGATTGAAGCGGTGGCCTTCCGCGGGCTCATACGGCCCGTAGACGCGATAGCCATAGACGGTGCCGGGCCGCGCATCGAGCAGATAGCCGTGCCACACTTCATCGGTATATTCGGGAAGTTCGATCCGCTCGAGCTCTTCCTTGCCCTCGATGTCGAACAGGCAGAGCTCCACCTTCGTGGCATGCGCCGAAAACAGCGCGAAATTCACCCCGATGCCGTCCCATGTGGCGCCGAGCGGAAACGGCCGCCCCTCGCGTATGCGCGGCCCATTGGGCGCGCGGCCGACAGCGACCGCGCGAGGGCCTTTGGTCTTGCTTTGGATGTTCATGTGATCGTCCCGGAAGCACAGCAGGGCTGGAGCTGCCACAACGCGCAAACCTGCCAGAAGTGGCATGCGGCTTCGCCGAATTCCGACGGAGTTCGATCACGAAAAAAAGGCGGGAGACCGAAGCCGCTCTCCCGCCGCGCATTCAGTGCTTGGCGGGCGTGGACGCCGGCGCTCCGGCGATCAGCGCCTTGGCGCGCGCCACCACCTCGGGCGGCGTGCGATAGAGCTCCTGCACCAGCTTGTCGACCTCCGCCCCGCCGATCGGCGCGATCTCGAGCGACAGCGCCTTCGCCTCGGCCAGGAATTCCGGGTCTTTCATGGTCGCGTCGAAACCCGCCCGCAGCGCGTCGCGCCGGTCTTCGGGAATCGACGGAGGCGCCGCGAAGGGCCGCGCCACCACCTGCCGGCTGACGATGAGCTTGACGATCTCGCGGTCGCTCTCGCTCTTCGCTTTCTCCAGAACCGTCGGCACGTCGGGCATTTCCGGGCTGCGGTCGAGCGTCATGGCGAGCAGCACGCGCAGGCGGTTCGGCCCCGCGATCCAGTCCGGGCGCGTCGCCTTGATGGAGCCCCACGACCAGCCGCAGCGCCCGTCGATCTCGCCGCGCTCGATCGCCAGCGTCATGTCGTTGCCGCCCGGATAGCCGGTCACGAGCTTCATCTTCGCGCCGAAGAGATTGCGCACCAGCAGCGCATAGGTGTCGGGGTCGGAGCCCGAGCCCTCGCCCCCCACGGCGACTTCGGTCGCGAACGTCTCCTCGAATTTTTCCACCTTCGATTTCGCCGTCACGGCGCAGACGCTCAGTTCGTTCGAGGCGCTGCCGATCCACGTCACCTTGGTGGCGTCATATTGCACCTTGGCGGCGCCGATCAGCGGCTCCATCACGAGGCCGCGCCCGAAGGTCGCGATCGCGGTTCCGTCCTTGGGCGCGACATTGTAGAGATAATTGAGCGAAACGAGGCTGCCTGCGCCCGGCATGTTGTTGACCACGACCTTGGGATTGCCGGGAATGTGCTTGCCAAGATGCCGCGCGATGGCGCGCGCATAGATGTCGTAGCCGCCGCCGCTGCTGTAGCCGACGATCATGTTGATCGACTTGCCGCGATAGAAATCCGCAACCGCGTCGGCCTTGGCGCCCCCCGCCTGCAGAAGCGCGGCGGCGATCATCGGCGCCGCGATGGCGGCAGGCCGGAGGCTGCGTTCGAACCGGCTGAAGACTTGCATAGGCAGCATGTAAACCCCTCCATGTCAGGCAGGCCGAAGCCGCCGAACTCAGCCTAGCAAAAGCAAGGCATGTGCCAAAATCGGTATTTTCACCTTGCAGCGCAACAGTCGATCACCCACAATGCTTTTTGGAACGCCGCGGGCGGCGCGGCTCAAGCCGGCGCGTCCGCAAGACAGATCATTCGAAGGGCACACGCATGACGCCGCATGAGGCGAAACAGAGGCTTGTAGACGCAGGGCGCCTGCTGGAAGCGCACGGCCAGGCGGATTTCACCAACGGGCATGTGTCGGTGCGCGTCCCCGGTCGCCAGGACATCTTTTTCATGAAGCCCCATTCCATCGGCTTCGGCGAAATCACCCTCGACAACATCCTGACGGTCGATCTCGACGGCACGGTCGTGGAAGGCGCGGGCCGCCGGCACAGCGAGGTCTTCATCCATACCGAAATCTATCGCGCCCGGCCCGATCTCCTGTCGGTCATGCACTCGCATCCGCCGCATGCTGTCGCGCTCTCCTGCACGGGCGAGACCCTGGCCCCCATCAGCCAGCCCGCCGCCATCTTCTTCGAGGCGCTGCCGCTCTATGACGGCGAGATCGATCTCATCCGCACGCCCGAGATGGGCCGGGGCGTCGCCGCGGCGCTCGGCCCCCATCGCGCCGTCCTCATGCGCAATCACGGCATTGCGGTGGGCGGAGTCAGCGTCGAAGAGACCACCGTCACGGCGCTCATGCTGGAGCAGGCCGCGATGATCCAGATGCTCGCCATGTCGAGCGGCCGCGCCGCGCCCATGTTCGCGCCCGAGAAGGTCCGGGCCCTGCAGAAGAACCTGTCGCGGCCCGACCAGCATGTCGTGAACTTCAACTATCTGCTGCGCAACCTGCGCGCCTGAGCCATCGGGCTTGCCGCCTCGCGCGCGAGGCGTCACCCTGCCCGTCCGTTCGCCTCATTGAAGGACAACATGTGAAGCCGGCCCCGTTCATCCATCACAAGCCCCGAACGATCGAAGACGCCGTGCGGCTCATCGCTGAATTTGCGCCCGACGACGGCCGCATTCTCGCGGGCGGCCAGAGCCTCGTGCCCATCATGGCTTTCCGCATGGCCAAGCCGCCGCATCTCGTCGACATCAACGACGTGGCGGGCCTCGATCGGCTCGAGGTCGTGGACGGGATGCTGCATGTCGGCGCCCGCGTGCGCCATGCGGCGTTCCGCCAGAATGCCGCGCCCGGCCCCACCGGCGCCTTCCTGGGCGCCGTCATGCGCAACATCGCCCATCATCCCATCCGCACGCGCGGCACGTTCTGCGGCAGCCTCGCGCATGCCGATCCAGCCTCCGAATGGTGCGCCGTCGCGGCCCTGCTCGACGCCGTGCTGGTGGCCCGCAGCCTCGACGGCCAGCGCGAGATTCCGGTGCGAGACTATTTTGAGGCCGTCATGACGACGGCGCTTCGGCCGGACGAAATTCTCGTCGAGGCCCGCCTGCCGCTGCTCGCCCCCGATGCGCGCTTCGGCTTCTGCGAATTCAGCCGCCGCTCGGGCGATTTCGCCATCGCCATGTGCCTCGTGACGCTGCGCGTCGAACAGGGCCGCATCCGCGACGCCCGTTTCGGCATCGGCGGCGCGGAGGCCTTTCCCCGCCGTCTCGCCGAGGTCGAGGCCATCCTCGACGGCGCGACGCCCGGCGAAACTGTCTGGGCGGAAGCCGCCCGCGTCGCCGCCGCCGCCCTCGATCCGCTGGAAGACGCCGTCACCAGCGGCGCCTATCGCCGCGATCTCGTGCAGTCTCTCGCGCTCCGCGCGTTCAAACAGGTTGAAGCATGACCAGGCAGAACATGACGCTCGAGGTCAACGGGCGCCGCTATGACGTCAGCGTCGAGCCCCGCAAGACCCTCGCCGACACATTGCGCGACGATTGCGGCCTCACCGGCACGCATCTGGGCTGCGAGCATGGCGTCTGCGGCGCCTGCACCATCATCGTGGACGGCGAGACCGTGCGTTCCTGCCTCATGTTCGCCGTTCAGGCCGAAGGCCGCGCCATCCGCACCGTCGAGGGACTGGCCAGGGGCAATGAGCTTCATCCGCTGCAAAGCGCCTTCATGCAGCACCATGCGCTGCAATGCGGCTATTGCACGCCCGGCTTCCTGATGCTCACCGCCGGCGTGCTGGAGCAGAACCCCGACATCGGCGAGGAGGAACTGGTCGACATCCTGTCCTCCAATCTCTGCCGCTGCACCGGCTATGAAAACATCCTCAAGGCCGTGCTCGCCGCCGCCGCCGACATGAGGGCCGCGAAATGAACCAGGTTCCCAAAGGCCCCATCGGCCGTCCCCTCACCCGCATCGAGGATCCGCCGCTCGTCACCGGACGCGGCCGCTTCGTCGGCGACATCTCGTTTCCGCATCAATTGCACATGCGCATCGTGCGCTCGCCCCACGCCCATGCGCGGCTGAAATCCATTTCGATCGACGCCGC
>JAIEQX010000374.1 GCA_019747375.1 Beijerinckiaceae bacterium | reverse complement strand
CGCCTTCCAGGCGACGAACCGCAACGCGACACCACACTGCGAGCCGGCGAGCTCGTCACTTCGATCGACCTTCCAGATGAAGACTTCAGCACGCACTACACCTATCTGAAGCTGCGCGATCGCCTGTCATACGCTTTCGCGCTGGTTTCGGTCGCCGTCGCGATGCGCATCGATGGCGGATCTGTCGTTGAAGCGCGCATTGCCCTAGGGGGCGTCGCCCACAAACCGTGGCGCGTTCCCACAGCAGAAGCATTGCTCAAGGGCAAACGCCCGGACGGTCAGATCCTCGCCGACGTCGCCGACGCCATCCTCCTTGGAGCGAAGGGCCAGGGCGCAAACAACTTCAAAATTGACCTTGCCAGGCGCGCCATCGTGCGCGCGCTGGCGCAGGCCGCCGCGGGCACGCCGCAATCGCAGACTGACAAGCGCATCGCCTGAGGATCAGCCATGAACGTAGCAGCCAATAAGTCCGCCCGCATCGGCGATCCGCTCAGCCGTGTCGACGGGCCCGCAAAAGTAACCGGCGCGGCGCGTTACGCGGCCGAGCACCATGTCGAGGGATTGCTCTACGGCTGGATTGTCTCCAGCGACATCGCGAAAGGCCGCATTGAAGCCGTTCACGCCGACAACGCCAAGGCAATTCCTGGCGTCGTTGAGATCATCACCCATGCCAATCGGCCGCACATCGCATGGTTCGACAGCAGCTATCAGGATCAGGTGGCGCCGCCGGGCTCGCCATTCCGTCCGCTCTATGATGACAAGATCACATTTAGCCAGCAGCCCATCGCGCTGGTCGTGGCGGAATCGCTCGAGGTCGCCCGCTACGCCGCCTCGCTGATCGAGTTTGACTACGTTCAGGAAAAGCACAACACGGATTTCGACCGCGCCCTGGCGGAGCGTTTCATGCCGCGGCGCAAACGCAACTCCTACATTCCGCCAAAAGCGCGAGGCGATGCGCGCGGCGCATTCGAAGCAGCAGAACTTCGCATCGCCGAAACCTATCATCTGCCGATCCATCATCATAATCCGATGGAGATGCACGCAACCACCGTCGTGTGGGATGGCGACGGGTCGATCACCGTTTATGACAAGACGCAGGGATCGCAGAATGTGCAGGCCTATCTCGCCGCCATCTTCGGCTTTTCGTCCAAGCAGGTTCGCGTTCTGAACCCCTATGTGGGCGGGGGCTTTGGGTCAGGCTTGCGGCCGCAATACCAGGTCTATCTGGCGACTCTCGCAGCCAAGATGCTGGAACGTTCGGTGCGGGTCGTCATGACGCGACAGCAGATGTTCAGTCATGTCCACAGACCGGAAGCCATGCAGTTCGTGTCGCTCGCCACCGATCGAAGCGGGCAATTGCAGGCGATCATCAATGACGCCACGACCGCGACCTCGCGCTTTGAGAACTACATGGAGGTTGTCTGCAACTGGGGCTTGATGAACTACAAGTGCAAGAATGCGTCCGCCGATTACACGATTGCTCCGGTTGACACTTATACGCCTGGCGACATGCGTGCGCCTGGCGCCGCGACGGGCATGACGCTTTTCGAGATCGCCGTCGACGAGATGGCGGAAAAGGCCGGCGTGGACCCGCTCCAATTCAGGCTCCTCAATTATTCCGACGTCGACGCGATGAACGATACGCCGTACACGTCGAAGGCCCTTCGAGAAGCCTACCAGCAGGGAGCCGACGCCTTCGGTTGGTCGAAGCGCACTTCGGAGCCTCGCTCCATGCGTGATGGCCGTGAGCTCATCGGCTGGGGCGTCGCAACTGGAATGTGGGACGCTCTGTTCCAGAAAACATCGGCGCGCGCGAGACTGTCTGCAAATGGCGCGCTGGAGATCTCATCGGCCGCCTCGGACATCGGCACCGGCACCTACACGATCATGGCGCAGGTGGCGTCCGAGACGTTGGGGATTCCCGTAGACCGCATCAACGTCCGCCTTGGGGACAGCGACCTCCCCACAGCTCCCATCGAAGGCGGCTCCTGGATGGCCGCATCGGTCGGCGCGGCGGTGCAGCTCGTCTGCACGGGCGTAAAGGAGCAACTCTTCAAGGCCGCGGCCAAGGTGAAGGCTGGCCCGCTGGAGGGCGCCAAAGCCGACCAACTCGAGTTGCGCGAAGGACGCCTGATCCTGAAATCCGATCCGATGCGTTCCATGTCCATCGAGGAAGCCATGGCGGCCGCCGGCCTGCCATCGATCGAAGTCGAGGACACGGCAAAGGCTGGCGTCGGCGATATGGTGAGCCAGATGCGGAAGTCTCGAAACACGCACAGCGCGGTTTTCGTGGAGGTGAAGGTCGACGAGGATCTGGGCGTTGTGCGCGTAACCCGGGTCGTCAATGCAGTGGCCGCCGGCCGCATCATGAACGCCAAGACCGCACGCAGCCAGATTCTCGGCGGCGTCGTGATGGGCGTGGGGATGGCCCTGCATGAAGAGACGCTCACCGACCATCGCTTTGGCCGCTTCGTCAATCACAGCTTCGCCGAATACCATATCCCGGTGAACGCAGACATCCACGACATAGAGGTCATTTTTGTCGACGAACCCGATGCCGAGGTGACCCCTCTGGGCGTCAAGGGACTGGGCGAAATCGGCATAGTGGGCACGGCCGCGGCAGTGGCCAACGCGATCTACCACGCCACGGGCAAACGCGTGCGCTCGCTTCCCGTGACCATCGACAAGCTGCTTTGATCGAAATGCAAAACGGGGCAGGCGATGATCGCCCTGCCCCGTTTCCGTGTGGATCTCTGAAGGGCCTTATTCGCCCAGAGCCGCCCGAGCCTCTTTCTTCAGGTCGTCCGGAACATCCGCCATCTCGGCGATGATCTTCGCCACCTGCTCGCCGGAGCGCGGGTTGAGGTCAAGCTTCAGACGCTCCGCATCGGCGATGAGAGCGGGATCAGCCAGCGCGGCCAGAAAGGCCTTCCGGATGATTTCGACGCGATCCTTCGGCGTGCCCGGAGGGAATGCGAAGGTGCGGGCGATATCCATCTGGGCGTAGATCGTGGTCAGCAAACGCTTCTGACGGTCATTGGCCGCAAACGACTGCGTCAGAGGGACATTCTTGAACGACGGATGCGGCGTCAATCCGGATTGCAGAACCGGCACGAGCTTGCCGTTTGCGATCAGATCGGGGTGCAGCGCCATCAGGCTCGACGCGTTCATCCCGCAATTGCCCTGTATCTCTCCCCGTTCCAAGGCGAGGATGCGATCTCCCATGCCCTTGTAGCCCAGGATGATCTTCATCTTGGTGCCCAGGACCGCGTTGATCGACATCGGGAACGAATAGTTCTGTCCGCCCTTGCCCGAGCCGCCGATCAGCACTTCCTTGTTTTTCAGATCCTCGATCGTCTTAACGCCCGACGTATGCCAGAAGCTGCAGATGTCGGTGTCGCTGGCCATATCGCCGATCCACTCATACTTGTTGGGATCGATGTCGCCGCCGCGAATATTGAGAATCGAGTCGAGCACGTTGCTGGCGCGGATATTGCCGATCTTGGTGCCGTCCTTGTCGACCACTGAGTACAATTGCTGGGCGACCCGCAACCCGCCCCCGCCCGGCATGTTTTGCACCACGATGGTGGGTTTGCCGGGAATGTGCTTGGGCAGATATTGCGCGAGCAGACGGGAATATGTGTCGTATCCGCCACCCGCGTCGCTGCTCACCAGGATCGAGATCGTCTTGCCTGCATAGAAATCCTGCGCCTGCGCCGAAGCGCTCATCGACGCCGACGCCACCAGCGCGGCTGTCGCCATAACATTCAGAATCGAAGGACGATTCGACATCTTGGGCTCCCTGATTGCGGCCTCGGGCTTCTGAGCCTCGCGCCGCCATTGCTTGTTCCCGATTTGCGGGTTGGGTCAGATTGACTGCCGAGGCGCAAATTAGCCCCCCGAAGGCGGTTTGTACATTGCCCGCCCAGGTTCGGTCCGCTGCCGCGCCCGGATCGTCAAATCCTCAGCCGGCGGTGTAATTTCCGTATTTGATCAGGTTCTGCTTCTGCGCCTCGTTGCGGGGCTCGAGCTTGAACAGGCGCGC
>JAIEQX010000383.1 GCA_019747375.1 Beijerinckiaceae bacterium | reverse complement strand
GACCGTTCCACTTCGATATGTTTTCTGTGAAATCCTCCTTGTTGAGCTTTCCTTCGGGACATGCGGTCACGGCTTTCGGGGCTGCGTCGGCAATCGCGTTTCTCGCTCCGCGACTTGGTTGGCCGGCCTTCTTGCTGGCCGTCATGGTGGGTGTAGCGCGCGTTGTGACCGGCGCGCATTTTCCCAGTGACGTCATCGCCGGCATGGCCCTGGGCGTCGCCACGACCATCATTCTGCGCCGCGCTTTCGCGGCCCGCGGCATCGTGTTCCGTCACACGGATCGCGGCGTCGCGCTCCGTGGCGCCGGCCTGGTGGCCCCATTGCTACGGCAGGCGTTCCGGCGGCGTGACGTTGGCAAATCCATTGAAAGGAGCGCCGTATGACCCCGCCCCCCGCCGTATCGGTCGTCATCCCGGTGCGTAACGAGGCCGGAAACGTCGCCTCGCTCGTTGCGGAGATCGAAACCGCCCTCGCGTCCTGTGGCCCGTTCGAGATCGTCTACGTCAATGACGGGTCTACGGATTCGACCTCCGACGAACTGAGGCGGCTGGCCGAAACACGGCCGCATCTGCGTGAAATCCGCCACGCGACATCCTGCGGACAGTCCGCGGCCGTCCGCACGGGAGTGCGAGCCGCCCTTGCGCCTGTCATTCTGACACTCGATGGCGACGGTCAGAATGATCCAGCCTTCATGCCGGCTTTCCTGTCCGCCTTGAGCCAGGCGGGCGGCAATTGTGGTCTTGTGCAGGGGCAGCGTGTCGGTCGTAAGGATACGGGCTTCAAGAAGTTTCAGTCCCGGATCGCCAACAAGGTTCGCGCCGCTGTGCTGAATGACGGGACGCGCGACACCGGTTGCGGCTTCAAATGCTTCCCGCGGGAAGCCTATCTGGCTTTGCCCTATTTCGACGCCTTGCATCGCTTCATGCCGGCGCTCGTGCGCCGCGAGGGCCTTGGCATCGCCTATGTCGACGTCGTGGACCGGCCGCGTTTCTCGGGCGTGTCGAACTACGGCTTCTTCGACCGCCTGTGGGTGGGCATCGTCGATCTCGCCGGCGTACGCTGGCTGATCAAGCGCCGCCGCAACGTCCCGGTCGTGACGGAGATTTCCAGATGATTTTCAGCCTGTCGCAGCATCTGGGAGATTATCTCTACGACGTTTTTATCGCACGCTTTGATTTCTGGTTGCTGTTCGGCGTGGTGGCGCAGCTTGTCTTCACGGCGCGCTTCCTCGTGCAATGGATCGCCAGCGAGAGGGCAGGGCAGAGCGTCATACCGGTCGCATTCTGGATGCTGTCGATCGTCGGCGGCATGATGACGCTCGCATACGGCATCCAGCGCCGTGAGGCCGTCATCATCATGGGGCAGGTTCTGGCTGTCGTTATCTACGTCCGCAATCTCATGCTGATCATGAAGAAGCGTCGCGAAAGCCAGAGCCAATGAAGAGCGTCTAATCTCAGTCGCTTTGCCGAAGCCGCGCGAAGCCGCGATCGAGATCGTCCTGCAAGTCGAGTATATCCTCGAATCCGACCTGGAAACGCAGGGTCGGGCCGCCGGGCTTCCAGGCGGTCGCGGTTCGATAGCTCGTGCAGTCGAACGGGATCACCAGGCTTTCGAATCCTCCCCAAGAATATCCCATGCCGAACAATTCGAGCCCGTCCAGCATGGCGGCGATCGCCTTGTCCGAACACGGCTTGAGGACGATCGAGAACAGGCCGGAGGAGCCGAGGAAATCGCGCTTCCAGATGTCGTGTCCGGGAGCGTCGGGCAGAGCCGGATGCAGGACTTGGAGAACTTCAGGCCGGGCTTGCAGCCAGCTGGCGAGCGCGAGCCCCTGTCGTTCCGCTTCACGCAGCCGAAGCTCCATGGTTCTCAAGCCCCGCAAGGCCAAAAACACATCTTCCGGCCCCGCGCACATCGCGAAAGCATCGAACGTGGCGCGTAGCTCAGGCCACCAGGCCGGGTTGGCCGAGACCAGTCCGAGCAACAGGTCGGAGTGACCCGACAGATATTTTGTCCCGGCTTCGACGGCGAGATCGACTCCACGCTCGTGTGGCGGAAAAAACAGCGGCGTCGCCCACGTATTGTCCATGATGACGCACAGTCCGTGGGCATGCGCCACTTCGCTGATCGCCGGGATGTCCTGCATTTCAAAGCTTTGCGATCCCGGAGCTTCGGTCAGCACGACGCTGGTGTTGTTTCGGATGAGTGAGGCGATGCCCGCACCGAGAGTAGGATCGAAATAAGTGGTTTCGACGCCCATGCGCGCCAGGATCGTATCGCAGAAATGCCGCGACGGCTGATAGGCGGAGTCGGTGACGAGAATATGATCGCCGCTCTTGACTGCCGTCAGCAGCGCCAACGTCACGGCGGCGAGACCCGTGGGGGCCAGAACCGTTCCGGCTGCGCCTGCGATTTCACTCCACGCGGATTCGAGCGCTTCCGTCGTCGGAGTCCCCTTTGTGCCGTATGTAAACCGCGCTTTTCGCCCCTTCAGGGCCGCCACTGTTGGCGAAAGGACTGTGGACCCACGATAGATGGGCGTATTCACATATCCGAATTGTTCCTCGGGCTCTCGACCCGCCGTGATCAATCTCGTGCGCGTCCGCAAAGACTTGCGTGTCTCGTCGCTCAGTTTGCTCATGCCATCCCCTGAAAGACGGTCGGGAGCCACCCTTGACCGTGGTACGAAAGTCGCTTGTGATACGTTCAGTCGGCGCGGCGGAAGCTTCAGGAAGCGCCGACCGCGAAGGCGCCAGGTCCTTGGCTCACACGTCCCGGCGGGCCATACCGGCCTGGCGGGGAAGGCGAGTTCTGGCGACCGGACATTCGACTGACTGACATATTTTTCAGGCGCAAGCCAGATTTTGGAGTCCCACCGGATGAAACGTTTTGTCACCACGCTCGTAGCGGCGGCCGCACTCGGCGCATTCGCATCAGCGTCGCACGCGCAGTCGGGATCGAAAACGCTGGAGCAGGTCAAGCAACGGGGTGTCCTGACCTGCGGCACGAACACCGGTCTCGCCGGCTTCGGCTTGCCGGACGACAAGGGAAACTGGACGGGACTGGACGTCGATCTTTGCCGTGGCGTCGCAGCGGCGATTTTTGGTGATGGCGCCAAGGTGAAGTTCGTCCCTCTGTCCGCCAAGGATCGCTTTACCGCATTGCAGTCGGGCGAGATCGACGTCTTGTCGCGCAACGGCACGTGGACGCAGTCCCGCGAGGCGGAACTCGGTCTCCTCTGGGCCGGCGTCAATTATTACGACGGCCAGGGTTTTCTCATCCGCAAGAAGCTGAACATCGCTTCGGCGCTTGAACTCTCCGGCGCGTCCATCTGCGTCCAGCAGGGCACCACGACCGAACTGAACATGGCGGATTTTTTCCGCACCAATTCAATGAAGTACGAAGGCGTTGCCTTTGCAGACATCAATGAGGCCGTGAAGGCCTACGATTCCGGCCGTTGCGACGCCTACACCACCGACGCTTCGGGCCTGTACGCCTCGCGCCTTCGCCTCGTCAATCCCGACGAGCATGTCGTCCTTCCCGAGGTCATCTCCAAGGAACCCTTGGGACCAGCTGTGCGACAGGGAGACGACGCCTGGTTCAACCTCGTCCGCTGGACCCATTACGCGATGATCAACGCCGAGGAACTCGGTGTGAAAAAATCTAACGTTGACGAGATGCTGAAGTCCACCAACCCTGAAATTCGTCGTCTGCTCGGCGTCGAGGGCGACTTTGGCAAGGGCCTCGGGTTGAGCAAGGACTGGGCCTACAGGATCGTCAAGGCGGTGGGTAATTACGGCGAAGTCTTCGACCGCAACGTCGGCGAGGGTTCGACGCTCAAGATCAAGCGCGGCCTGAACAATCTCTGGAACAAGGGCGGCATCCAATACGCGCCGCCGGTGCGCTGAAAGCAAAGGGCCGGCGGGCTTATCTCCGCCGGCCCTTTTTTATGTCAGGATCGGGCAGGCAGGCCAGAGGTTTGCGGCGCAGCCGCGGGGGCAATGAAACATGGCGGACGCCTATCCGGGTTCAGCGCCTCGG
>JAIEQX010000366.1 GCA_019747375.1 Beijerinckiaceae bacterium | reverse complement strand
CGGTCGATCGATGCGCGCACCAATTTCGCCTATGATCAGGCGTTCAGCTATATTGGCGGCAACGCCTTTTCGGGCGTCAGCGGGCAGCTGCAGTTCCAGAACGGCGTGCTGTCGGGCGACGTGAACGGCGACCGGGTGGCGGATTTCCAGATCCAGATCGCCAATGTGCAGACGCTCTCGGTTTCCGACTTCTATCTATGAGCAGGGAACCCGCCATGACCGACTGGGTGAGCTTCGACCAATGGGCGAATTGCTCGGGCATGGAGAAGCCCGGCTATGTGTTCGAAGTGGCGAACGCCGAGGGCAAGACGCTCCTGACACCCTGCGACCCGAAGCTGCAAAAGCCCTGGGACTGGGCCTCGGGCCCGGTTCGATTCCGGCTGGTTCCGCAAGGGAAACCGCGGCGTTCTGATCCGATTCCTCCGCCACAGCAGCGCTGAGCCGATCTCGCACAGGTCTTCTGTGCGCAGGTTAGCCCCAGATTAACCCGCATGAGCGAGGTTCACACGAGCAGAAGCTCGGCCTGAACGGCCGGGCGCGATGGCGTGGAGACGACAGCATGCGGCCAGACAATGGCGGCTCGAGCCCGGCGCGCGGCCCGCGCATGCCCATGCTGAAGGGCGCGCTGATCGGCGTCGCGCTGTTCAGCGCGCTCATCAACGTGCTGTACCTCACCGGCTCGTTCTACATGCTGCAGGTCTATGACCGGGTCATTCCGAGCCGCAGCGTGCCGACCCTCATCGCCATCTCGATCCTGGCGCTCACCCTTTACGGCGCCCAGGCGGCGCTCGACTTTTTCCGCGGCCGCATTCTCGTGCGCCTGTCGCGCGCCTTCGATGAAAAGTTCAGTCCCAGGGTCTTCGCGCTGGTCACCGGATTGCCGCTGGCGGGACGCGCCGGCCGGGCCGGCCTGCAACCCATGCGAGACCTCGATCAGGTGCGCAGCTTCCTGGCCAATGGCGGGCCGCTGGGCTTCTTCGATCTCCCGTGGCTGCCCTTCTATCTGACGATCTGCTTCCTGTTCCATCCGCTGATCGGGCTGGTGGCCGTGGCGGGCGTGCTGCTGCTGATCGTCTTCACGATTGCGGCGGAAGCCTTCACCCGCAAGCCGCTGACCGAAGCCTCGATCGAAGGCGTGTCGCGGTTCGGCCTGGCGGAGGCCGCGCAGCGCAACGCCGAAGTTATGGCCGCCATGGGCATGTCGCGCGCCATCGGGACGATCTGGAACGAGACCAACCGACGCCATCTCGACGCGCAGGATCGCGCCAGCGATGTCGCGGGCGCGCTCGGGGGCTTTTCCAAGGCCGCCCGCATGGCGCTGCAATCGGCGGTGCTGGGCGTCGGCGGCTATCTGGTCATTCGCGGCGAAGCGACGGGCGGCATCATCATCGCGGGCTCCATCCTGTCGGCGCGCGCTCTGGCGCCCATCGAGCTCGTGCTGGCGCACTGGAAGAATTTCGTCGCCGCGCGCCAGAGCTGGACGCGGCTGAGCACGTTGATGGCGACCTTCCCGGAACCCGACGCCGTTTTGCCCTTGCGGGCGCCGGCGGCCCGCCTGCAGGTCGATGCGCTGGCGCTCTCGCCGCCGGGCGACCGGCGCGTCGTCGTCAAGAACGTCAACTTCGAACTGAAAAGCGGCGAGGCGCTCGGAGTGATCGGCCCGAGCGCATCGGGCAAATCCTCGCTGGCGCGGGCGCTGGTGGGCGTCTGGACGCCGCTGCGCGGCTCCGTGCGCCTCGACGGCGCCACGCTGGACCAGTGGTCTCCGGAGGCCCTTGGACGGCATATCGGGTATCTGCCGCAGGACAACCTTCTGCTTGAAGGCACGATCGGCCAGAACATCGCCCGCTTCCAGCCCGACGCCGACCCGGAGGCCATTATCAGCGCGGCTGAACAGGCCGGGGTCCACGACATGATCGTGCGGCTGCCGGCCGGCTATGAAACGCGCGTCGGCGAAGCCGGGCATGCTTTGTCGGGCGGACAACGTCAGCGGATCGCGCTGGCGCGCGCGCTGTATGGCGACCCGTTCCTCGTCGTGCTCGACGAACCCAATTCCAATCTCGACGCCGATGGCGACGAAGCTCTGGCCCGCGCCATCACGCATGTGCGCCAGCGCGGCGGCGTCGCCATCGTGATCGCACACCGGCCGAGCGCCCTCGCCTCGGTCGACAAAGTGCTGGTCATGTCGAACGGCGACGTCACGGCCTTCGGACCGAAGGACGAAATTTTCCAGAAGATGACCCGGCCCGCGCCGAATGAAAGACCGCGCACCGCCGCGGCGGGAGCAGCCTGATGGGCGCCGAGACGCATGCTTCGATGAGACCCGCGACGCAACGCTCGCTTCGCCGTGCGCTGGCGGGCGGAACCATCACGGCGGGCCTGTTGTGCTTTGGCATCGGCGGCTGGGCCGCGACCACGGAACTTGCCGGCGCGGTCATCGCGGGCGGCTCGCTTGTGGTCGATTCCGCTGTCAAGAAAGTGCAGCACCCGACGGGCGGCGTGCTCGCCGAACTCAATGTGAGGGACGGCGCCGACGTGCGCGCCGGCGACGTGCTGGGACGTCTCGACGACACGATCACGCGCGCCAATCTGGCGGTTCTCATGCGCAGCATGGATGAGTTCATGGCGCGGCAGGCGCGGCTCAAGGCCGAGCAGGACGGCCGGAGCCTCGTGCGTTTCCCCGATGAACTGACGAGCAGACGCCAGGAAACGTCGGTGCAGAGCCTGCTTGCCGAAGAGCAACGGCTGTTCGACCTGCGCGTCACGGCGCGGCAGGGGCAAAAGGCGCAGCTGCGCGAGCGCATCGAGCAATTGCGCGAACAGGTGATGGGCATGGGAGACCAGATCCGCGCCAAGGAGCGCGAGATCGCGCTGCTTGGCGAGGAACTGGTCGGCGTTCGCGAACTCTGGAAAAAGAACCTCGTGCAGATCAACCGCGTCACGGCGCTCGAGCGCGATGCGGCCCGTCTCGACGGCGAGCGCGGCGCGCTCGTTTCCGCGGTCGCGCAGACCAAGGGACGGGTGACAGAGACGGAGTTGCAGATCCTGCAGATCGACCAGGACCTGCGCACGGAGGTCGGGCGCGACCTCGCGGAGATTCGCGGCAAACTATCGGAACTCACAGAGAAGCGCGTCGCGGCTGAAGACCAACTGCGACGGGTCGACATCCGCGCGCCGCTCGACGGCGTCGTCCATCAATTGTCGATCCATACGGTCGGCGGCGTGATCGGCGCGGGCGAACAATTGATGCTGATCGTTCCGAAATCGGAAGCGCTCGCCATCGAGGCCAAGATCGCCCCGCAGGACATCGACCAGGTGCGGGCCGGCAACAAGGCCGTGCTGCGCTTCTCGGCGTTCAATCAGGGAACAACGCCCGAACTCGAAGGCGAGGTCAGTCTTGTTTCGGCCGACACGACCGCCGACGTGAAGACAGGCGCGACCTATTACACCGTTCGCATCACCCCTGCCCCCGGCCAGCTGGCCCGATTGAACGGACTGAAACTCGTCGCCGGCATGCCGGTCGAGAGCTTCATCCAGACCGGCAACCGCACCGTTCTGTCCTACCTGATCCGCCCGCTCGAGGACCAGGTGGCGCGGGCATGGCGGGAGAGATAATGAAGAACGAGAAATGGTCAATTTTTTCCGATGCAGACAAACCATTGAGCAAACAACATTTTTTCAAGAGGCAAGATTACACTTGCGCAGGGTTCCTCAGCGGCCGCTGATCTTAAAGTCTTTCTTAGCGTTTGCTATGTAATCCTCCACGTCATGAGGAAGCCCATTTTTATGGCTGACTTCGCGAGGCTTCCTGAGCTGAGTCTCGGCATTTCCAGGTACTGCATTTGACCCCCGGTTTTCGGGAAGATTTTTTTGAGTAGGAGTTTCAACATGGCCTCGATTATCAAGCGTTTTCTCGCCAATGAATCCGGCGCCACCGAAATTGAATACGGCCTCATCGCAGGCCTCATCGCGGTCGTGATCATCGGCTCCGTGTCGCTGTTGGGCACCCGGATCAATGCGAAATTCAACGCCATCGC
>JAIEQX010000224.1 GCA_019747375.1 Beijerinckiaceae bacterium | reverse complement strand
CCAGCCCGCTGAGAAATCGACAGAAAAATACACCGTCGATCCAGACCGAAATTACACCACCTCCGTGGACGCTACCGAAGGCGGCAGGCATTCCTCGCGCGCGATCCATCGACAATCTTGCTGACCTCGAGGCGCAGATGCCCGAGATAGCCATGGGAGACGGACCGCATTTCGTCGCCTTGCGCGTCGAGCCTGAGACGTCCTTCCTCGGCACCCCGCCGATGACGTACGAAGGGCCCGAGATGAAATACCGCTTCGGTCGGGCACTCGAATGCAAGCTCGGTATCGAGATCTTCGGACCCCAGGGTTATTGAGCGGAGATCAAAATGCCTGACGTCGAAGGACCCTTTTCTCGATTGACGGCCGTCGCGCTCGCAGGCCGCGAGGGCGTCTTTGACATTGAACTGGGACCACTCGGCGTCGCCGATATCAGCGTATCGGCGGCCGCGCACGCACGCTTTGTCGCCTTTCCGGGCTTCGCCAATCTGCATGCGCATGCCGATCGCGCCTTTACGGTGACGAATGCGCGGCCCAAGAGCCTGAAAGACGCCTTGGCGGCGTCGGCTGCCGCCCGCATGGCTTTTACGACTCCGGATGTACGACGTCGGGCGCGGCGATTCTTCGAGCGTTCCATCGGCCACGGCGTCACGCGCCTGCGCACCCATACTGATGTCGATCCTATCGTCGGCTTCAAATCCATGGAGGGCGTGCTGGGTGCGCGGCAGGCGGTCAAGGGAAGGCTTGATGTCGATGTGATCGCGTTTTCGACGTCACGTAACGATCTTGCCGAAGTCGGCTCTGTTGCGCGCCTGCGCGACGCGCTCGAAATGAAGCCCGCCTATATCGGCGCGTCCCTCAACTCGAGCAAGGCGCCGGAGCTTGCGCTGGAGCGCGTGCTTGATCTCAGCGAGGAATATGGGCTCCCGGTTGACCTGCATCTTGACGAACATCTCGACGCCAACACGACCCTGACGGCTCGTGTTCTTTCAGCTGCAAAAGCGCGCGGGCTTGCGGGCCGCATTACGATCAGCCACGGATGCGCGCTGTCGGTTCTGGACGAGCAGGATGCGATGCGTCTTGTCGATGAAATCGTTGAGGCTGGCGTCACGCTGATCGCCCTTCCGGAGACAAACCTGTTTCTTCAGGACCGTCGATCAGGCACGCCAAGACTGCGTGGCGTCACCCTGGCCCGCGAGGCGGCCGCCGCGGGCGGGCGGGTGCGCCTGGGCACCGACAATGTGCGGGACTGGTTTTTTCCCTTCGGGGACGGGGACATGCTCGACACGGGTTTGTTCGCCGCTCTCACTCTCCATCTCGATGATGAACGGGCGCTCACCGCCGCGCTTTGTGACGGGGTCGCTTGCATTGAGGCAGGAACGCGCGACATCGTCCTCATTCCGGCGACGTCATTTGACGACGCGCTGGCGCGCCGGCCGGCCGAGAGGCGCGTCTTTCGCGCCGGCCGGCTCGTCAGCGCAGAGACCGTTTGATTTTCACGCCTCGGACAGAATGCCGAGCGCCATGAAGTGGCGTCGGATCTTCTCCACATGATGCAGGAAGGCTGGATCGCTGCGCGAATGGGACCCGCGTGGGCGTGGCATGTCGATTTCGAGCACGTCTGCGATCCGCCCAGGGCGGGCTGACATGACGACGACGCGATCGGCCAGCAGCACGGCCTCCTCGATGGAATGCGTAATGAAGACGACAGTGTTGCGTTCCTGCATCCAGATACGCTGCAGGTCGACGTTCATCTGCTCGCGCGTCAGCGCGTCGAGCGCTCCGAAGGGCTCGT
Source organism: Beijerinckiaceae bacterium (assembly GCA_019747375.1). Taxonomy (GTDB): domain Bacteria; phylum Pseudomonadota; class Alphaproteobacteria; order Rhizobiales; family Beijerinckiaceae; genus Terripilifer. Next base: position 2,234 of record JAIEQX010000224.1, on the reverse strand, counting down.
CCATCAGAAGAAGTCCGGGGTTTTGCACGAGCGCCCGGCAGATCGACGCGCGCTGCCGCATGCCTCCAGACAATTCGCCCGGATATTTATCTTCGAAACCTGCAAGCCCGACGGAGGCGAGCAACTGGCGCGCCTTGACGAGATGGGTCTTCGGGTCGAGCTTCTTGATCTCGACCGGCAGCATGACGTTGTCCAGCACGGAGCGCCAGTCGAGCAGCACGTCGCGCTGGAAGACGATGCCCGCCTGCTTGACGGCGCCAAAAATCGGCTTGCCGTCGACACGGATCTCGCCGCTCGAAACGGGAATGAGGCCCGAGACCAACATCATCAGCGTAGACTTGCCGCAGCCGCTCGGCCCTACGATGGAGATGAACTCGCCCGGCGCAATGTCCAGATCGACAAGTTCGAGAGCCTGGATAGGCTCTCCACGCGCCGATTTGTAGCGCTTGGTGACGCCGCGGACGTCGATCGAGACTCCGCGAATGGAGGGCTGAGGGGCGTTCACGAATCCGTCTCCGTGCGCAGGCGGGACCATGGCAGGCAAACACGCTCCAGCCAGGCAATGATGTTGAACAAGGTGACGCCGATCAGTGAAAGCATGACCACGGCTGCGAACAGCAATGGCGTGTCGAGCCGTACCTGGGAGATGAGTTGGAGATATCCGAGGCCTTTTTCCGCCGCGATGAATTCGCCGACGGTGGCCCCGACGACCGCCTGGCCGATGCCGACCTTCAGTCCGCCGAAAATGCTGGGCAAAGCCTTCGGCAGACGGATCTTCAGGAAAGTTGTCAACTCGCTCGCGCCCATCGACTGCGCAAGGTAGATCATCTCCTTCTCGGCGGATCGCATGCCGATGACGGCGTTGATGACAATCGGAAAGAACGAAATCAGGAAGGCCACCATCACTTTTGGCATGATGCCGTAGCCGAGCCACATGACCAGGATCGGCGCCAAGGCCACTTTGGGAATGGTCTGGAGAGACACCATCAGCGGGAAGGCGACGCGCTCGAACACGCGCGAATAGACGACCAGAACCGCGAGCGGGATGCCGATGAACACGCTCATGCCGAACCCGAGCAGGATCTCGAGCGTGGTGGCCCACGCATTGACAAGCAGCAACTCCCACGACGAGACCATCTTGGCGATGATGACCGAGGGAGCGGGCAGGACATATTCGGCCACGTTCAGCAGCCGGACAGCCAGTTCCCAACCCAGGAACAATGCTATGACGATAGCGATCACGGGCAGGTTCTGTGAGAACCACGCTCGTGATCGCGACGTCCGCTCGTCTGGCAGCGTTTGCTGGAGGACATCCGCCATCAGTTTGCGAACTCGTTGGTGAAATAGTCTGTCAGGGGCTTCACCGCGGTGATCGCGCCCGTGTCCTTGAGCAATTGCAGGTTGCCCTTCCAGTCGTCTTCGCTCTGCCAGCCGATCGGCTTTCCGGCCGGGGCGTTCGTCGAGACCACTGTGGCTTCGACCTGCTTTTGAAGGACATCGGGCTGCTCCGGCACCTTCATGTATTTGGCCATCGTGGCGGCGGCCATCGCAGGATCTTTCATGGCGTCCGCATAACCTTTGGCGGTCGCACGAAGCAGTTTGCGCAGGGTCTCGGGCTCCTTGGCGGCGAAGTCATTGCTGACGATCAGCGAGGCGCCGAGCAGGTTCATGCCGAAATCCGAGACTTTCAGAACGTTGAAGGTCACGCCGGTGCGCTTCTCAAGCTGCGGCAGCTCATTGCTGAGATAGACCGACATGACGTCTATGTTGCGATTGAGAAACTGCGACGTGCGAGCGGACGATTCCATCTGCACCTTCTTGATCTTTTCGAAATCGACCCCGTTGGTGGCCGTGAAGGGCTTCAGCATGTCGCCGAAGGTCTCGCCAACCGAGATCGCGATGCTCTTGCCTTCAAGATCCTTCGGAGTCTTGAGCGGCATGTTGGGAAAGGAAATGACCCCCATGGGCGTCCGGCTCTGGTAGACCGACACGACCTTGATGGGCAAACCGGCGCTGACCGCTTGAGCAACCGCAATGGCGGGGCCGTAGCCTACTTTTTCGGCGCCGCTCGCGAGCAGTTTGAACACCGTTTGGGCGCCAGACCCTTCCGCCAGATCGATATCTAGGCCTTCTGCTTTGTAATAGCCTTTGTCCAGGGCCACGAAGAGAGGCGCATATTCTCCCTTGAGCTTCCAGGTGAAGCGAACGGTCAGCTTCTGAGGCGCTGCGGGGGC
>JAIEQX010000144.1 GCA_019747375.1 Beijerinckiaceae bacterium | reverse complement strand
AAATCCCGACTGAATTTTCGCCGCGCTGTCATTCGATTTCGCGGCCCGACGATCCGCCGGCGCTCAGCGCGGCGTCGCCGCGGTCCAGCGGCTCGCTGCGCGCTACGGCCTGAACGGAAGTCAGGGTTGGCGCGTCAGGCGCCTCTGCCATGTGGCGCATCGAGATCCAGCAGCGGGCCGACCGGGACAATTCCGGTCGGGTTTATGTGCCGGTGACTCTCGAAATAATGATGCTTGATATGGTGGAAATCGACGGTTCCGGCGAAACCGTCGGTCTGGTAGAGGTCGCGCAAATAGCCCTGCAGATTGGGATAATCGGCGATCCGGCGCAGGTTGCACTTGAAGTGCGAGGCGTAGACCGCGTCGAAGCGCACGAGCGTCGTGAACAGCCGAATATCGGCCTCCGTCAGCACGTTGCCACATAGGTACCGGGTTTCCGCCAGGGTCTGCTCGAGCCAGTCGAGGGTCTCGAACATGGGCCCGACGGCCTCTTCATAGGCCTCCTGGCTCTCGGCGAAGCCGGCCTTGTAGACGCCGTTGTTCAGGGTCTCATAGACGCGTCCGTTGCTGTCGTTCACGCGCTGCCGGAGCGCCTGCGGATAATAATCGCCCGGCGCCGCGCCGGCGGCGTCGAAGGCGCTGTTGAACATCCGGATGATTTCGGCGGATTCGTTGCTGACGATCCGCCGCTGGGTCTTGTCGAAGAGGACCGGCACGGTCACGCGCCCCGTATAGGCGCCTTCCGCCCCGGTATAGACCTGATGCAGGAAATGGGCGTTGAAGAAAGGATCGGGAACGACGCCCGGCCCCGGTTCGAAGTTCCAGCCGTGGTCGCCCATCAGCCAGTGGACGACCGAAAGGCTGATCATGTCCTCGAGGCCCTTCAGCCTGCGCATGATGATCGTGCGGTGCGCCCAGGGGCAGGCCAGCGACACGTAGAGGTGGTAGCGGCCCGGCTCGGCGATGAAGCCGCCCTCCCCGCTGGGTCCTGGCTGGCCGTCCGGCGTGACCCAGTTGCGCAGCGGGCTGTCGTGGCGTTTGAAGCGGCCATCGGCCGAAGCAAAGCCCTGCTGCTGCGTCTTCCAGACGCCGTCGACCAACATTCCCATCTGACTTCCTCATGATCTGGCGCCGAAAGCGCCGAAATTTCGCGTCGAATCCACCTATGCCAGAACGATTCAGTCGGCGATCGGCTGCGTCGAGCAAGCCGTTTTGTCGCGTCAAGTCTTTTTATATCCGGACGTGAAAGTCATGGCGCAGGCGCGACTTTACTGCTACAAGTGCGACAGGTGCGCGCATCCCATATTGAGAATGCGAGACTTCCGGTTCGCCGGGATGATCGAAACCAGTCGGGAGCACCTCCTGGCTGGATTGTTGCGTTTAGAATTCTGAAGACGGACCACGGGCTTAGTGCAGATTGTCGGAGACGAGCAGGTATCATGAGCAAAGGTAAAGATTTCCGGGGCCCCAGAAAGCGGGGGTTCGACGACGATGGACCGATGTCCTACGATTCGCGTCCGAGCCGTCCGTCTCGCCCGGCATTCGGTGGCGGCGCCAGCTTTGGCAGCCCGGCTCCCGAAATGGGGGGAGCTGCCCCGACGGGTACGCCCGTCGACGCCACCGTCAAGTGGTTCAAGGGCGACAAAGGCTTCGGCTTCGTCGAGCTCGGAAACGGGGCTGGCGATGCGTTCCTTCACATTGGCGCGCTGCAGTCGGCGGGCTATGAGACGGTTCCGCCCGGCGCCAAACTGAAAGTGCTCGTTGGTTCGGGCATGAAGGGCGCTCAGGTCACGCGGGTTCTGGAAGTCGACACTTCCACCGCCGCCGAAGTCCGCCCGGCCGCCCGCTCGTTCGACAGCCCGCGCCCGCAGCGCCGGATGCCCGACGTCTCCACGGCGACCGAGATCTCCGGCACCGTGAAATGGTTCGATGACGCGAAGGGCTTCGGCTTCGTCGCGAGCAACGACGGCGGCAAGGACGTCTTCGTTCATATCTCGATCCTGCGCCCCTCCGGAATCGCGCATCTGCCCGAAGGGCAGGCCGTTTCCATGAAGGTCGTCGAAACGCCGAAGGGCCGCGAGGCCGTCTCGATCGATCTGGCCTGATACAGGCTCGCTCGTCCGTCCGTCATCTGCACCGGAACGCCACGTTCCGGTCGAAAAGGCGCTCGTCTTCGGGCGCCTTTTTTCGTTTTGATGCTTGCGTCTCCGCCCGTCCCGCACCGACCCGCTTGCGCGCCGCGCCGGCCTGGATGAAACCTGACCGACATGAAACCTGACCGCGACATTTCCCGTCTCATCGAGATCATGGCGGCGCTCCGGACGCCGGAGACCGGCTGCCCCTGGGATCTGGAACAGACGTTCGAGACCATCGCGCCTTACACGATCGAGGAGGCCTATGAGGTCGCGGACGCCATCGAGCGCGGCGACCCTGCCGACCTGACGGATGAACTCGGCGACCTGCTGCTGCAGGTCGTGTTCCACGCGCGGATCGCCGAAGAGGCGGGCCTGTTCGCCTTTCCGGATGTCGTCGAGGCGATCACCACCAAGCTGATCCGCCGCCACCCGCATGTGTTCGGGGACGGACGCGACCTTTCGCCCGAAGAGGTGAAGGCCGCCTGGGCGCGCATCAAGGCCGAGGAAAAGCGTCTTCGCGCCGAGCGGCGCGGGGGCGAGGAGCTGAAGAAGGGGCTGCTGTCGGACATTCCGCACGCCCTGCCCGGCCTGACGCGCGCGGTCAAACTCCAGGCGAAAGCGTCTACGGTCGGGTTCGACTGGAACGACGCGCGGCTGGTGATCGGGAAGATCAAGGAAGAGATCGCCGAATTCGAAGAGGCGGCGGCAGCCGGCGACACGGCTGCGATGCGGGGCGAAATCGGCGACTTGATATTCGCCGTCTCCAATCTGGCGCGACACGCCGAGGCAGATCCCGAAGATGCGCTGCGCGCCACCAACGCCAAATTCGAGCGGCGCTTCGCCTATATCGAACAGGCGCTGGAGAGCCGCGGGCGCAGCCTCAAGGAGGCGAGCCTCGACGAGATGGATGCGCTCTGGGACGAGGCGAAGCTGCGCGAGCGGTCCTGAGGCGGAGGCAAAGCCTCTGGCCCGGACGCGCGGGCCGCACGCTCCCCGTTCGCGGAGCGTGAGCTCGATGCGTCAAACGGCCGTTACGGGCGGTTCGCCTCTCAGCTCCATCGCCAAGGCGATCGCCTCCGAATGCCTGATCGTGACCTGAGTGCCGGGATTGGCGGAACTGACCGTCACGGCGGCATGCAATTGCTTTGCAAGAGCCTCCACGATTGTCGTTCCCAGGCCGGCTTTGGCCTTTTGCGGCGAGGCGGGCATCCCCACGCCATCGTCGCTGACGGACAGCGTCCAGGCGTCGCCGTCCGCGTGGTAGCCGACGGTGATCCGCCCTGTACGTCCCTCGGGAAAGGCATGTTTCAGCGCATTGATGACGAGTTCCGTCACGATCAGGCCGAGGCTGATCGAAATATCGGGCATGACCGACGTCTCATCCGAGTCGACGGCCACGTCCAGCATGGACGGATCGCGGATCATCGAGGCGGCAAGGCTGTGGCAGAGTTGAACGAGATATGGCCGGAGCGCGACCTCGTTCAGGCTCGAGGCCGCAAGCTGCTGCTGAACCGATGCGATCGACATGACCCGGTCGTGTGCGGACCGCAAATGGCCGCGCGCTTCTTCCGACACGACCTTGCGGGCGCTTTGCATGAGAATGCTGGCGATGATCTGGAGGCTGTTGGCGACCCGGTGCTGCAGTTCCTGAAGAAGGACGGCCTTCTCCAGCAGAAGCTCGTCCTTGAGCTTTTCGTTGCAGCGAGCCTGCGTGACATCCACGATCGACAGCAGCAGTCGGACCTTTTCGCCCTCGCCGTAATCGAGTTTATGGGCGTTCAGGATCAGCCGGTGCGTCGGATGTCCCGGGCGTGCGAGATCGATCTCGTAGGCTTCGACTTCCGCCATGCCGGCGACGGTTGCTCCGAGAAGCGAC
>JAIEQX010000056.1 GCA_019747375.1 Beijerinckiaceae bacterium | reverse complement strand
CTCATCCTCAATTATCTGGGACAGGGCGCGCTGATCCTTTCGGACCGCGCCGCGCTCTCGAACCCCTTCTTCCTGCTCGCCCCCGACTGGGCGCTGCTGCCGCTGGTCATTCTCGCCACGATCGCCACCGTGGTGGCGAGCCAGGCGACGATCACCGGCGCCTTCTCGCTGGCCCGGCAGGCGATCCAGCTCGGCCTGCTGCCGCGCCTTGACGTGCAGCACACCTCGGACACGCAGGAAGGCCAGATCTTCATTCCGCGGGTCAACCGCATCCTGCTGATCGGCGTGATCCTGCTGGTGCTGACGTTCCGCACCTCGTCCAATCTCGCCTCCGCCTACGGCATCGCGGTGACGGCCTCCATGGTGGTCGATTCGCTGCTGTTGTTCTTCGTCGTGTGGAAGCTCTGGCGCTGGCCCGTGTGGGGCGCGGCCCTGTTCGTGTCGATCTTCCTGTCGATCGAGATCGCGTTCTTCGCCTCGAACCTGCTGAAGCTCTTCGAGGGCGGCTATGTGCCGGTCCTCATCGGCGCGGCGATGATCGCGATCATGTGGACGTGGAACAAGGGCACGCGGCTGCTCGAAAACAAGACGCACAAGGATTCCATCCCGACGCGCAACCTGATCCGCATGCTGGAGAAGTCGAAACCAACGCGCGTGCCGGGCACCGCCATCTTCCTGACCAGCGATCCCGAAGTGGCGCCCGCCGCGCTGATGCACAATCTGAAGCACAACAAAGTGCTGCATGAGCGCATCATCCTCGTCTCCGTGCGCACGGAGGAGGTGCCGCGCGTTGCGCCGGCCGCCCGCTGTGAGACCGAGAAGCTGTCCGACGATTTCACGCGCATCACGCTGCATTTCGGCTTCATGGAAAGCCCGCGCGTGCCGGCCGCGCTCGTCTCGCTGCGCAAGAGCGGGCTGAAGTTCGACATCATGACGACGTCGTTCTTCCTGGGACGGCGGACGCTGAAAATGTCGCCGACGTCCGGCATGCCCAAATGGCAGGACGGGCTCTACATCGCCCTGTCGCGGCAGGCGACGAACGCCACGGACTTCTTCGCCATTCCTTCCGACCGCGTGGTCGAACTGGGCGCGCAGGTCACCATCTGACGTAACGATCCGCCACGGCGCCGCCAGCTTCACGAGGACTGCGATGATCCGCGGCTATGTCCTGTTTCTGGTGCTGGCGTCGAGCGCCCTGGCGGTCGTCTCGCTGTTCCGCAAATTGCCGCTCGCCGTGATCGTCCTGTTTCCGCTGAGCACCGGGCTTTTATGCCTTGGTCTTGGCGGAGCGATCGCATGGGCTGCGCTGAGCGTTCCCACGGACCGCGAGGCGGGACTGCTCCTGGCCGGATCCGTGCTGCTGGTGGCGGCGCTCAATCTTGGCGCCGCCATTGTGGCGATCATCCGCCGACGTTGAACGCGGCGAGCGCCGCCATGTTGACGATGTCGGTGTCGCGCGAGCCAAGCGGCACGATCTGCACCGGCTTGTCGAGGCCAACGATAAGCGGCCCGAGCACCGTTGCGCCGCCCAGTTCCTGCAGCATCTTGGTCGAGATGGACGCCGAGTGGAACGCAGGCATGACGAGCACGTTCGCCGTGTCCTTCAGGCGGCAGAACGGATAGGCCGCCATCACCTCCTTGTTGAGGGCGACGTCGGCGGCCATTTCGCCGTCGTATTCAAAGTCGACGCGCATCTGGTCGAGAATGCGCACCGCCTCCTGCACGCGCGCGGAACGTTCCCCGCGCGGCTGGCCGAAGGTTGCGAAGGCGAGCAAGGCCACGCGCGGCTCGTAGCCGAGGCGCCGCGACACGCCCGCCGCCTCGACGGCGATCTGCGCGATCTCTTCGGCGGTGGGCATTTCGGTGATCGCCGTATCAGCGACCAGCACCGTGCGCCCGCGCGCGATGACGAGGGATGCGCCGATGAGGCGATGGCCGGGACGCGGATCGATGACGCGGCGAACATCGTCGAGCGCAATCGAGAAATTGCGCGTGACGCCTGTGACGAGCGCGTCTGCGTCGCCGAGCGCAACCATGGCGGCGGCAAAATTGTTGCGGTCCGTATTGATGAGGCGCACGCAATCGCGCCACAGGTAGCCCCTGCGCTGCAGCTTCTCGTAGAGATATTCCGTATAGGCGGCGTTGCGCGTCGACAGTCGCGCGTTGGCGATGGTGATGCCTGAAATGTCGATGCCCGCGAGGTCCGCCGTCTGGTGGATGCGGTCCTCGTAGCCGACGAGGATCGCGGAACCCAAGCCCTGATTGACGAAGGACACGGCGGCGCGGATCACCTGCTCTTCTTCACCCTCGGCGAAGACGACCCGCTTGGGATAGCGGCGCACGCGCTGGAAGATCATCTGAAGCGCGCCCGCCACCGGATCGCGCCGCGCCGAAAGGCTTTCGCCGTAGGCCTTCATGTCGACGATGGGCTTGCGCGCCACCCCAGAGTCCATCGCCGCCGCGGCGACGGCGGAGGGCACGACGCTGATGAGACGCGGATCAAACGGCGCGGGAATGATGTACTCGCGGCCAAAGCGCGGGCGCGCGCCTTCATAGGCGGCGGCCACTTCGTCCGGCACGTCCTCCTGCGCCAGTTCGGCGAGCGCCTTCACCGCCGCAAGCTTCATCTCGAGATTGATCGTCGTCGCGCGCACGTCGAGCGCGCCGCGAAAGATGTAGGGGAAGCCCAGGACGTTGTTCACCTGGTTTGGATAGTCCGAGCGGCCCGTCGCCATGATGACGTCGGTGCGCACGGCGTGCGCCTCCTCAGGCGTGATCTCCGGATCGGGATTGGCCATGGCGAAGATGATCGGATCCTTCGCCATGGAGGCGACCATGTCGGGCGTCAGCGCGCCCTTCACAGAAAGGCCGAAGAAGATGTCGGCGCCGACGAGCGCCTCAGCAAGCGTGCGCCTGTCGGTGACCGTCGCGTGGGCGGACTTCCACTGGTTCATGCCCTCGGTGCGGCCCTTGTAGACAACACCCTTGGTGTCGCACAGGAGGATGTTCTCGGGCGCAAAGCCGAGGCCCTTGATGAGATCGAGGCAGGCGATGCCCGCGGCGCCGGCGCCGTTGCACACAAGTGTCGTCTTCTTGATGTCACGGCCGGTGAGCTTCAGCGCATTGAGGATGCCGGCGGCGGCGATGATGGCGGTGCCGTGCTGGTCGTCGTGGAAGACGGGAATGTCCATCAGCTCGCGCAGGCGCTGCTCGATGATGAAACATTCGGGCGCGCGGATATCTTCGAGATTGATGCCGCCGAACGTGGGGCCCAGATAGCGCACAGCGTTGATGAATTGATCGGGGTCTTCGGTGTCGATTTCGAGGTCGATGGAATCGATGTCGGCGAAACGCTTGAATAGCACCGCCTTGCCTTCCATCACCGGCTTGGAGGCCAGCGCGCCCAGATTTCCGAGGCCCAGGATCGCAGTGCCGTTGGTTATTACAGCCACGAGATTGCCGCGCGTTGTGTAATCGAACGCCTTCGACGGATCGGCGGCGATGGCCTTCACCGGCACGGCGACGCCCGGCGAATAGGCCAGCGACAGATCGCGCTGGGTGGCCATGGGCTTGCTCGAGATGATCTCGATCTTGCCCGGCCTGCCACGCGTGTGAAACTGCAACGCTTCCTGATCCGTGATGGTGGGGCGTTTGGGTCTTTTCGTCGTGTCGGACATTCAGCGGCCTGCCTGCTTTGTGAGGCGTCGAGCTTAGCCGCCCAGGACGAGCGTGAACAGGACGCATTTGCGGCCAGGTTAACACGAGGGCGAAACGAAAAGGCCACGGCAGCGTTGTTGCGTTGCGGGAGTGCGCCGGCGCCCCCGCTTGGCGCCCACCTTCCGCCCGGAGCTTTGAATGCTGCGCATCGACGATGGCCGCCCCGCGCCGCTTGGCGCGACATGGGACGGCTGCGGCGTCAACTTTGCGGTGTTTTCAGCCCACGCCACGGCCATCGACTTGTGCCTGTTCGACCCGACGGGGCGCAAGGAAACGCGACG
>JAIEQX010000001.1 GCA_019747375.1 Beijerinckiaceae bacterium | reverse complement strand
GCTTCCGTGGGCTGCTTGATCTCGTGTTTCAGGATCAGCGGCACTTGCGCGAGCGCGAACACGATGGTCAGCGGCATGATGCCGAAGGCCTTGAAGCTCACCCAGAAATCCGTTGTCTGCGTGCGCCACACCACTTCGTTGATCACCGCCAGCACGTAGAAGAAAAGGCCCCAGCGCAGGGTCAGCTTGCGCCAGCCCTCGTCCGTCAGCTGCAGCACGCTGTCGAGCAGCACGGGCAGCAGCGGCTTGCCGAACGCCAGCGCCCCCAGGAGGATCGTGCCGAAGATGGTGTTCACGATCGTGGGCTTCAGCTTGATGAAGAGATCGTCGTGGAACAGGAACGTCAATCCGCCGAAGAACACGACCGCGATCGCTGTCACCACCGGCATGATCGGCAGATGCCGCGTCAGCGCCCAGGAGGCGATCAGCGCCGCCACCACGCCCACCATCAGCACGCCGGTCGCGGGGAAAATCCCGAACTTCCAGTTGGTGATGAAGAACAGGACCAGCGGCCCCATCTCGAGCAGCAGCTTCAGCTTCGGATTCTGCGGCGCGGCCGGGCGCCGGATTTTGGCCTGCGCCGGCGCAGCGGGTTCGATCTGTGGCTTGGGGTCGTTCATGTCGCGTCCTTGGACTCTGCCGCTCAGTCGTCGAGACCGGCGATGGCGCGGGCGAAATCGCGCGCCGCAAAAGGTTCGAGATCGTCGGCGCCTTCGCCGACCCCGATGAAGTGGACCGGCATGGCGAATTTTTCCGCAATGGCGACGAGAATGCCGCCGCGCGCCGTGCCGTCGAGCTTGGTCATCACGAGGCCCGTCACCCCGGCCGTGCGGCCGAAGATTTCGACCTGGCTCATGGCGTTCTGTCCGACGGTCGCGTCCAGCACCAGCAGCACCGCATGCGGCGCCTCGGCGTCGACCTTGCGCATCACCCGGACGATCTTTTCGAGTTCGTCCATCAGTTCCTTGCGGTTCTGAAGCCGTCCCGCCGTATCCATCAGAAGCACGTCGGCCCCGCTGTCGCGCGCTTCGCGGATGGCGTCGAACGCGAGCCCGGCCGCGTCCGCGCCCTGCGGCCGCGCCACCACGGTCGCGCCGACGCGCGAACCCCAGATCTGCAATTGCTCGATGGCGGCGGCCCGGAACGTATCGCCGGCCGCCAGCACCACCTTCTTGCCGTCGCGCGCGAAATTGGTCGCGAGCTTGCCGATTGTCGTGGTCTTGCCCGAGCCGTTGACGCCCACCACCAGGATCACGAACGGCTTCTTGCCGGCGTCGATCGCGATCGGCTTCGCCACCGGCGTCAGCACGGCCTCGATCTCGCGCGCCAGCACCTGCTTCACCTCGGCGGGCTCGATGTCCTTGTCGAAACGACCCTGCCCGACGGCGTTGCGGATGCGCGTCGCCATGGCGACGCCGAGATCCGCCTGAATGAGAATGTCCTCGAGTTCGTCGAGCATTCCGGCGTCGAGCTTGCGCTTCGTGAAGACGTCGGCGATGCCCTGCCCGATCGACGCCGAGGACCGCGACAGGCCGGTGCGAAGCCGCTCCCACCACGACAGTTTCGGCGCAGGTTCGGCCGGCGGCGCGGGAACCGGAGAGGGTCCGGAAGGCTGGACGGCGGCTGGGGCGGGCTCGGGCTCGGGCGCGGCAGGCTCCGGCGCGACGGGCTCCGGCGTCGGCGCCAGGGCCGCAACCGACGCAGCCTCGGCGGCCGCATCGTCCGGCTTGACCTCGGCCCCCGGCGTCAGGATCTCGGGCGTCGGCTCCGGCGCAGGCGCGGCTGTTTCGCCGCGTCCGAACAGCCGTCCGAAAAAGCCAGCCTTCTGCGGCTTTGTCTTGTCGCCCTCGTCGCTCGCCATCTTGTCCCGAATATGTCACTGGAGGGCGCAGCCTGCGCGCCCGGTCGGCCGGCCGACAGCCGCCCGCCCCTCGCATAGCCTTTTCAACGCGCGACCGGCAACAGAAGAACGTCATGACGCCTGAAGAGATCAACGCCCGCCTTCTCTATCGCGACGGTTTGATCCTCGTGGTCGACAAGCCCGCGGGCGTCGCCGTGCACAAGGGGCCGAAGGGCGGCCCGAGCTTCGAGGACGATTTCGACGCGCTGCGCTTCGGCCTGCCGCGCAATCCCTCGCTCGCTCACCGGCTCGACCGCGACACGTCCGGCTGCCTCGTGCTCGGCCGTCACCGCAAGGCGCTGGAAAAGCTCGGCCTGATGTTCAAGCAGGGGAAGATCTCCAAGACCTACTGGGCCATTTGCGAGACCGGCCCGGACGACCAGGAGGGCCTGATCGACCTGCCGCTCGGCCGCCTCGACGCCGCACGCGGCTGGTGGATGAAGGTCGACGAGGCCGGCCTGCCGTCCAGGACTCTCTACCGGGTTCTGGGACGCGCCGACCACGCGGGCGCGCGTCTCGCCTGGATCGAGTTCCAGCCCCTGACGGGCCGCACGCATCAGTTGCGCGTGCATTCGTCGGCGCTTGGCTGGCCGATCCTCGGCGACCCGATCTACGGCGGCGAGGGCCGCCGCGACCAGATCATGCCGCTGCAATTGCATGCGCGGGCCGTCAGCATTCCGATCTCGAACAACAAGCCGGCGATCGAAGTGTGCGCGCCCGCGCCGCCCCACATGGAAGAGCGGCTGCGGGCCTGCGGATGGACAGGCGAGCCCGCGAAGGACCCGCCCGAGCCGGCCGTCACTGCGCCGTGATGCCGCCCTTCTGGATGGCTTCCGTCCAGCGGGCCATTTCGGACGCCGTGAACTTGCCCAGCGCCTCAGGCGTGTCCTGTCCGGCCGCCGGAACTTCGGAGGCCAGGTCCTCGATGCGCTTGCGCGTCACCGGATCCTTGTAGGCGGCCGCCATCGTCTCGGCGAGCTTCTGCTTGACGGCGGCGGGCGTTCCGGCCGGCACGTACCATGCGGTCGCGGCCGACACTTCGAAGCCCGGCAGGCCGGCTTCGGCCGAGGTCGGCACGTCCGGAAGGCGCGAGAAGCGCGACGCCTGCGCGATGGCGATCGGACGAACATTGCCGCTCGGCACCTGACCCATCATGTTCAGGCCCTGGTCGCACATCATGTCGAGCGTGCCCGAGACGAGATCGTTCAGCGCCGGACCCGTGCCGCGGTACGGCACGTGCCGGATGTCGACGCCGGCCTGCTGGCCGAACAGCACGCAGGCGAGATGCGTCGCCGAGCCTGCGCCCGCCGATCCATAATTGATCTTGCCCGGATTGGCCTTGGCGTAGGCGATCAGCTCCTTCAGGTCCTTGGCGGGAAAATCCTTGCGCAGCACGACGTAATGCGCCGCGAAGGCCAGGGCGCCGATCGGCTCGAAAGCCTTCAGGGGATCATATTGCGCGCTCTTGTAGAGCGAAGGGCCCGCCACCAGCGGCGCGACATTGTGCACGAAGACCGTGTAGCCGTCGGGCGTGGCCCGCGCCGCCTTCATGGAGCCGGACGTGCCGCCGGCGCCAGCGGCGTTCTCGATCACGAACTGCTGGCCCAGCGTGCGCGAGAAGAATTCGCCGTAGATGCGCGCCGCGACGTCGGTCGGACCACCGGCCGCGAAGGGCACGATCACCGTGACGGGCTTGGACGGATAGGTCTGGGCGAATGCCGCCCCCGTCGCCAGAAGCCCCGCGCCCAAAGCCAGTGCGAATCGCAGCATATGTATTCCTCCCGAAAACAATTTTACGGCCGAGAGCCGGACGGACTGGAAACTAGCCCGCATGGCCCCGAACCGGAAGGCCGACCTATGGAGGGCGGGGCGGGGCGCCGCGACGCTTCAGCCCGGCGCGAGCAGCAGCCTGCCTGCGCGGTGACCGCAGACGACGCCCTCGATCACGCCGCCGGGGACGGTATCGCCCGTGACCACCGGGGTGAAATCCTCCGCCCGGCCGTGGCCGCCGCGCTCCACCAGCACCCGGACCGCGCGGCCCAGCTGTCGCTCGAGATGGCCGGC